>CAXTJU010000109.1:0-10008 GCA_964244655.1 uncultured Acetobacteraceae bacterium | reverse complement strand
CTGCGGGATGTTGTTGGTGAAGCACAGCATGGTCTCGTGGAAGCTGTCGTTCCATTCGAGCGCGAACTCGACGCGGATGCCCACCTGGCTCTCCAGCGTCGTCACGCTGATCGGCTCGGCCAGCACGGGCGTCTTGGAGCGGTCGAGGTAGCGGACGAACTCGATCAGCCCACCCTCGTAATGGAAGTCGGTTTCCTGCACCGGGGCATGGCGCTCGTCGCACAGGCGAATCTTCATGCCGGAGTTCAGGAACGCCAGCTCGCGCATTCGCTTCTCCAGGATAGCGTACTCGAACTCGGTCTTGGTGAAGGTGGTCGGGCTCGGCTTGAACGTGACCTCGGTGCCGGAATGCTCGGGGCTCGGACCCACCACTTTCAACGGGGCCACGGCGTCCCCGTTGGCGAAGCCGATGAAATGCTCCAGCCCGTTGCGCCAGATGCGGACATGCATCCAGTCGGACAACGCGTTGACCACCGCCGCGCCCACGCCGTGCAGCCCGCCGGACACCTTGTAGCTGTTCTGGTTGAACTTGCCGCCGGCGTGCAGCCGGGTCAGCACCACCTCGGCCGCGGACACGCCCTCCTCATGGTGGATGTCGGTGGGGATGCCGCGGCCGTCGTCGCGCACCGTCACCGAGCCGTCCGCGTTCAGCGTCAGTGAGCAACTGGTGGCGAACCCGGCCTGCGCCTCGTCCACCGCGTTGTCGATGATCTCGAACGCCATGTGATGCAGGCCCGAGCCGTCATCCGTGTCGCCGATGTACATGCCAGGGCGCTTGCGGACCGCGTCGAGCCCACGCAGGACGGAGATGGAATCAGCGCCATACTCGGCGCTGCCGGGGGTGGCTTCGGGCTGGGATGCGGCGGGATCGGACATGCCGTGACGAGACTCCGGGTCAGTCGGGACTGCCATGGAATATAGGCGTTCAGACCCGCTTTAGACAGCCCTGGGCGGGGGAAAGCTGGCGTCCGGCAGCAGCTGGCCATCCCCGGTTTGCCAGCCCTCAGCCAGGCCCTGGAGCGGCGCGAACGCCTGCGCGTCCGTGCCTGTCAACAACACCGTCCCGCTGCCGGCTGCCAACGCGTCCAGCAAGTCCCGCCGGCGCACGGCATCCAGGTGGACGGTCGGCTCATCCAGCAGCAGCACCGGCGGCGCGCCGCGGGTGGCGGCGATGAGGGCGGCATGGCCCAGCACCACGCCCAGCAGCAGCGCCTTTTGCTGCCCCGTGCTGGCGAGCGCCGCCGCCAGCCCCGTCGTGGCGTCGGACAGCGCCATGTCCGCCCGGTGCGCCCCCAGGCTCGCCGACCCGGCGGCAGCGTCCGAAGCACGGGCGTCATGCAGGGCGGCGCGCAGCCAGTCCTCCACCGCGAGCGCCGGGTCAGCGGCGAGCCGGTCGGCGATCGGGTCCAGCAGCGCCATGCGGGCAGCCGGGAACGCGCCCGCCGCGCCCGCGTCCAGCGCCGCATTCAGCCGGGCCACCAGGCCAGCGCGGGCGGCGGCGGCGGCCACGGCATGGCGCACCATGCTATCCTCCAACCCGGCCAGCCAAGCCGGGTCGGCGCCGCCGGTCGCCAGCAGCCGGTTGCGGCTGGCCATGGCGGTGTCGTGCGCCGCGATCTCCCGCGCATGACCCGGCTCCAGCGCCCAGACCAGCCGGTCGAGAAAGCGGCGGCGGCCGGATGCGCCCTCGCCGAACAGCCGGTCCATCTGCGGCGTGAGCCAGACGGCGGCCAGCCGGGCCGCGATGGCAGCCTGGGAGCGCGGCGGCTCGCCGTCCAAGCGGAAGGCGCGGCGGTCCGTGGGACCTTCCAGCGGGGCCCCGGTGCCGATGGCCAGCCCGTCCGCGAACTCCGCGGCCACTCCCCAGCGACTGTCCGCGCCCATCCGCGGCAAATCCGCCAGGCGGGCGTTGCGCAAGCCGCGGCCGGGCACCAGCAGGGAGACGGCTTCCAGCAGGTTGGTCTTGCCACTGCCGTTCGGCCCGGTGATCACGGCCAGGCGCGCCGCCGGCCGCCAGGTCAGGGCCGGATAGTTGCGGAACTCGGTCAGGGTCAGGCGGCTCAGGATCACCTGGCTTTCTTAGCCGCCGAACCGCCTGCCGATGCAATGGCGCGTCGCCGGATCGTGACCCCCGGTCACAGTGGGAAGACGCCTTCCCAAAGCGGCGAAGGAGACGGCCGTGTCGTTCGGGCGCAGGCCGAATCCCTAGGAGGCAGACGCTCCGTGGCGACGGCGCTTCGCAAGCCTAAGGCCGGCAAGACCCGTTCCCAGCACGGCCAGCGTCATCGGTTCCGGCACGGAAGCGGCCGGCGGGTCGAACGACAGATCGTCAAGTTCGAACGCATACTGGCTGCTGCTGGCCACGATCGTCGTGAAGGCGACCGAGGAGGTGATGTTCACGTAGGCTGTGCCCGCCGCGGACTGGTCTCCGTTAGCCCCGGCCAGCACGTCAGCCCCGGTGATCGCCTCGATCAGCGTGGCGCCATCGTAAAACCCCAGGCTGTCGTAGCTGTCCACCGAACCCCAAGCCAAACCGAAATAGGTCTCGGCGGTCGGCAGCGTGAACGTGACGGCGGAACCAGCCACGGCGCCGGCTGAACCGGTGCTGACGTAACGGCTCGCATCAGCGCCGTCCGCGTCGCCGAACGCGGCCCCATCGCCGTTCGACAGCACGGGAGCCGCATAATAGTTGGTGCTGGCTCCGGCGACCACCGCGGCGTTGCCGGAGAACGTCACCATCACGCCGGCGCTCGTCATGCCGCCCGCCTGGCCAAGGGCCAGCTCGTTCAGGTTCTCGAACACGGTGCCCGCTGGGCCGCCGCCCACCACGCTCGATACCGAAAGCGCCGGCGCAGCCTGCGCGCTGCCGGCAAAGCAGCTTGCTAGGGCGATGATGGAGGCAGCGTGCTTACAAAGCATGGCATTGAGGCCCGAGTGATAACGCCCGAGTCAATGCAACTAGCCTGCCAGATTGTAGAAACAATGCTCTAGATGGCCCACAAATCTCATTTGTAAGATTAGCTGACATCCTTACGTCGGAACCGTCCATGGCACAGGCCAGCTTGGCATGCCTGTGCCCCATCACACCCGCATCGGCATCAGCACGTACAACGCGCTGGTGTCTCCTGCATCCCGCACGACCGTGGGTGCGGCGCCGTCGCTGAACAGGAACTCCACCTCGCCGCCGATCTGATCGGTGATATCGTTCAGGTAGCGCGCCTGGAAGCCGATCTCGAGCGGCCCGGCGTCGTACTTCACCCGCTCCCCGTCAAGCTCCTCCGTGGCCGTGCCCTGCTCCGGGCTCGCCGCCGACAGCACCAGCAAGTCCCGCGAGAGTGACATCTTCACCGGACGGGACCGCTCGCTGCTGATGGCCGCGACCCGGCCGACCGCCTCGGCGAAGTCCTTCTTGCCGACGCGCAGGATTTTCTCGTTGTCGCGCGGGATCACCCGCTCATACTCAGGAAACGTGCCGTCGATCAGCTTGCTGGTCAGCTGCACCGTGCCGACGGTGAACTGGATGCGCGTGTCAGACAGCGCCACCTCCACCTCCCCGCTCGCCTCGTCCAGCAACTTGCGCAACTCGGCAACCGTCTTGCGCGGCACGATCACGCCGGGCATGGCCCCGGCGCCCTCCGGCAGCGGCTCCTCCACTCGGGCCAGCCGGTGGCCATCCGTGGCGGCCGCGCGCAGCACCCGTCCGTCATCGCCGTCCGCCGCATGCAGGAAGATGCCATTGAGGTAGTAGCGCGTCTCCTCCGTGCTGATGGCGAACCGGGTGCGGTCGATCAGCCCGCGCAACGCCAGGGCGGTGAGGTGGAAATGGTGCGGCAGCTGCCCCGCCGTCATGGACGGGAAGTCGTCGGTCGGCAGCGTGACCAAGCTGGTGGCGTAGCGCCCGGCCCGCAGCGCCAGCTGGGCGTCCCCACCGGTGAAGTCCAGTTCGACCTCCGCCCCGTCCGGCAGCTTGCGCACGATCTCGTACAGCGTGGTCGCCGAGGCCGTGGTGGCGCCGTCCCGGCTAGTGGCGGCCGGCACCTCCTCGACGATGGCGATCTCCATGTCGGTCGCGGTGAGGCTCAGCTTGCCGTCCCGCACCGCGATCAGCACGTTGGCCAGGATTGGGATGGTGTTGCGCTTCTCGGCCACGCTCTGGATGTGGGCCAGCCCCTTGATCAGCGTCGCGCGGTCAGCCTTGAGCTTCATGGCAGGTTCTCCGCGCCGCCGGACTCCGGGGCGCTGCTGGGTCGGACGGCCAGCCTAGCAGCCCGGCTGCGCCGCGCAAACGATCGTCAGCTCTCCAGCATGCGCCGCAGCAGCTCCACGTCCTCGGCGAACCCGGCGTCCACGCCCATGATCTCCGCCACCCGGCTGCAAGCGTGCATCACCGTGGTGTGGTCGCGGTTGCCGAACTTGCGGCCGATCTCCGGCAGGGAACGGCTGGTGAGCTGCTTGGCCAGGTACATCGCCACCTGGCGCGGCCGTGCCACGTTGCGGGCGCGCCGGGCGCTGCTCATCTCGCTCAGCCGCAGGTGGTAGTGCTCGGCCACGCGCTTCTGGATCTCCTCGATGGTGACCCGGCGGTCCTGCGCCTTCAGCACGTCCCGCAGCACGTCCTGGGTGGACTCCAGCGTCACCGGACGGCCGAACAGGCTGGCATGGGCCAGCAACCGGTTCAGCGCCCCCTCCAGCTCGCGCACGTTGGTGGTGATCTTGTGGGCCAGGAACTCCAGCACCCGGCGCGGCACATCGACCCCTGCGCGCCCGGCCTTGGCCTCCAAGATGGACACCCGCAACTCGAACGTGGTCGCGTGGATGTCCGCCACCATGCCGCAGCCGAGACGGGTGCGCAGCCGCTGCTCGACGTCCAGCTCGGACGGTGACTTGTCCGACGAGATCACGATCTGCTTGCCGGATTCCACCAGCGCGTTGAAGGTGTGGAAGAACTCCTCCTGCGTGCTGTCCTTGCCGATCAGGAACTGCACGTCGTCCACCATCAGCACATCGACGGAGCGTAGGCTCTCCTTGAACTCCATGGTCGATTGGCTGCGGATAGCGGCGATGAAGCGGTACATGAACTTCTCGGCCGACATGTAGCTGACGCTTGCCGGCCGGCCGCCCTCGCGCCGGGACAGCTCGAGCCCGACGGCGTGCATCAGGTGGGTCTTGCCCAGGCCGACGCCGCCATACAGGAACAGCGGGTTGAATCCCTGGCTGGCCGGCTGCTCGGCCACGCGCCGGGCGCAGGCATAGGCAAACTCGTTGGGCTTGCCCACAATGAAGGCGTCGAACGAGAACCGGCTGTCCAACGCGCCGGCCGCCTCCGCCGCGCGCGGCTCCGACCGGTCCTCGGCGCGCAGGACGCTTGGAAGGGTGCTCTCGGCGGACAGGCTTTCGGTCAGCGGGGCGGCCAGGGGGGGCGGCTCGGCCGCGGAGCCGACGCGCAGGTCAACGCGCTGCACGTCCTCGCTTTCCATGCGCCAAAACGCCGCCAGCTTGTCCGCGTAGTGGCTGCGCACCCAATCCCTTAGGAAGCGGGTGGGCAGGTGGATAGTCACCTCGTCACCGTCCAGGCCGGCCATCGTCATCTGCCGCAGCCAGGTGCGGTACTCCACCTCGCCGACATCGGCTTTGAGGCGGTCGCGCACCCTGTCCCATTGCGCCGCGAGGATGGAGCCGGGGCTCGGAAGGCCAATGCCCTCTGTACGGTCAGCCGGGTCGCCGAATGTGATCATCCCACCTGCCTCAAGCTATACCGGAAGCCCATGCCCCGGCAGCGACGCTCTCGTCTGCGGGATATGAATGCATAATAATGGTTTAGGTCGCGTTGTTACCAAACGCAATTCAAAACAACGCAGCTAAAGCAAAAGCTCAGAAGTGTGGCAAGGCTGCAAAAGACAAAGGCCAGTCAATCCTAAATGGATTGATTGGCCTTTATTGCCGGTAAACTTAGCAAAAACAGCGGCTCAAGCTATCTAGTCAACAGCCTATGCAGCTGGAGCAGCCAACGCCTTGATGCGTTTGGACAAACGCGACAGCTTGCGGGCGACCGTGTTGGAGTGGATTACGCCCTTGCCAGCCGCGCGCTGCATCTCCGGCTGCGCCGCCAGGAAAGCGGCTGCAGCAACAGCCTTGTCACCGCCGGCGATCGCCGTCTCAACCTTCTTGACGAAGGTTCTCATGCGGGACTTGCGGGCCTGGTTGCGCTCAGTGCGGCGCGCCGTTTGCCGGATGCGCTTGCGCGCGGAAGCGTTGTTCGCCATTCGATCCTATATCTCAAACAATTATCTGGTCTGGCTAATATCGTCCGACCAGCGACCTTGCCAATCGCGAGCGGCATTTTTAGGTCCGGGACTTTTCCGAGTCAAGGAAGCTGCACGGCCCTCAGCGCGTGAAGAACGGCGGGCGCTTGCCGACGAACGCGGCCATGCCCTCAGCCTGGTCGGCCGTCCCGAACAGCGACAGGAACAGCCCGCGCTCGGTCGCAACGCCTTGCGTCAGGGTGGTTTCGAACGCCGCGTTCACCGCGCGCTTGGTGAGCAACGCCGCCACGCGGGATTGGCTGGCAACCTTTGCCGCCAGCTTGACCGCTTCCTCCACCAGGGCCGCCGCTGGAAATATTCGCGTGACCAGGTTGGCCCGCTCCGCCTCAGCCGCGTCCATCATGCGGCCGGTCAGGCACATGTCCATCGCCTTGGACTTGCCCACGGCGCGGGTGAACCGCTGGGTGCCGCCCGCGCCCGGCATGATGCCGAGGTTGATCTCGGGCTGGCCGAACTTGGCGGTGTCGGCGCACACGATCATGTCGCACATCATCGCCAGCTCGCACCCGCCCCCCAGCGCGAACCCGGCCACGGCGGCGATCACCGGCTTCTTGACCCGCAGCACCACCTCCCACTTCGCGATGAAGTCATCCACCAGCACGCCGGGGTAGCTGCGGGCCTGCATCTCCTTGATGTCCGCCCCCGCCGCGAACGCCTTGTCCGACCCGGTGAGCACGATGGCGCCGACCGCCGGGTCCGCGTCGAACGCGAGCAACTGATCGCCAAGCTCGGCCATCAGCTGGTCGCATAGCGCGTTGAGCGCCGCAGGGCGGTTGAGGCGGATGACGCCCACGGCTCCTTGCGTCTCCACCAAAATCATCTCGGGCATGGGTTACCTCCCTAAGGCCGTGCCGACCTCACTGATGTCCGAAGAAGCGGATGGCGGCAAGCGCACTGAATAGCGCCACCCCGACGCCCACGGTCCACACCTTCATGCTGGCCACTGAGGCTTCGACGCTGCTGCTCAAGCCGGCCAGCTTCGCGTCGATGCCGCTGCTCAAGCCGGCCAACTTCGCGTCGACGCCGGCCAGCTTGGCATCGACAACGGCCAGCTTGGCATCGACCCGGGCGTCCATGGCGTCGATGCGCGCCTCCAGCCGGGCGATGTCGGCCTTGGTCGCCACCGTCTCCAGCACGGCCTGGTGAAACGCCTCGGTCAGCTTCTCCGCTTGCGGGCGGTTGAATGTGCCCTCGCTTTCCAGGTGGCGCATGAAGCCCAGCTTGTCGAACACTGCGGACATGCCGGCATCCTATCAGACATGCCCCGCGCCGCGAACCCTAACGCTGGGTTTGCGGGCAGTGGAAGGTGGACCGCGCCGACTGCACCATGCGTGCCACGCCGGGGCAAGCCGGCAGGCCGGGGCAACGCTCGCAGGGCTGGCCTTCCCGCCCGTACACCTTCCAGGCATGCTGGAAGTAACCAAGCTCGCCATCGGGCTGCACATAATCCCGCAGGGACGACCCACCCGCGGCGATCGCCTCCGTCAGCACCGCCTTGATCGCCGCCACCAGGCGGGCCGCCCCGGCGCGCGGAATGGCGGCGGCCTGGCGGTCGGGGGCGATGCGGGCGCGGAACAGCGCCTCGCACACGTAGATGTTGCCCAGGCCCGCCACCAGCCGCTGGTCCAGCAGCGCCGCCTTCACCGGGGTTCGCTTGCCCGCCAGCGCCGCCGCCAGCACGCTGGCGGTGAACGCCGGGTCCAGCGGCTCCGGCCCCAACCCGGCCAGCAGGCGGTGCCGATCCTCGTCTGCCGTGGCGATCAGATCGACCGAGCCGAAGCGCCGTGGGTCCACGAACCCTACCCGCCATCCCTCATCGGTCTCCAGCACGATGTGCTCGTGCGCAGTGACGCTGTTGGGGTTGGCCGGCCCCAGCACCATCCGCCCGGACATGCCGAGGTGCAGCAGCACGCTGTCCCCGCCGTCCAGCCGCATCAGGATGTACTTGGCCCGGCGGCGGAACCCTTCCACCCGCGCGCCCTCCAGCCGCGCCGCCAGGTGCGGCGGCAGCGCCCAGCGCAAATCCGGCCGGTGCACCAGCGCGCGCACGATCCGCCGCCCCTCCAGCCGCGCCCGCAGGCCGCGCATCACCGTCTCGACTTCGGGGAGTTCCGGCATGGGCGGCGCACGCTATATCCTGATGGCATGACGGACAACCCGACCACCGATTTCGGCTACCGCACCGTCCCGCGCGAGGCCAAGAAGCCAATGGTGCGCGCCGTGTTCGACAGCGTCGCCTCCCGCTACGACGTGATGAACGACCTCATGTCGCTCGGCATCCACCGCGCCTGGAAGCGCGCCTTCGTCGCAGCCCTGCAGCCCACCCCCAACCGCACCCTGCTGGACCTCGCCGGCGGCACCGGGGACATCACCTTCGGCTGGCGCAGCGCCGGCGGCGGCCCGGCGATCCTGTCCGACATCAACGCCGCCATGCTGGGCGTGGGCCGGGAACGCGCGGCCGGCCGCGGCCAGGCCGCCGGCGTCGCCTTCCTGGTGGCCGACGCGGAGGCGCTGCCGCTGCCCGACCGCTGCGTCGATGTGGTCAGCATCGCGTTCGGCCTGCGCAACGTGACGGACAAGCCGGCCGCCCTGCGCGAGGCGCGCCGGGTGCTGCGGCCGGGCGGACGGTTCGCCTGCCTGGAGTTCTCCCGCGTGCAGGTGGCGGTGCTGGCGCCGGTGTACGACGCATGGTCGTTCGCCGTGCTGCCGCGGCTCGGCCAGGCGGTGGCGGGGGACGCGGACAGCTACCGCTACCTCGCCGAGAGCATCCGCACCTTCCCCGACCAGGAGGCGCTGGAGGCGCTGATGCAGGAGGCCGGCCTGTCCCAGGTGCGCCACCGCAACCTGACGGGCGGCATTGCGGCCATCCACACCGGCCGCCGCCTTTGAGAGTCCTGCTGATCGTCTCCGGCGGGATCGCCGCCTACAAGGCGCTGGAGCTGGTGCGGCTGCTGCGCCGCGCCGGGCATGGCGTGACTGGCGTGCTGACCGAGGGCGGCGCGCGCTTCGTCACCCCGCTCAGCTTGCAGGCGCTGACGGAGACCAAGGTCCATGCCGATCTGTGGTCGCTGACCGACGAGAGCGAGATGGGCCACATCCAGCTCTCCCGCGCCGCCGACCTGCTGGTGGTGGCGCCCGCCAGCGCGGACATCCTGGCCGCCATGGCGACCGGCCGGTGCCACGACCTGGCCACCACGGTGCTGCTCGCCACCGACAAGCCCGTGCTGGCCGCGCCCGCCATGAACGTGCGGATGTGGCAGCACCCGGCCACCGTCGCCAACGTCGCCACCCTGCGCAGCCGCGGCGTGCATTTCGTGGGCCCGGACGAGGGCGAGATGGCCTGCCATGAGTTCGGCCCCGGCCGCCTGGCCGAGCCCGCCGCCATCCTGGCCGCAATCGAGGCTTTTGCCTCGCCGCAGCCGCTGGCTGGCCGCCACGCCCTGGTCACCAGCGGCCCCACTCACGAGCCGATCGACCCGGTGCGCTACATCGCCAACCGCTCCTCCGGCCGCCAGGGCACGGCCATCGCCGCGGCGCTGCTCCGGCTGGGCGCGCGGGTGACGCTGGTGAGCGGCCCCACGGCGCAACCGACGCCGCCGGGTGCGGAATTGTGCCGGGTGGAGACGGCGGCGGAGATGCTGGCCGCCTGCCAGGCGGCGCTGCCGGCGGACGTGGCGGTGTGCGC
>CAXTJU010000108.1:0-10032 GCA_964244655.1 uncultured Acetobacteraceae bacterium | reverse complement strand
GCCTGCCGAACAGCCTGGACGCGCTGTGCCGCCGCTTCGGCATCGACCTGTCGGATCGCACCAGCCACAACGCCCTGCTGGACTGCCGCCTGCTGGCCGACGTGTACATCGAGCTGACGGGAGGCCGGCAGCGCGGCCTGTCGCTGGCCGCCGAGGGCGGCGCCACCCTGCAAGCCACGGTGTATCAGGCGGCCGGGACGCGCACACCGCGGCCCATGGCGCCGAACGACGCTGAACTGGCCGCCCATGCCGCGTTCCTGACCCGGCTGAAGCAGCCCATCTGGGCTGCCTGAGACCTGGCTTCGTCCGTCGCAGCCGCCGCCTGCCATGCCCGACCCACGCCGAAGGGCTATGCCATGACCCGGACCAAGATCTGCGGCATCAACGACCCGGCCGCATTCGATGCGGCGGCGGAGGCGGGGGCGGACTGGATCGGCTTCGTGTTCTTCCCAGCCTCGCCGCGCGCGGTGACGCCGGGTGCGGCGGCCGCGCTGTCCGGCCGGGCCGAAGGCGGTCCCAGTCGCGTCGGCCTGTTCGTCGAGCCGGACGACGCGGCCATCGCCCGCGTGCTGGACGTGGTGGCGCTCGACGCGCTGCAACTCTATGCCAGTGCCGAGCGGGTCACCGCCATCGTCCAGCGGTTCGGCGTGCCCGCCTGGCACGCGCTCGGCATCAGCGATGCGGGCCAGTTGCCGCACGCGCCGGGGGCCGCCGCGCTGCTGCTGATCGAGCCCAAGCCTGCCGCCGGGTCCACGCTGCCGGGCGGCAACGGCGTCCCCCTGGACTGGTCCATGCTCGCCGGCTTCCGCCCCTCTTATCCGTGGATGCTCGCCGGCGGGCTGACCCCGGACACCGTGGCGGCGGCCATCCGGGCGACCGGCGCGCCGGCGGTGGACGTCTCCTCGGGGGTGGAGCGCGCGCGCGGCGTGAAGGACCCGGCGCTGATCCGCCGCTTCGTCGCGGCGGCGCGAGCGGCCTGACGGCGAAGGACCCTTGGCATGACATCCGCCCTGACCATCGTGCCGCCCGGCCGCCCCCTGCGCGGCGCGGTGTCGCCGCCAGGGTCCAAGAGCATCACCAACCGGGCGTTGCTGCTGGCGGCCCTCGCCCCGGGCACGAGCCGGCTGACCGGCGCGCTGGCGAGCGACGACACGCGGCACATGGTCGTGGCGCTGCGGCAGATGGGCGTGGCGGTCGAGCAGCCGGAGCCCACGGTCTTCGCCGTCACCGGCACGGGCCATCTGCGCGCGCCCGGGGCGCCGCTGTTCCTGGGCAATGCCGGCACCGCCACGCGCTTCCTGACCGCCGCCGCCATCCTCGCGGACGGCCCCGTGGTGGTCACCGGCGACGCGCACATGCAGCGCCGCCCGATCGCGCCGCTGCTGGCCGGGCTGCGCGCCCTGGGCGCCGTGGTCGAGGCCCCGACCGGGTGCCCCCCCGTCACCGTGCACGGGCGCGGCGGCTTCGACGGCGAGGCGGTGGCGATCGACGCCGGGCTGTCGAGCCAGTACGCCTCGGCGCTGCTCATGGTGGCGGCGTGCGGCCGGCGGCCGGTCCGCGTCGCCCTGGCCGGCAGCGACATCGGCGCGCGCGGCTACATCGACCTCACGCTCGCGGTGATGCGGAGCTTCGGCGCCACCGTCGAGCCGCTCGGGGAGGGCGCCTGGCGGGTGCAGCCCGGCGGCTACCGCGCCGCCACCTTGCCCGTGGAGCCCGACGCCTCGGCCGCCACCTACCTGTGGGCGGCGGCGGCGCTGACCGGCGGCGACATCGACATCGGCACGCCTCCGAGCGCCCTCACGCAGCCGGACGCGGCCGCCCACGCGCTGATCCGCTCCTTCCCGCACATGCCTCCCGTGATCGACGGGGCGCAGATGCAGGACGCCGTGCCCACCCTGGCGGCGCTGGCCGCGTTCAACGAGGGCCCGGTCCGCTTCACCGGCATCGCCAACCTGCGGGTCAAAGAATGCGACCGGATCGCGGCGATGGCGACTGAGCTGTCCCGCCTCTCGCCCGGCCTGGCGGTCGAGCACGGCGACGACTTGGTGGTGGACCCGGCGTCGGCCGCCGGGTTCCGGCCCGCGCGCATCGCCACGTACTCCGACCACCGGATCGCCATGAGCCTGGCGCTGGTGGGGCTGCGGACGCCGGGGGTGACCATCCTGGACCCGGGCTGCGTGGCGAAGACGTATCCGGGGTTCTGGGATGACCTGGCGGGCTTGGGGGTGACGCTGAACGACGCTTAAAACACAGGTAAGATTGGGGCTTTGCCCCAAACCCCACCAGAGGACGAAGTCCTCTGGACACCTGGTTATAGTACCAGGGGTCAAGGGGACTTCGTTCCCTTGCGGGTGCAGGGCGGAGGTGGCCGAAGGTTCCGATCGCCTCTTTCAGGCGATTGGAAGGCCACCGGAGGGAGCGCCCTGCGGTCAGTGCGTCGGGTAGGACCGTGGATAGGTGATCTGGTCCGCCGGCCCCGGCGCATCCGGGATGCCCTTCTTGCCGCACCCGGCCAGCGCCAGCGCCACGGCCAACGCCACGGCGGCCCTCATGCCAGCGTCGCCTGCCAGCGCGCGGCCTGCTGCGCGACGTTGCCGGGCGCGGTGCCGCCGTAGCTGGTGCGCGACGCCACGGACGCCTCCACCGTCAGCACCTCGAACAAGGCCAGGGTGATGCCGGGCTCCTCCGCCTGCATCTCCGCCAGGCTCAGCCCGGCCAGGTCCGTGCCCAGCGCCTCCGCCCGCGCCACCAGCCGCCCGGTGACGTGGTGGGCGGTGCGGAACGGCAGGCGCAGCACCCGCACCAGCCAGTCGGCCAGGTCGGTCGCGGTGGCGAAGCCGCTGCCCGCCATGGCCCGCATCCGCGCCGTGTCCGGGGCCAGGTCCCGCACCATGCCGGTCATCGCGGCCAGGCTCAGCGCCAGCGCGTCGGCGGCGTCGAACACCGGCTCCTTGTCCTCCTGCGTGTCCTTGGCGTAGGCGAGCGGCAGGCCCTTCATCACGGTCAGCAGCGCCACCAGCGCGCCCACCACCCGCCCCGTCTTGGCCCGCGCCAGCTCCGCCGCGTCCGGGTTGCGCTTCTGCGGCATGATGGAGGACCCCGTGGTGAACGCGTCCGACAGCCGCACGAAGCCAAACGGCGCCGAGCACCACAGCACGATCTCCTCCGCCAGCCTTGAGAGGTGCACGGCGCAGATCGCCGCGGCGGCGAGGAACTCCAGCGCGAAGTCCCGGTCGGACACCGCGTCCAGCGAGTTGGCTGTCGGCCGGTCGAACCCCAGCGCCGCCGCCGTCGCGTCCCGGTCGATCGGGAAGGAGGTGCCGGCCAGCGCCGCCGCCCCCAGTGGGCATTCGTTGAGCCGCGCCCGCGCGTCCCGCAGCCGCCCGCGGTCGCGGTGCAGCATCTCGACATAGGCCAGCAGGTGGTGCCCGAACGTCACCGGCTGCGCGGTTTGCAGGTGGGTGAAGCCGGGCATCGGGTCCGCCGCGTGCTGCGCCGCCCGGTCCGCCAGCGCGGCCATCAGCCCGGCCACCTGGCCGTCCAGCCCGTCCATCGCGTCGCGCACCCAGAGGCGGAAATCGGTCGCCACCTGGTCGTTGCGGCTGCGCGCGGTGTGCAGCCGCTTGCCCGCCTCGCCGATCCGCTCGGTCAGCCGGGCCTCGATGTTCATGTGGATGTCTTCCAGCGCCGGGTAGAAGGCGAACTGGCCTGCCTCAATCTCCGCGCCGATGGCGGCCAGCCCGTCGCGGATCGCCGCCTCGTCCTCCCGGGGGATGATGCCCGCCCGGGCCAGCATGGCGGCGTGCGCCAGGGAGCCGCGGATGTCCTGCCGCCACAGCTTGCGGTCGAAGCCGATGGAGGCGTTGATCTCGGCCATGATGGCGGACGGCCCGGCGGCGAAGCGCCCGCCCCATTGCGCGTTGGCCCCCGCGTTCCGACGTTGCGGCTCTGATTGTGCTGGCAAGGACCCATCCTGATGACCGAGTTGACGCGCCGCACCTTGATCGCGGCCGCCGGGACCCTAGCGGCGGCGGCCCCGCTGCGTAAACTGCGGGCGCAGGCGCTGGAAGGCATTGAGCAGCTCCACGCCCTGTCGCAGCCGCGCAAGCTCGACCTGCGCTTCAGCGCCGCGGACGGCTCGCCGCGCACCCTGGCGGACTATCCCGGCAAGGCGGTGGTGCTGAACCTGTGGGCCACCTGGTGCATCCCCTGCGTGCGCGAGATGCCGGCGCTGGACGACCTGGCCCACCTGGTGGGGCGCGACGACATTGTGGTGCTGCCCGTGTCCTCCGACCGCGGCGGGGCAGCCGTGGTGCAGCGCTTCTTCGCCGAGCACGGCATCCGCAACCTGCCGGTGCTGCTCGACCCGATGAGCGCCCTGGCGCACGACCTGGACGTGCGCGGCATCCCAACCACGCTGCTGATCGACCGCAACGGCTACGAGGTCGGCGTGCTGGAGGGGGCGGCGGACTGGTCCTCGCCGGATGCGGTGACGGTGGTGCGGAAGGCGGCGGGTTCGTAGGCGATTACTGAAGATCGGGGCTCCGCCCCGAACCCCGCCAGAGGACGAAGTCCTCTGGACACCTGGCTATAAGCAACAGGGGTCAAGGGGACTTCGTCCCCTTGCGGGTGCAGGGCAGAGCCCTGCATGACGGAGACTGGATTCAGGCGGAAAGGAGGCTTCCGTCAGAACTCCTTGGCCGACTGCACCACCCGGCTCACCAGCCCGTAAGCGATCGCCTCTTCCGCGCTCATCCAGTAGTTGCGGTCCGTGTCGTTCGCGATCCGCTCGTAGGTCTGCCCGGTCTCGCGCGCGATCAGGTGGTTGATCCGCTCGCGCATCTTGATGATCTCGCGCGCCTCGATGTCGATGTCGGTCGCCGGGCCGCGCACGCCGCCCATCGGCTGGTGCAGCAGGAAGCGGGTGTTGGGCAGGCACATCCGGTTCTCCTTGCGGCCCGCCAGGAAGATCAGCGCCCCCGCGCTCGCCACCCAGCCGGTGCCGATCACCCGCACCGGCGCTTCGGCGTCCACGAAGCGGATCATGTCGTGGATGGTATCGCCGCTCTCCACATGGCCGCCGGGCGAGTTGATGTACACGTCGATCGGCTGGCTGCCTTCGCTCGCCAGCGCCAGCAGGCGGCCGGTCACGTCGCGCGCCACCTTGTCGTTGATCGCGCCGAACACCAGCACCTTGCGCTGCTTGAGCAGCCGGCTCTCCAGCTCGTTGATCGGCGAGTTCAGCGTGCGGTTGTCGCTGGGCTCCTTGGTCTCCGGGCCCATCGGCTCCGGCACGTCCGGCTGGTCGGGGGCGTCGGGGTCTTCGTCGTCGAGTCGGGTCATGGCATCTCCTGTCAGCCGGTCGGCCTGGGCGTCCAGGCTAGGCCGGCACGCCCTTGCTGGTGGAATACTCGAAATGCAGCGCCGTGTCGGGATGCACGATCGGGTGGATCGCGTGCGCCGCCACCGCCGCCTCGCTGAACCCTTGCAGGATCAGCTTCAGCTTGCCGGGATAGGTTACCACGTCGCCGATGGCGAACACGCCGGGCACGCTGGTCTGGCAGGTGGACGGGTCGATCTGCACGTGGCTGCGCTCCAGGTCGAGCCCCCACTCCGCGATCGGCCCGAGGTCCATCGACAGCCCGAAGAACGGCAGCAGCCGGTCGGCCTCCAGCACGCGGCCGCTGCCGTCCAGGTGCGCCACCGCCACGCCGTGCAGCGAGCCGCCTTCGCCGTGCAGGCCGCTCAGCTGGTAGGGAATTACCATCTCCACCTCGCCGCGCGCCGCCGCCGCGTCCAGCTGCGCCGCCATCTCGGGTGCGGCGCGGAACTTCGGCCGGCGGTGCACGACGTACACCTTGGCCGCGATGTCCTTGAGCGACAGCGCCCAGTCCACCGCGCTGTCTCCGCCGCCCGCGATCACCACGCGTCGGCCCGCGTAGTCGTCCCGGCGGCGGACCATGTACTGCACCGCGCCCGTCGCCTCGTACACGCCCAGGCCCTCGATCGGCGGCCGGTTCGGCCCGAACGCGCCGGCTCCCGCCGCGAGCACGATGGCGCGCGCCCGCACCTCGTCGCCCTGGTCGGTCCGCAGCATGAAGCCGCCGCACTCGCCTTCCAGGTGCTCAACCCGGCGGCCCAGCAGCCGGGGCGGCGCGAACGGCGCGATCTGCTCCTCCAGCTGTGCGATCAGCCGCCCGGCGGCGATCGCCGGGTGCGCCGGGATGTCGTAGATCGGCTTCTCCGGATACAGCGCGGAGCACTGCCCGCCCACCTCCGGCAGCGCGTCGATCAGCGTCGCGCGCAGCTTCAGCATGCCGCACTCGAACGCCGCGAACAGCCCGGCCGGGCCGGCGCCCACGATGGCAACGTCTGTGTCGATGATCTCGCCCATGGCATAAACCTAGCGTTCGATGCCGCCGGTGCAAGCGGGGCCGTTGGCGAGCGCCGCGAAGCCCGGCTAAACAGCCGCCATGCTCGCCACCGCGACCCGCCTGCACCTGCCCGACCTCCCCGCCACCGAGGCGCTCGGCCGGCGCATCGCCACCCTGCTGCGCCCCGGCCTGGCCATCCTGCTGGAAGGCCCGCTCGGCGCCGGCAAGTCCGCCCTCGCCCGCGCCCTGATCCGCGCCGCCGCCGGCGACCCGGCGCTCGACGTGCCCAGCCCGTCCTACACCCTAGTACAGGAGTATGATACACCGGCCGGGCCGCTGCACCATTTCGACCTGTGGCGGCTGGACGGCCCCGGAGGCGTGGTGGAACTCGGCTGGGACGACGCGCGGCGCGGCATCGTGGTGGTGGAGTGGCCCGACCGGCTGGGCGCGCTCCGCCCGGCAGACGCCCTGTGCGTGACGCTGGCGCCGGAGAACGGCAGCCGCACCGCCACCCTCGCCGGCTGGCCGCCATCCGCATGATCTCCCAAGCCATGCTGCTGGCCGCCGGCCTCGGCACCCGCATGCGCCCGCTGACGGAGCACACCGCCAAGCCGCTGCTGCCGCTCGGCGGCCGCCCGCTGATCGACCACGCGCTGGACCGGCTGGCCGCCGCCGGCGTCACCCGCGTCGTGGTCAACGCGCACTGGCAGGCGGACCTGCTGCGGCGTCACCTGGACCGCCGCGCCGCGGGCCCCGCCATCCTGCTGCGGCAGGAGTCGGCCCTGCTCGACACCGGCGCCGCCGTCGCCGCCGCGCTGGACGCCGGTGCGCTCGGCCCCGAGCCGTTCTTCATCGTCAACGGCGACAGCTTCTGGCTGGACGGACCCTCCCCCGCCCTGCACCGCCTGGCCCAGGCCCTCGATCCGGCGCTGGACGGCGTGCTGCTCGTCCACCGCACCTTCCAGGTCCACGGCGAGGCCGGGCGCGGCGACTTCGCCCTCGACCCCTGGGGCGTCCCGCGCCGCCGGCGGGAGCGGGAGGTGGCGCCCTACCTCTATGCCGGGATGCAGCTGGCGACCCCCGCCCTGTTCGCCAGCCCGCCGCCCGCCCCGTTCAGCGCCAACCCGCTGTGGGACCGCGCCATCGCCGCCGGCCGCCTGCGCGCCGTGGTGCATGACGGGCTGTGGTTCCACCTGTCCCGCCCGCAGGACCTGTCGGACGCCGAGGTGGCGCTGCACGCCAACGCCACTGGGGAGACCCGGTGAACCTCAGCACCATCGACCCGTGCCAGCCCTTCCTGGACAGCCTGGCCGCCGACTGGCTGGCCCGCAGCGGCGACGATCCTTTGGCCCATCCTTTGGCTATGTCCGCCGGGCTGATCCTGCTGCCCACCCGGCGCGCCGCCCGCGCCCTGGCCGAGGCGTTCCTCGCCCGCACCGGCGGCCGCCCCATCCTGCTCCCCCGCATCGCCGCCCTCGGCGCGCTGGACGAGGCGCCGCTCGCCCTCGCCGGCGGGCTGACCGTGCCGCCCGCCGTGCCGGAGCCGGTGCGGCTGGCCCAGCTCACCCGGCTGGTCATGGCGCTGGACGGCCGCTTCGGCGCGCCGGGCACCGCCGACCAGGCCTGGCCGCTCGCCGCCGAGCTGGCCGCGCTGATGGACGAGGCCGACCGCGCCGAGATCGACCTGTCCGCGGTGCTGCCCGGCCTGGCCGCGGCGGACTACGCCCACCACTGGGGCATCACGCTCGACTTCCTGCGCATCGTCACCGCCGCCTGGCCGCAATGGCTGGCGGATAACGGCCTGACCAACCCCGCCGCCCGCCAGGTGGCGCTGCTGAACGCGCAGTGCGACGCCTGGCAGCGCGACCCGCCCACCACCGCGGTGCTGGCCGCCGGCACCACCGGCGGCATCCCCGCCGTCGCCCGCCTGCTGCGGGTGGTGGCCGGGCTGCCCACCGGCCGCGTCGTGCTGCCGGGCCTCGACCTCGCGTTGCCGGACGCGGCGTGGGAAGCGCTGGAGGACAGCCACCCGCAAGCCGGCCTGCGCCGCCTGTTGCACGGGCTGGCCGCCACCCGCGGCGACGTGCGGCCCTGGCCGGGTGCCGCCGGGCGCACCGCCCTGCTGAACCAGGCGTTGCTGCCCGCGCCCTGCTTGCAGGATTGGCGCACCGCCCCGCCGGCCGCCCCGACCGGCCTGTGGCGGCTCGCCCCGGCCGACCAGCAGGAGGAGGCGCTGGCCATCGCGCTCGCCCTGCGCGCCGCCCTGGAGCAGCCGCACCACCGCGCCGCCCTGGTCACCCCGGACCGCGACCTGGCCTGCCGGGTGGCGGCAGAGCTGGGCCGCTTCGGCGTCATCGCCGACGACAGCGCCGGCGAGAAGCTGGCCGACACCCCGCCCGCCGCCTTCTTGCGCCTGATGGCCGAGGCGGTGGCCAAGGCGCTGCGCCCGGTGCCGCTGCTCGCCCTGCTCAAGCACCCGCTGGCCGCCGCCGGCCTCACCCAGGCCGCCTGCCGCGACGCCGCCCGCGCCCTGGAGCGGGAGTCGCTGCGCGGTCCCGCCCCGCCAGCCTGGATCGCCGGGCTGCGTCAGCAGGCGCCCGGGGCCAAGCGCTCGGACCGGGTTGCCGCCTTCCTGGACCGCATCGAGGCCCGTCTCGCCCCGCTGCTGCACGTTGCCGAGTCCGCGTCCGCCACCCCGGCCGACGCGCTGGCCGCCCTGATCGCCGCGGCCGAGGCCATGGCCGACACGCCCGACGAACCCGGCGCCGTCCGGCTCTGGTCCGGCGAGGACGGCCAGGCGCTCGCTTCCCTGCTGGGCGAGCTGCTGCCCGCGCTCGCCGTGCTGCCGCCGCAGCCGCCCGCCACCCTGCCCGGCCTGCTGGACGCCGCCCTGGCCGGCGCCGTGGTGCGCAGCCGCCGCGCGCTGCGGGGCAGGGACGGGGTCGAGCACCCCCGCGTGTTCATCTGGGGCCTGCTGGAAGCCCGGCTGCAGCACGCCGACCTCGTCGTCATGGGGGGGCTGGCGGAAGCCGTGTGGCCCGCCGCCGCCGACCCTGGCCCCTGGATGAGCCGCCCCATGCGCAAGGACGCCAAGCTGCCCTCGCCGGAGGAGATGGTGGGGCAGATGGCGCATGACTGGCTGATGACCGCCTGCGCCGCGCCGGAGGTGGTGCTGTCCTGCCCGCTGCGCCGTGACGGCGCGCCCGCGGTGCCCGCCCGCTGGCTGCAACGCCTGGAGGCCCTGCTGCGCGGCGGCGGCCTGGCGCTGCCGCAGCACCCCGCCGCCGCCTGGGCGCGTGCGCTGGACCAGCCGGAGGCAGCCGCGCCCCGCCGAGCCCCGCCGGCGCCATGCCGCGCCGTGGTCCACCGCCCCCGCCGCCTGCGCGTCACCGAGGTCGAGACCTGGCTGCGCGACCCGTACGCCATCTATGCCCGCCACGTCCTGCGCCTGCACGCCCTGGCCCCGCTGGAGGAGCCGGCGGACGCCGCGGATTACGGCACGGTGGTGCACGCCGCCCTGCACGCCTTTCTGCGGGAGGCCGGGACCGCCTTCCCGCCGGACGCCGAGGCCCGGCTGGTGGCCGCCATGGACGCGGCGCTGGACGCCCGGGCGCTGCGCCCGGCGCTGGCCGCCTGGTGGCGGCCCCGCCTGCGCCGC
>CAXTJU010000107.1:0-10362 GCA_964244655.1 uncultured Acetobacteraceae bacterium | reverse complement strand
TCACCTGGTTCCTGGTCGGCGGCGACTTCTACACAGCCTACACGGTCATCGCGGTGCCGGCGCTGGTGTATTCCGTGGGCGCGTACGGCTTCTTCGCGCTGCCCTACACCATCATCGTCTATCCGATCGTGTTCGCCATCATGCCGCGGCTGTGGGCGGTGGCGGCCAAGGCGGGGCACGTCACGGCGGCGGACGTGGTGCTGGCGCGCTACGGCTCCCGCCCGCTGGAGCTTGCGGTGGCCATCACCGGCGTGCTCGCCACCATGCCCTACATCGCGCTGCAGCTGATCGGCATGGAGGTGGTCATCAAGGCGCTCGGCCTGAACGGCGAAATCCCGCTGGTCATCGCCTTCCTGGTGCTGGCGCTCTACACCTACTCCGCCGGGCTGCGCGCCCCGGCGCTGATCGCCTTCGTCAAGGACATCATGATCTATATCGTGGTGCTGGTGGCGGTGGCGATCATCCCGCTCAAGCTCGGCGGCTACGGCGCGGTGTTCGCCGCCGCGGACGCCGCGTTCACCGCCAAGGGCAGCGGCGGCACCGTGCTGAGACCGGCGCAATACCTGCCGTACGCCACCACGGCGCTCGGCTCCGCCATGGCGGCGTTCATGTATCCGCATACGCTGACCGGCATCTTCGCCTCCCGCAGCGGCGACACCATCCGCAAGAACGCGATCCTGCTGCCGGCCTACACGCTGTTGCTCGGGCTGATCGCGCTGCTGGGCTACATGGCCATCGCGGCCGGGGTGAAGCCGACCACGGCGAACGGCGTGGTGCCGGCGCTGTTCAAGGCGCTGTTCCCCGGCTGGTTCGCGGGCTTCGCGTTCGCGGCCATCGGCATTGGCGCGCTGGTGCCGGCCGCCGTCATGTCCATCGGGGCGGCCAACCTGTTCACCCGCAACTTTTGGAAGGCCTACGTCAACCCGGACATCTCTGCCGCCGGCGAGGCGGCGGTGGCCAAGGCGGTGTCCATGGTGGTGAAGCTGGGCGCGCTCGGCTTCGTTCTGTTCCTGGACAACTCGGTGGCGCTCAACCTGCAATTGCTGGGCGGGCTCTGGATCCTGCAAACCTTCCCCGCCGTCGTGTTCGGCCTGTTCACCCGCTGGTTCAGCGGCCCGGCGCTGCTCGCCGGCTGGGCCGTAGGCTTCTTCGGCGGCACCCTGGTCGCGTGGACGGACGGGCTGAAGCCGCTGCACACCCTCGCGTTCGGCGGCGTTGGCTACACGTTCTATGTCGGCGTGCTGGCACTGGCGGCCAACATCGCGGTCGCCGCCCTGGTCAGCGCCGTCATTCCGGCGACCCGGCGCGGGCCGGCCCTGGCCTGAGAGAGCGGCCCCGTCCGTTGCCGGGCGGGGCCGTAACCCTAGTAGCCGTAGGCCGGGCGCGGCGTCGTCGCGGCACCGGCGCCGGCACCGACCGCCGTACCGGCCAGGCCGCCGATTAGCGCTCCCTTGCCGCCACCGGCGAGCGCGCCGATGCCGGCGCCGCCAAGGCCGCCGATGACGCCGCCGCCCACAGCGCGCTGGCCGGGGCTATAGGGGTCGGTGCAGGCACCAAGCCCCAGAGCGAGGGTCAGCGCAGTCACGCTCAACATCTTCATGGTCATGCTTCTCTCCAATGGTAACGCAGCCGGCCTTCCGGCCCTGGCTGGATCAACGCTCGTTGCGGTCGCCCGATTTCTTCCGGGGCAAGATTGACGGTATCGCCCCAATATGGCGCAGGCATGGCCGGATGGATGGCGGCTGCCCAGGGGCCGGGCTTGCCCCGGGCAGGGCAGGCGCTTAAGCCCACGCTTCCGTCCCGACCCGCCCCATCTGGAACTTCCGCCGCATGTTTGGCTCCCTGTTCGGGTTCATGTCCGCCGACATGGCCATCGATCTCGGCACGGCGAACACCCTGGTCTATGTCAAGGGCCGTGGCATCGTGCTGGACGAGCCCTCGGTCGTCGCCATCGCGGACGTGCGCGGCAAGAAGCAGGTGCTGGCGGTGGGGGAGGAGGCCAAGCAGATGCTCGGCCGCACGCCGGGCAACATCTCCGCCATCCGGCCGTTGCGCGACGGCGTGATCGCCGACTTCGAGGTGGCCGAGGAGATGATCAAGCATTTCATCCGCAAGGTGCACGCCCGGCGCGGCTTCTCCTCGCCCATGATCATCGTCTGCGTGCCCTCCGGCTCGACGGCGGTGGAGCGCCGCGCCATCCAAGAGAGCGCCGAGTCCGCCGGCGCCCGCAAGGTCATGCTGATCGAGGAGCCGATGGCCGCCGCGATCGGTGCCGGGTTGCCGGTCACGGAACCGTCCGGCTCCATGATTGTTGACGTCGGCGGCGGCACCACGGAGGTTGCTGTGATCTCCTTGGGCGGCATCGTGTATAGCCGCAGCGTGCGCGTTGGCGGCGACAAGATGGACGAGGCGATCATCAGCTACATCCGCCGCAACCATAACCTGCTGATCGGCGAAAGCTCAGCCGAGCGCATCAAGATCGACATCGGCGCCGCCTGCCCGCCCGACTACGGCGAGGAAGGGCCCTACCGCGAGGTGAAGGGCCGCGACTTGATGAACGGCGTGCCGCGCGAGGTGCATGTCAGCCAGCGGCAGATCTCCGAAAGCCTGGCCGAGCCGGTCAGCGCCATCCTGGAGGCAGTCAAGGTGGCGCTGGAGAACACCCCGCCGGAGCTGGCGGCCGACATCGTGGACAAGGGAATCGTGCTGACCGGCGGCGGTGCCCTGCTGTATCGTTTGGACCAGATTTTGCGGGATGCGACCGGGCTGCCGGTGGTGGTGGCCGAGGATCCGCTGTCCTGCGTGGCGCTCGGCACCGGCCGCGCGCTGGAGGAGATGAAGCGGCTGCGCAACGTGCTGACGTCCATGTACTGAGGGGGTCCGCCTCGCCTTGATCCGGCTTTCCATTCCCGTCCGCCAGGCGCTGTCCCGCCTGACGCTGCCCATGCTGATCGCGGTGGCGTTCGGCGTGATGCTGCTCGGCAAGGCGGATGCCGGGCTGGCCGCACGCGCCCGCATGGCGCTGGCCGACGCCCTGGCGCCGTTGTTCGGCATCGTGTCCGAGCCGATCGCCACCGTCCACCATGCCCTGGCCAGCGCCGGGGATTTGCTGACGCTGAGCCGCGAGAACACCCGGCTGCGCGAGGAGAACGACCGGCTGCGCCAATGGCAGGCGGTCGCCATGGCGCTGGACGCCGAGAACACGGCGCTCAAGGCCAACCTGAACTGGATCCCCGACCCGGCGCCCTCCTTCGTCACCGCCCGCGTCGTGGCGGACGCCGGCGGCATGTACGCGCGAGCCGTGCTGCTCTCCACCGGCCCCAACAAGGCGGTCGCCAAGGGGCAGATCGCGCTCGACGAGCGTGGCCTGGTGGGCCGGGTGACGGAGGTGGGGATGCGCAGCGCCCGGGTGCTGCTGATCACCGACATCAACAGCCGCATTCCCGTGACGCTGGAGACCAGCCGGGGCCGCGCCGTCCTGGTCGGCACCAACAACGCCCGCCCCCGCCTGATGTTCTGGCCGGAAGGCAGCATGCCGGCCGAGGGCGAGCGCGTGGTGACCAGCGCCGAGGCCAACGCGTTTCCCTCCGGGCTGCCGATCGGGGCGGTGCACTACACCGCCAGCAACGTGCCCGAGGTGGAGCCGTTCGCCCGGCTGGACCGGCTGGAGATGGTGCGCGTGTTCGACTACGGCCTGACCGGCATCCAGCCGCCGGAAAGCCCCACCCGGCTGGCGGCGGACCGCAAGCGGTGACGGGCTGATGGACAAGACCCCCGGCATCCGGCCGCGCCCGACCCTGTGGCGGCAGCTTGACGCCGCCTCCCGCGCGGCGTTCCCGGCGGCGTGCACGGCGCTGGTGCTGCTGGCGACCTCGTTCCCGGTGGGGTTGCCAGGCCAGGCCGAGTGGCAGCCGGCGGCGGCGTTGGCCTGCGTGTTCTTCTGGTCGCTGTTCCGCCCGGCCTCCATGCCGCCGGCGGTGGTGTTCGCCCTCGGGCTGCTGGCCGACCTGCTGGGGCTGTCGCCACTCGGGGCCAACGTGCTGGTGCTGCTGATCGTGCACGGGCTGGCGGTGCGATGGCGCCGGGTGCTGGTGCGGCAGGGCTTCCTGGTCGTGTGGCTGGCCTTCGTCGGCGTGGCAGCCGGGGCGGCGCTGCTGGAATGGGCGCTGGTGTGCGCGCTGGCCGTGCGGTTGTTCCCGCCCTCGCCGGCGCTGTTCCAATGGGGGCTGACGGCCGGGCTGTACCCGGTGCTGGCCCTGATGTTCACCCGCGCGCACCGCGGCCTCGCCGATCCGAACCAGGCCTGAGGCGGCGATGAAGAAGGAGAACAAGATCACCGGCGTGTTCACCCGCCGCGCCTTGTTGCTCGGCGCGGGGCAGGTGGGGGTGCTGGGGCTGCTGGCCGCCAAGCTCTACCAGGTGCAGGTGGAGGAAGGGGCCAAGTACACCACTCTGGCCGAGAGCAACCGCATCAGCGCCCGGCTGATCGCCCCGCCGCGCGGCCGCATCCTGGACCGCTTCGGCGTCGTGGTGGGCGGCAACAAGCTCAACTGGCGCGCCCTGCTGATGGTGGAGGAGACCGCCGACGTCACCGCCACGCTCGACGCTTTCGCCCGGGTGGTGCCGCTGGCCGACCACGAGCGCGCCCAGCTGGACCGCGAAATGCACCACCGCCGCCGCTTCATCCCGCTGGTGGTGCGCGAGTTCCTGAGCTGGGAGGACATGGCCCGCATCGAGGTCAACGCCCCCGACCTGCCCGGCATCCTGGTCGATGTCGGCACCTCCCGGCTGTATCCGGAAGGCCCGGCGCTGGCCCACCTGGTGGGCTACGTGGCCCCGCCCTCGGAGGAGGACATGGGCAACGAGCCGATGCTGGCGCTGCCCGGTATCCGCGTGGGCCGGGCGGGGGTGGAGAAGTTCCACGACCTCAAGCTGCGCGGCCGGGCCGGCGCGGTGCAGATGGAGGTCAACGCAGTCGGCCGGGTGATCCGCGAGCTGGACCGGCAGGAGGGCACGCAGGGACAGGACCTCGGCCTGACCATCGACCTGGCGCTGCAACAGCAGGTGCTGTCCCGCATCGCGGACCAGAGCGCGTCCGCCGTGGTGATGGACTGCCGCAACGGCGAGGTGCTGGCCATGACCACCACGCCGTCCTTCGACCCGAGCCTGTTCAACTCCGGCGTGTCGCAGGCGCAATGGGTGGAGTGGACCAACAACCGCCGTGCGCCGCTCATCAACAAGGCGACTGCCGGCGTGTACCCCCCCGGTTCCACCTTCAAGATGGCCGTGGCGATGGCCGGCTTGGACGAGAAGGTGATCGGCCCGGGCGACCGCATCAACTGTCCCGGCTTCATCGACGTGGGCGACACGCGGTTCCACTGCTGGAGCAAGCACGGCCACGGTTCCTTGGACGTGCAGGGTGGGCTGAAGCACTCCTGCGACGTGTTCTTCTTTGAACTGGCCCGGCGCGTCGGCATCGACCGGCTGGCGGCCATGGCCAACCGCTTTGGCATCGGCGTGGACCTGGACATCGAGCTGCCCGGGGCACGCAAAGGACTGATGCCGACCAAGGCCTGGGGCCAGTCGCACGGCCACCAGTGGGGCGCCGGCGACACGGTGAACGCCGGGATCGGCCAAGGCTTCGTGGAGGTGACGCCGCTCGCGCTGTGCACCTACGTCTCGCGCATCGCGACCGGCCGGGCGGTGCAGCCGCATCTCACCCGCACGCTGGGCGGCGTGGCGCAGCCGGGTGCCGCGCCTGGGGACTGGCCGAGCATGAACCTGTCCGAGCGACACCTGCAGCTGTGCCGGGAGGGCATGTTCGCCGTGGTGAACGAGGCCGGCGGCACTGCTCCGCTGGCCCGGCTGGGCCTGCCCGGCATGCAGCTGGCCGGCAAGACCGGGTCCAGCCAGGTGCGCCACGTGTCGCGCGAGTTGCGGGAGCACGGCAACTTCAAGTCTGAGAACCTGCCCTGGGAGTACCGCCCGCACGCCCTGTTCGTGGCCTTCGCGCCGTACGACGCGCCGCGCTACGCCGTGAGCCTGGTGATCGAGCACGGCAACGCCGGGGCCGCGGCGGCGGCGCCGCTGGCGCGGGAGATCATGGTGGACGTGCTGACCCGGGACCCGGTGAACCGGGTGGAGCCGCAGGGCCAGATCGTGGCGGACCGGGCATGACTTGCCTTGTTCTCCCTCTCCCATGGGGAGAGAGACTCTGATGCCAGGCCCATGATCAACGAGCGCCGCCTGATCCGGGCGGAGCCGTCCTTCGGTCTCACCACCAAGCTGTTCCAGATATCTTGGAGCTACGTCCTGCTGATCTGCGCCCTGGCCGGGGTCGGCTATGCGGCGCTGTACTCGGCGGCGGGCGGCTCCCCGGAGCCGTACGCCTCCAAGCAGGCCATCCGCTTCGCTTTCGGCCTGGTGATGATGCTGTGCGTGGCGCTGGTCGATATCCGGCTCATCGCCCGGCTGGCCTGGCCGTTCTATGCCCTCTCGCTCGGCCTGCTCGCCCTGGTGCTGCGGGTGGGGCACGTGGGCAAGGGGGCGCAGCGCTGGATCGAGTTCGGCGGCACCCAGCTGCAGCCGTCCGAGCTGATGAAGATCGCCCTGGTGGTGGCGCTCGCCGCCTGGTTCCACCGCGCGACCTGGGAGCGGATGGGCAACCCGCTGTTCCTGATCCCGCCCGCCCTGGCCGTGCTGGCGCCGGTGGCGCTCATCCTGAAGGAGCCGAACCTCGGCACAGCCGTAATTACCGGGCTGGTCGGCGCGTCCATCTTCCTGGCCGCAGGCGTCCGCTGGTGGAAGGTGGCGCTGGTGGTGCTGCCCATCCCGTTCGCCGCCCGCATCGCCTACGGCACCCTGCACGGCTACCAGCGCCAGCGCATCGACACCTTCCTGGACCCGGCGAGCGACCCGCTGGGCGCCGGCTACAACATCCAGCAATCCAAGATTGCGCTCGGCTCCGGCGGCTTCTGGGGCAAAGGCTACCTGCAAGGCACGCAAGGCCACCTGAACTTCCTGCCGGAGAAGCAAACCGACTTCATCTTCACCATGCTGGCCGAGGAGTTCGGCTTCGTCGGCTGCCTGGCCATCATGGGGCTGCTGCTGCTGATCGTGCTGGGCGCCATGGCCATCGCGCTGCGCTGCCGCCACCAGTTTGGCCGGCTGGCGGCGCTGGGCATCGCCGTCAACTTCTTCCTCTACGTCGCGGTGAACATCGCCATGGTGACGGGAGCGATCCCGGTGGGGGGCGTGCCGATGCCGCTGGTCTCCTATGGCGGGTCGGCATCGCTTACCGTCATGCTGGGCTTCGGCATCCTGATGAGCGCCTACGTCCATCGCGATGTCGAGTTCAAGGACGGCCGGGAGGACTAGGCGCGCCGCAGGCTTGGGGCACTAGGCCGCCTCGTCCGGCTCCTCGATCAGGCTGGCCGCCCGTTCGATCGAGCGCACCACGATGTCGCCGGCGCGCTTGACCGCCGGGTCGGCATGGTTGAGCAGCCGGTCCGCCAGCAGCAGCGCGGGAGAAAGCGCCCCCCGCATGTCGTGCCTTATCCGGCGATGCAGCTCGATGCGGGCCGCCAGCGCCGCGTGCGCCTCCTGCGTCGCCGCGGACAGGCGGCGCGAGGGCCGGAGCACCAGCCGTTCCAGCAGCACCGCCACGGCCGCCCCGGCCGCGAGGGCGGCTGCGGCCAGGATCAGCCAGGATGCCGGGCGCGCTGCCACGGCCAGCGCCGCCCCCCCGGCGCAGGACGCCAGGGCGGACACGAGGACGAACCACGGCAAGGCTCGGAACGGGAGAGGCACGGACGCTGGCTGCACGGCTCCCTCCAATCGTCAGCCCTGCCAAACAACGGGCGGACGCCATGGGTTCCCTGAGCCATACCGCCTCGAATTGACGTGCCCGGCCGCCCGCGACTATAACGCCGCCCTCAGACAGGCCCCCGCCCGCGTGCGGCCCTGCGACTGGAGATCTTCCGTGAAGCGCACCTACCAACCCTCGAAGCTGGTCCGCAAGCACCGGCATGGCTTCCGCGCCCGCATGGCGACTGTTGGCGGGCGCAAGGTCCTGGCCAACCGCCGCCGGGTCGGCCGCAAGAAGCTCTCGGCTTAGGCTCTTCCCCATGGCGCCAGGCCAGGCGCCTGTCCCCCCCGCCTCGTCTCCGGTGCGGCTCAAGCGGCGCGCCGACTTCCTGCGCACTGCCAGCCGCGGCCGCAAAGCGGCGATGCCGGGCCTGGTGTTGCAGGCGCTGGCCCGCCCGGATGGCGGCACGGCACGGCTGGGTTTCACCGTGACCAAGAAGGTCGGCAACGCGGTGGTGCGCAACCGCACCCGGCGCCGGCTCAAGGAGGCGGCGCGGTTGCTGCTCCAGGACAGGCCGGTGGCAGACGTGGATCTGGTGGTGATCGGGCGGGACGGCACGCGCGGCCGGGCGTTTCTCCTGTTGATGGACGATCTGCGTCGCGCCCTGGACAAGGTGGGTGTGGCATGAGCCCGGCCGCCGTGGCGTTGCAAGGCGCCGTGCTCGCCTATCAATGGACGCTGCGCCCGGTGCTGGGAGCGAATTGCCGCTTCCACCCAGGTTGCAGTGACTATGCGCTGGAGGCGCTGCGCTTGCACGGGGCGGGCCGCGGCGGCGTCTTGGCCGCCTGGCGCGTGCTGCGCTGCCATCCCTGGAACGGCGGCGGCTTCGATCCCGTCCCCAAGCCTGAGAGCTGAGCTTCCCGCATGGACCAGAAACGCCTCATCGTCGCCATCGCGATCTCCATCGCGATCCTGCTTGGGTTCCAGCTCCTGGTGCCAAAGGCGCCGCTGCGGCCCGTAAGCCAGGAAACTGCGGCGAACCTCAACCAGCCGGCTCCGAACGCCGGGCCGCACGCCTTCGATCCGTCCTTCCCCGGCACGGAGCCGGAAGCCGTGCCGCCGCCGCGCAACGTGCCGCGCGTGCCGATCGACGCGCCCAAGGTCCAGGGCAGCGTCAGCCTGCGCGGCGCGGTGCTGGATGACTTGGTGTTGCGCGACTACCATGAGGAAGTCTTGCCCGCCTCGCCGCTGGTGCGGGTGCTGGAGCCGGCTTCCGACCCCGAGCCGAACTACATCCAATACGGCTGGACCAGCGACACGCCCGGCGTGAAGCTGCCGGACGAGGCCACGATGTGGACGGCGTCTGGCCAGGAGCTGACGCTTGAGAAGCCGTTGACCCTTACTTGGGACAACGGCGCCGGGCTGGTGTTCTCCATCCGCTACGCTGTGGACGATTTCTACATGTTCACCGTCACCCAGTCGGTGACGAACACCTCCGCCAATCCGGTGTCGCTGCATAACTTCGCCCGGGTCCGGCGCGACTACCAGCCGGTCACCTCCGGCTACTACATCCTTCACGAAGGGCCATTGGGCGTGCTGGCCGGCCGCCTGGTCGATCCGAGCTATGCCACCGTGAAGGCCGACGGCCCGAAACATGACGGGGTGGCGCAGTCCGAGCAGACCACTGGCGGCTGGATCGGCGTCACCGACAAGTATTGGCTGACCGCCGTGATCGCCGACTCCGGCGCCGCCGAGACCGCCGCCTTCCGCTTCAGCGCCGCACCCGGCGGGCAGCCGCGCTACCAGACCGACCTCAGCGCCGCCGCGGCCGAAATCGTCCCGCCCGGCGGCCAGGCCAGCAACGGCTACCGTGCCTTTGCCGGCGCCAAGGAGGTGCACCTGCTGGCCCGCTACGAGGATCTGGGCCACATCCCGCTGTTCTCCTACGCGGTTGATTTCGGCTGGTTCTGGTTCCTGACCAAGCCGATCTTCTACGCGCTGGACTGGCTCAACGGCGTGCTGGGCAATTTCGGCCTGGCGATCATGGTGTTCACCGTATTCGCTAAAGCGCTGTTCTTCCCGCTGGCCAACAAATCCTATCGCTCGATGAGCAAGATGAAGCTGCTCGGCCCCAAGATGACCGCGCTGCGCGAGCGGCTGAAGGACGAGCCGGCCAAGCTGCAGACCGAGATGATGAGCCTCTACAAGGCCGAGAAGGTGAACCCGGCGGCCGGCTGCCTGCCGATGCTGGTGCAAATCCCGGTGTTCTTCTCGCTCTACAAGGTGATCTTCGTCACCATCGAGATGCGCCACGCGCCGTTCTTCGGCTGGGTGCACGATCTCTCGGCGCTCGACCCGACCAACGTGTTCAACCTGTTCGGGTTGATTCCGTTCGACCCGACTGCCCTGGCGCCTTTCCTGCACCTGTCGGCGTGGACGCTCATCATGGGTGCCACCATGTACGCGCAACAGCAGCTGAACCCGCCGCCGCCGGACCCGGTGCAGGCGCGGCTGTTCAAGTTCATGCCCCTGCTGTTCATGTTCATGATGGGACG
>CAXTJU010000106.1:0-10800 GCA_964244655.1 uncultured Acetobacteraceae bacterium | reverse complement strand
ATCTTCTGCAACCGCAAGACCGAAGTGGACATCCTCTACAAGTCGCTCAAGAAGCACGAGTTCGACGTCGGTGCGCTGCACGGAGACCTGTCGCAGTCCGAGCGCACGGCCACCATGGCGCGGTTCAAGGCCGGCGACCTGCGTCTGCTCGTGTGCAGCGACGTGGCCGCCCGTGGCGTGGACATCAGCGGCCTGTCGCACGTGTTTAACTTCGACGTGCCGCACCACGCGGAAGATTACGTGCATCGCATCGGGCGCACGGGGCGCGCCGGACTCGTGGGCCACGCCTTCACCCTGGCTGCGCCGGAGGACCGCCTGGCGGTCGAGGCAATCGAGAAGCTGGTGGGCGCCGCCATTCCTCGCTTGACGGTGGACGGGCTGGACCCGGTGGAGTGGGCCGAGGGGGATGGTCGCAGGCGGCGCGGCCGTGGCCGGGTCGCGGCCAAGCCGGAAGGCAGGACGCGCCAGGCTGCGCCGGACGCCGTTGCGGCAGACAAGCCGGCAGCGCCACGCCGGGGCCGCCGCTCGGCGCCTGCCGAGGCGGAGATGCCCGCGCGCGAACCGCGTGCCCGGGAGCGTCCGGCCAGGGAAACGCAATCCAGGGAAACGCAGTCCAGGGAAACGCAACCCAGGGAGACGCAACCCAGGGAGGCGGCACCCAGAGCAGCGCCACGCGAGCCGGTGCGCGAGGCCATGCGCGAGACTGACCGTCGACCGCGACGCGATGGCCGCGGGCGTGACGATGATCTTGGCCCGTCCGTGCAGGGGTTTGGCGATGACATCCCCGCCTTCATGTTGATACGTTCGCCCGTGCGCTCCGCCCCGCGCCCATCGGAGGATGTCCCAGCATGAACGTCATGACGCCCGTCGCCGCCCCCGAAGCCGCCGAAGCCAAGCTGCAGCAGGACATCCCCGCGGGGTCGGCCCCGCAGAGCCGTCCGATGGGGCCGTTCAGCTGGGACGATGCCCTGTTGCTTGACGACCAGCTGAGCGAGGACGAGCGCGCCATCCGCGACGCCGCCCGCGCCTACTGCCAGGACAGGCTGTTCCCCCGCATCCTGCTCGCCAACCGTCATGAGCGGTTCGACCGCGAGATCATGAACGAGATGGGCGAGATGGGCTTCCTCGGCGCGACCTTGGACAGCCACGGCTGCGCCGGCGTCTCGTACGTCGCCTACGGCCTGATCGCCCGGGAGGTGGAGCGGGTGGACAGCGGTTACCGTTCCGCGTTCTCCGTGCAATCCTCCCTGGTGATGTACCCGATCTGGGCGTTCGGCTCCGACGAGCAGCGTGAGCGCTTCCTGCCCAAGCTGCGCAGCGGCGAGTTCATCGGCTGCTTCGGCCTGACCGAGCCGGATGCCGGGTCTGATCCCGGCTCCATGCGGACGCGGGCCAAGAGCGTGGATGGCGGCGCCCTGGTCAGCGGCTCCAAGACCTGGATCACCAACTCCCCCCTGGCGGACGTGTTCGTGGTGTGGGCGAAAGACGACAGCGGCACGATCCGCGGCTATCTTCTTGAGAAGGGCATGAAGGGCCTCACCGCCCCGGCGATCGAGGGCAAGCTGAGCCTGCGCGCCTCCAAGACCGGCATGATCATGATGGACGAGGTGTTCGTTCCTGCCGCCAACATGCTGCCGAACGTGAAGGGGCTGCGCGGCCCGTTCTCCTGCCTCAACAACGCGCGCTACGGCATTTCCTGGGGTGCGCTGGGCGCCGCCGAGTTCTGTTGGCATGCGGCGCGGGACTACACGCTGAACCGCATGATGTTCGGCCGCCCGCTCGCCGCCACCCAGCTGATCCAGAAGAAGCTGGCCGACATGCAGACCGAGATCACCCTTGGGCTGCAAAGCGTGCTGCGCCTGGGCCGGCTGATGGACGAGCACCGGGCTGCCCCCGAGATGATCAGCCTGTGCAAGCGCAACAGCTGCGGCAAGGCACTGGCCATCGCCCGGGACGCGCGGGACATGCACGGCGGCAACGGCATCGCCGACGATTACCATGTCATGCGCCACCTCATGAACCTGGAAGCGGTGAACACCTACGAGGGCACCCACGACGTGCACGCCCTGATCCTCGGCCGCGCCCAGACCGGCCTTTCCGCGTTCGGCGCCTAGCCTCCGCCGTCAGAAAGCCCCCTTCCTCGGGCAGGGGGCCGGACGAGGCAGCCCACGAACTCGACATCGCCCGCATCGGCGCGGATGGCGACGGATTGGCCGTTCTGCCGGGGGGCGACCCCGCCTATCTCCCTTACACCCTGCCCGGCGAGCGCGTCCGTACCGCCGCCCTGACCCGGCGGGCCCAGGGCTGGACCGGATCGGCCGACATCCTGGTGCCCTCCGCGGACCGTCAACCTGCCCCGTGCCCGCACTTCGGCGCCTGCGGCGGCTGCACCCTGCAGCACTGGCGGGATGCGCCCTATGCCGCATGGAAGGCGGGACAGGTGCAGGCCGCCCTGGCCCGCGCCGGGTTCACTGAAATCGCGTTGTCGCCGTTGGCGCGCACCCCGCCAGCCAACCGGTGCCGCGTGGACCTGGCCGTGGCGCGGGACGGCAAGGCCGTGCGTGTCGGGCTGCACCAGCACCGCGGCCGCGAGGTGGTGGACCTGCACACCTGCCTGGTGCTGGAACCGCCCCTGGTGGCGCTGATCGGCATCCTGCGCCGCACGCTGCCCCGCATCGCCGGCCTGCGCCGCAGCGGATCGGCCTTGGCGAACGTCCTGGACAGCGGCATCGACCTGCTGCTTCGCACGGATGCGCCGCTCAGCGCCGCCGACCGGACGCTGCTCACGGCCATGGCGGCGGAGGCCGGCGCCTGCCGCGTCTCCTGGGCGCTGGCCGACGACCCTCCGGAAACCGCCTGCCAATTGGCCCCCGCCGTGACCATGCTGGCCGGCGTGCCGGTGGCGGTGCCGCCGGGGGCGTTCCTGCAAGCGTCCCGGCATGGGGCAGCCGCCATCACGGCGGCCGTGGTCGGATTCCTGCCCGGGCGCATCCCCGCCCGGGGCCGGGTCGTCGAGCTGTTCGCCGGCTGCGGCACCTTGACCTTCGCGCTTGCCGAGCGTGCCCGGGTGGTGGCCTACGAGGGCGATGCGGCCGCCCATGCCGCCTTGCGCCAGGCCATCGCCGGGCGCCGGGTGGAGGCGGTGCGGCGGGACCTGGCGCGCCAGCCCCTGATGGCGAAGGAGCTGGCGGACGCCGTCGCCGTCGTGCTCGACCCGCCGTTCACCGGCGCGGTGGCGCAGATGCCTGCCATCGCGGCCTCCGGCGTGGCCCGGGTGATCTACGTCAGCTGCAACCCGGCCGCCCTGGCGCGGGATGCCCAAATCCTGCGTGCCGCCGGTTACGTCGCAGCCGCCGCCGCGCCGGTTGACCAGTTCCTTTGGTCGGCAGCGGTGGAAAGCGTCATCCTGTTCGAGCGGCCCCGCGCCGCCCGGCGCTAGGCGGGCTGCGGAACCGGAGGCCGGGCAGGAGCTTCGGGCCGTGGCGAACGGGATGCAAGGCAGCTATGCTGGTCAGATGCGCCATGAACCAGGGATTGTATGATCGCCCAACCAGCATGCTGACCCCCCAGCCGTTGCGCATCCTCGTCACCGGCGCTGGCGGGCTGATCGGCCGGGAGCTGGCGGGCCACCTGGCCGAGCGCGGCCACGCCGTCCTCGCATTGCTGCACAACAGCGCCGCCCTGCTCCGCAACGACGGCCGCCCGGTCCCGGCCTCTCCCTGGGATGGCGGCCCGGTGCGGCCCGGCGTCGCCACCTTGCGCGGCGACGTGCGGCAAGCCGGCTTGGGATTGAGCGGCCCCTTGCCGCCCCTGGACCTCATCCTGCACTGCGCGGCGCTCACCGGGTTCGATTGCCAGCCGAGCGAGTACCAAGCGGTGAATGTCGGCGGCACGGCGAACGTCCTGGCCTACGGCGGCGGCGACACCCCCGTGCTCTACGTGAGCACCGCCTACGTTTGCGGCGGGCGGGACGGTCGGATCACGGAAGCCGAACTCGATGTCGGGCAGCCCTTCACCAACGGCTACGAGGCGAGCAAGGCGGCGGCCGAGGGCCTGGTGCGCGCCGCCGCCGCGGGCCGCAGGGTCGCGGTGGCGCGGCCGTCCATCGTGGTGGGGGATTCGCGAACGGGCCGGATCGGCAGCTTCAGCAACATCTACGGCCTGATCAAGCTGGTCTTGGACGGCCTGATCCAGACTCTCCCGGCCAGCCCCGGCGCGAGCCTGGACATGGTGCCGATCGACCACGTGATCGGCGGGCTGACCGACATCGCCGAGCGGATGCCGGCGGCGTCCGGCCGGACCTTCCACCTGGTGTCCGGCGCTCCCGTGCCTGTCACCGCCCTGCGCACGGTGGCGCTGGCGGATAGCCGCCTGCACGCGCCCCGCTTCGTGCCGCTGGACGCTTATGACCCGGCGTTGCTGACCCACGGCGAGCGCCGGCTCAACGGGCAGGTGACGCAGCTTTATGCGGCTTACCTGCAACGCAACCCACGTTTCCAGGACGACAACCTGCGGGCGCTGAGCGGCCGCGCCTGCCCGCCGACCGACGAGGCGTTCCTGCGGCGTCTGATGGAGTATTGCCTGGCAACCGGCTACGTGCGGGGCCGGCGAGTTTCGGCATAGCGCAAGGCGATATCGGCATCGACCATGCTTGCCCGGTTCCTTGCCGCTCGTTCAGAAGCCGAAGGCTTTTCGACCCTCCTGGCGCCCATGACGGAGAAAGTGCACCAAAGGGTTTGCACCAGAGGCGCGAACGTCCTGGTAAGCAGCAAGGTAGCCCACGCCGTCAAACGAACGGGACGGCAGGCGACCCTCTCGCCAGCCATGCTCGATGTAATGCTCGAGCAGATCGACATCAGCTGCGGCGACGTCGGGATTGCTTGCGCGGTAGAATGCAGCGTCGAACAGTGGCTGAGCGGCTTCCGGCTTGCGGGTCGTTCGGTTGAGCACCGCATCCTGGTCCGCCGCATCCAGGCGCACGTGCAAGTCCCACGCGGCATGGCCTGTTCGGGGCGGGGCCGTGGTGCAGCGCATCTCCGTCAAGCAGAGCTTGCGATGGACGCTCAGGAACCAGAAGAACGTGTCCGGCATCAGATCCGGCGCAAGCACGAACACCTCCGTGCCAGGTTCGGCGAAGGCAAGGTTCGCGAGCGCCGATCCCATCACGCCAACGATGCGCCGAGCTGCCTTGAACGCCGCGACCTGCGCGGCGAAGGGCATCGTGGCAGGGTCCATGACCGCAAACCCTGCCTGACGCGCCTGGCTTAGGACACGGCTTTCCTCGATGAGCCTTCGGCTGGGGTGGGTCGTGCGGGTGACGAAGACGGCTTCGGCGCCCGCGGGGGCGATGGGAGCAGCGATGGCTTGCAGGCAATCCACCGCCACGGGAGACATGTAGAGGCCGTGCTCAGTCAATCCGTGCACGAGGATCAGGCGCTCCACCCAGACCGGGTCAGGTCCTGCCTGTACGATGGCGTCGCTTCCGATGCCGAGCCGCGCCAATGTCTGCCGCATCAACGCCGGCATTGGACCGCTCAGGGCCTGCACCAGGAAGCGGATCGGCTCGGGCCACCGGCTGGCCAGGTAGGCTCGCGGCAGCAGTTCGACCAGCCAATGGCCGTATGTTCCAGCGCCCGGCTTGCGGCACAGCGCCACTGTCCCGGTGATCTGCGGGCAGCGCCGTCCCGCCGAGACGGCCATGACAGCGTTTCGGGCCGCCATGACCGCCGCCGGCGAATGCTGGGCGATGGTTTCCTCAATGACTGCGCCGTTGCCTTGCACGGCAAGGCCGTCCTGGGCGACGAAAACGTCCTCAAGCACGGACAGGTGGCAAGCCCGTGGCGGGAACCAGACCTTGTCCCAGGTGGGCTGCATCGCGGCCAGCGTATCGGCGGGTACGCGCTCTATGTGCCGCACATCGGGCGGTACGGCGAGGAAAGACGGCGACATGAACTGATGCGAGCCGCCAGCGCCAACGTGTTGCGGTTTCAGCTCCACGGTTGATGAGGGTGACTCTGTGCCTCGGCCTTCACCGCGTGGGCGTCGGCGGCGTCGTCCCGTAGTCGTAAAATCCGCGTCCCGCCTTGCGGCCCACCCAGCCAGCCTCGACGTACTTCACCAGCAACGGGCAAGGCCGATACTTGCTGTCCGACAAGCCGCCGTGCAGCACCTGCATGATGGCGAGGCAGGTATCCAGCCCGATGAAGTCACCCAGTTCCAGCGGCCCCATCGGGTGGTTCGCGCCGAGCTTCACCGCGGCGTCGATGCCGGCGATGGTGCCCACGCCTTCGTACAGCGCATAGACCGCCTCGTTGATCATCGGCACCAGCACGCGGTTGACGATGAAGGCAGGATAATCCTCGGCAACCGCCGCCACCTTGCCGAGCCGCGTCACCAGATCCTGCACGGCGGCGAAGGTCGGCTCGTCGGTCGCGATGCCGCGGATGACCTCCACCAGCTTCATCACCGGCACCGGGTTCATGAAATGCATGCCGATGAACTGCCCCGGCCGGTCCGTCGCCGCGGCCAGCCGGGTGATGGAGATCGACGAGGTGTTGGTGGCGATGATGCAGTCCGGCCGGAGATGCGGCGTGATGGCACGGAAGATCGCGCGCTTGACCTCCTCCTTCTCGGTGGCCGCCTCGATCACCAGGTCGCAGCTGGCCAGCGCCGCCTGGTCCGTCCCGGTGCTGATGCGGCCGATCGCCGCGTCCTTGTCGGCCCGCGTGATGCTGCCTTTGCCGACCTGGCGGTCCATGTTCTTGGCCATGGCGGCCATGGTGCGCTGCACCGCCTCGGCCTTCGCGTCCAGCAACACGACGTCCAGGCCGGCCAGGGCGCAGACGTGGCTGATCCCGTTGCCCATCTGCCCGGCGCCGACCACGCCGATTCGCGTGATCGCCGGCGCCGGCGGCATCAGGCCCGGCTCAGCTCTGCATTCAGCTCCGGCAGCGCGGTGAACAGGTCGGCGACCAGGCCGTAATCGGCCACCTGGAAGATCGGCGCATCCTCGTCCTTGTTGATGGCGACGATGACCTTGCTGTCCTTCATGCCGGCCAAGTGCTGGATCGCGCCGGAGATGCCGATCGCCATGTAGAGGTCCGGCGCCACGATCTTGCCGGTCTGCCCCACCTGGTAGTCGTTCGGCACGTAGCCGGCATCGACCGCGGCGCGGGATGCTCCCACGGCCGCGCCCAGCTGGTCCGCGATCGGGTTCAGCAGCTTGAAGTTGTCGCCGTTCTGCATGCCGCGCCCGCCGGACACCACGACGCGGGCGGCGGTCAGCTCGGGCCGCTCAGACTTGGACAGCTCGGCCGAGACGAACTTCGATTGCGCCTGCTCGTCCGTGGCGGCGACGTCCTCGATAGCCGCGGTGCCGCCCTCGGCCGCCACCGGGTCGAACGAGGCGGCCCGCACCGTCAGCACCTTCTTGGCGTCGGATGACCTCACCGTCGCTAGGGCGTTGCCGGCGTAGATCGGCCGCACGAAGGTGTCGGCGTCGATCACGTCGGCAATGTCGCTGATCGGCTGCACGTCCAGCATCGCCGCCACCCGGGGCATGACGTTCTTGCCGGTCGCGGTGGACGCGGCGAGCAGGTGGTCGTGGTGCGCGGCCATGGACACCAGCAGGTCCGCCAACGGCTCGGCCAAGGCGTGGGCATACACCGGATGGTCGGCCTTGTGGACCTTGGCAACGCCTTCGAGCTTCGCCGCTGCCTGGGCCGCGGCATCCACGCCGTGCCCAGCCACCAGCACGTGCACCTCGCCCAGCTTGCGGGCAGCGGCCACGGCGCTGCGGGACGGCTGCTTAATGGTCGAGCCCTCGAAGTCGAGCAGGACGAGCGATGTCATCTAGATCACCTTGGATTCGGTTCTGAGTTTGGCCACCAGCTCCGCGACCGAGCCGACCTTCTTGCCGGCCTGGCGCTTGGCCGGCTCCGCGACGCTGACCAGGCGCAGGCGGGGCGCCGGGTCCACCCCGAGCGCGTCGGGCTTGACGGTCTCGACCGGCTTCTTGCGCGCCTTCATGATGTTCGGCAGCGACGCGTAGCGCGGCTCGTTCAGCCGCAGATCGACGGTAATGATCGCGGGCAGGGTCAACGCCAGCGTCTCCAGTCCGCCATCGACCTCGCGCACCACCGTCAGCGAGTCCCCGGCCACGTCCAGCTTGGAGGCGAAGGTGCCCTGCGGCCAGCCCAGCAGGGCCGCCAGCATCTGCCCGGTGGCGTTCATGTCGTCATCGATGGCCTGCTTGCCCATGATGACGAGGCGGGGCTGCTCCTTCTCCACCAGGACCTTGAGCATCTTGGCCACCGCGAGCGGCTGCAGCTCCACGTCCGTTTCCACCAGGATGCCGCGGTCCGCCCCCATGGCCAGCGCGGTGCGGATGGTTTCGCCGCAGGCCGGCAACCCCATGGAGACGGCGACGACCTCGGTGGCCACGCCTTTTTCCTTCAGCCGCACCGCTTCCTCGACCGCGATCTCGTCGAACGGGTTCATCGACATCTTCACGCCGGATGTCTCGACGCCCGTGCCGTCCGCCTTCACGCGAACCTTGACGTTGTAATCGACCACCCGCTTGACTGGGACGAGGATTTTCATGAGCGGCCTGTAATTTCCTGCTGCGGTGGTAGCGCACATGGCCGCCATGCCGCCAGTGCCGGGCCCGCGTGGCGCCGCCGCCGCATCGTCGCACAAAAGCGTGAGCAGCGGGAGTCAAAGGCTGGCAGGTTCATCACCGGATCAGGCGCAGCAGCAGCATGAACAGCAGCAGGGTGCCGGCTTGCAGCAGCACCCGCCAGCGCATCAGCCGGTTGGACCGCATCGGGTCGCCGCCGCCGCGCACCAGCCCGACCAACCCGGCCACGAGCACGCCCAGCGTGCCCAGCATCATGAACGCGACCAGGACGATCAGAACCGTTTTCATGTGCCTGAAATGGTGACTCGGGCCGGTTTGTGCACCCTTTGGCGCCGCCCGAGTTCTACCCGGTTGACAGCGTGGGGCACGGTATGGCCGTACCGCGCCATGCGACTGCTGATGATGCTGGCCCTGGCTGCCCTCCTGTGCCCGCCCGGGGCGCTGGCCCAGGGAACGGCCCCTGCTGCGGCGCCACTCCCTGCCGCGACCCTCACGCCGGCGCAGGCGCAAGCGGTGCTGAGCGTGCTCAAGGACGACAAGGCGCGCGCCCAGTTCACGGCGGTGCTGGAGGACATGGTGCACGCCGTGCCGGCGGTGGCGCCGGCGCATGCCGGGCCTTCGCTCACCGCCGACAGCGTGGGCGCGGACCTGCTGCTGCAAGGCTCGCACTGGGCGACCGACCTGGCCGGCCAGCTGACCGGCATGGCGCAGGCGATCGGCGACGTGCCGTTGCTGTGGCGCTGGCTGGCCGGCATGGTGCAGGAGCCGCGCTCCCAGGCCCGCATCCTGGACCTTGCCTGGAAGCTCGCCCTCGTGGTGGTGGGCGCGCGGGGCGTCGAGTGGCTGGCCCGCCGCCTGCTGGCGCCGGCCCGCACGCTGCTGGGCGTCAGCGCTCCCGCGGGCGAGCCGCTGGCCGATGCCGCGGAGGCGGACACGCCCGGCCGGCGGCGCGGCTTCAACGTCGCCTGGCGGCTGCTGCGCCGGCTGCCCTTCATCCTGGTCGGCTTCCTGCTGGACCTGGCGCCGGTCGCCGTGTTCGCCGCCGTGGGCCATCTTCTGCTCGCCACTCCGCTCGGCGCCACGGCCAACGGCCGGCTCGTGATCCTCGCCGCCGTGAACGCCTACGTGATCTGCCGCGCCGTCATGTGCATCACCCGCATGGTGGTTTCGCCCCGGGAGCCGCGGCTGCGGCTGATCCAGTGCAGCGATGGCTGGGCGGCCTACATCGAGCGATGGATGCGCCGGCTCAGCGTCGTTGCCGTGTTCGGCTTCGCAGCGGGTGAGATCGGCTTGCTGCTCGGCCTCAACCGCTCGGCCTACGATGTGGCAATGAAGCTGGTCGGGCTGGCCGTACACGCCATGCTGGTCGTGGTGGTTCTGCAATCGCGCCAGGCGGTGGCCCGGCGGCTGCGCGCGCGCCATGCCAGGTCCGGCGTGCTCGCCAGCTTGCAGAACGGGCTGGCCAGCCGCTGGCACCTGATCGCCATCTTCTACATCGTGGCCATCTGGCTGGTCGCCGCCGCCGAGATCCAGGACGGCTACGAACGCCTGCTGCACTTCTTCATCGTGACCTCCGCCACCGTCCTCGTCGCCCGGCTGGCCGGCATCGTCCTGCTGGGCGCGCTGGACCGGGCGGCCCACACGGACCCGGACGGCGCCCTGCGGTCCCCCGGCCTGGAGCAGCGGCTCGCCACCTATTACCCTGCCCTGCGCACGGTGCTGATCGGGCTGATCTCCGCCGCGACCGCCGTCGCCCTGCTCGAGGCCTGGGGCTACCATCCGCTGCGTTGGTTCTCCGGCGGGCAGCTGGGGGAGCGGCTGCTCTCCGCGCTGGGTACCTCGGGCGTTGCCGTGCTGCTGGCGGTGGTGGCGTGGGAGACGGCCAACGCGGCGGTGGAGAGCAAGGTCGCCGCCTTCACCCGGGCGGCGCAGATGGCCCGCGCCGCCCGGCTACGCACCTTGCTGCCCATCCTGCGCACCACGCTGCTGGTCACCATCCTCGTCATCACCGGGCTGATCGTGCTGAGCCAGATCGGCGTGAACATCGCGCCGCTGCTGGCCGGCGCCGGCGTGCTGGGGGTGGCCATCGGCTTCGGCTCGCAAAAGCTGGTGCAGGACCTGATCACCGGGCTGTTCCTGCTGCTGGAGAACACGATGCAGGT
>CAXTJU010000105.1:0-10818 GCA_964244655.1 uncultured Acetobacteraceae bacterium | reverse complement strand
AAACCCACTTTGGCACTCAGATGCCGTGGGCGGGAGCCATCCACCCCATCCGCTTTCGTAATTAGCCAAACGAACCGTGGCCGTCTGAGTTGGAGTCGAAAGCTGCTGACAGAGGAGCGTCTGCTTCTCGCTCCCACCCTCTCCAAAGCCGAAGATCCGCTGTCGGCCAGACTGAGCCGATTGTGATGGTTACCGGACTGTCTGGTGTCGGACGGGATGGTAGACGGCGGACGGCATCACTGAAAACTCCGAGCTGCCGGATCAACTTTACTGGCAGTTCCATACAGGAACACCTTAATCGCCGCTTGGAGCCGCTGCTCCATGGCTCCTCCGTCGGGTTTCATCCCGTAAGCTGCCTGTCGAGTGGACCGACCCAGGATGAGGTTGAGCAAGAGGTCGGCCGCGATGTCCGTATCGTCCACGACGATCTGTCCGCGTGACGTGAACCGGTTCAGCAGGCGCGCGACCGCCGCCACCGCGCTGAGCCAGCCGTCCTCGTGGGCCAACTGCGCCAGTTCCGGGAAGACCGAGGCCTGCATGCTGATGACCCGGCCCAATGCCACGACCCGCGGGTCTAACGACCTCTGCGTCATCTGGCGACCGATCTGTAGGAGGATCGGCTCTACCCCAACGGTCGCATCGCCGGCGATCACTTCCTCCACGATAGCCGAAAGCGGGGCCAGCCAGCGGCCGATCTCGTGTCTGATGACCGTGATGAAGAGTTGCCGCTTGTCACCGAACCGCGAATACAGCGTGGCTTTGCTGACGCCCGCCGTTTCTGCCAGCGCATCCATGGATGCGAGATCGAAGCCGCGGTCCAGGAACAGGCGGGCCGCCACCTCCATCACACGTTCGTCGCGCCGGGCTGCCTCGTCGCGGGTTGGGCGACCGCCCCGGCGCTGCGCAGCGTCCTCGCGGACCGGTGAAGCCATGGTCATCGATCCCTTCTTGCCTCGGCTGACATGACCTTCTAATAGAACGCAACGGTATAGTTCTCAAGAGATGCATGATGAGTGCTGCAATCGAATCCAGGAACGCCTCCCCTGCCACTGCCCCCGTCCCCGCGGCTCGGCGTTCGGATGCGCCGACAGCATTGGTCGCCACGCCACGTCGCGGTCTGGTGCGTCGACTATGGCCGCTCGCCATCGTGTTGCTGATCGGCGTCGCCGGGTACTATGGCCATCAATGGTGGACGATCGGTCGGTTCGAAGAGGTGACGGACGACGCCTTCCTCCAGGCCGACAAGGTCACCGTGTCGCCGCGCATCGCGGGCGTAGTGGCGAGCGTGATGGTCGCCGACAACCAGCCGGTGAAGGCGGGCGACGTGCTCGCCCGCATCGATGACCGCGACTACCAGATCGCGCTGACCATGGCCGAGGCGGATGAGCAGAAGGCCCAGGCCAACCGGCTCGGCGTCGGCGCGGCGATCGTGCAGCAGGGCGCGCAGATCGACGTTGCGCGCGCCAACGTCGACGATGCGCAGGCCGCCCTCAGCTTTGCCGGGCAGGAATCGGCGCGGTATCGCACCCTGTTGCAGACAGGATCGGGCACGTTGCAGCGGCAGCAGCAGACTGACATGGATCTGCGCCAGAAGCAGGCCGCACTGACCAAGGATCGCGCCTTGCTGGATTCGGCCACCAAGCAGGTCGAGAGCCTCAAGGCGTTGGAGGCTGGGATGGCGGCGGCGCTTGCCGGGGCAAAGGCCAAGGTGGAGCAGGCCCGGCTCAACCTCACCTACACCACGATCACGGCGCCGGTTGCCGGCGTGGTGGGCGACCGCTCGCTACGGATCGGACAATTCGTCGCTGCCGGGTCCAACATGCTCACCGTGGTGCCGATGGGCCCCGACATTTACCTCGTCGCCAACCTCAAGGAGACTCAGGTGGGCGACGTCACCGCAGGGCAACCTGCCGCGTTCACCATCGACGCATTCGGCAGTCACGAATTCCATGGCCGGGTCGCCAGTTTCTCACCCGGCACCGGATCGCAGTTCGCGCTGCTGCCGCCCGAAAACGCCACCGGCAACTTCACCAAGATCGCCCAGCGCGTGCCTGTCAGGATCACGCTGGACCCCGGTGACCCGCTGATCAGCCGTTTGCGGCCCGGCCTGGCCGCCGACGTGCGTATCTGGACGAAGCACGAGGATGGTGACCCGCGGTCATGACCGGCGCGCAGAACCGCGCCAGCCTGCGCGACTGGATGGCGGTGATGGCGGCCATCCTCGGCGCCTTCACCGCCATCCTGGACATCCAGATCACGAACTCCTCCCTAAGCGATATCGAGGGCGCCCTGGGTGCCTCCTCCGATGAGGGAAGCTGGATATCGACGGCCTACTTGATGGCGGAAATCATCGTCATCCCGCTGACCGGCTGGCTGGTTTCGGTGATCGGACTTCGCAAGTACCTCGCCGTCAACACAGCGCTGTTCGTGATGTTCTCCGTCGCCTGTGCGCTGTCGACGTCGCTCAGCGAGATGATCCTGTTCCGGGCCGGCCAGGGCTTCACCGGCGGCGTGCTGATTCCCACCGCGATCGTCATCGTGCGTACCCGCCTGCCGCCCAGCCAGCAGGCGACTGGCATCGCCATCTTCGGCCTCACCGCGACCTTCGCCCCCGCGATCGGCCCGACGGTCGGTGGGTGGCTGACGGAAAACTTCTCCTGGCAATACATCTTCTACATCAACCTGCTCTTCGGGCCGATCGCCGTGCTCCTGCAACTCACCGCGCTGGACAAGGTGCGCAGCAAGTGGGGCGAACTGGCGCACGGTGACTGGTTCGGTATCGCCCTGATGGCGGTCGGGCTGCCGGCGCTGACGTATGTGCTGGAGGAAGGGCAGCGGAAGGACTGGTTCGGCTCGCCGATCATCGTGGAGGCAACGTGGATCGCCATCATCGGCATCTCAGCCTTCGTCGTTCGCGAGCTGATGGCCACACGGCCGTTCATCAACCTTCGCGTGCTGAAGAACCGCTCGGTCGGCGGCGGCTGCCTGCTGATGACGGTGCTGGGGGCCGTGTCGTTCGGCTCCATCTACATCATCCCGGTCTACTGCGCTCAGATCCAGGGCTACAACGCGCAACAGATCGGCTACGTGGTGATGTGGAGCGGGCTGCCGCAACTGGTGCTCTTCCCGCTGATGCCACGCATCATGCGCCTAGTGGATGCGAGGCTGCTGGTGATCGCCGGCACACTGTTCTTCGCAGCCAGCTGCTTCATCAACGTGAATCTGACGCACGACGTCGGCATGGACCAGCTGATCCTGCCACAATTGATGCGCGCCATTGGGCAACCGCTGTTCACCATCCCGTTGTCGCAGCTGTCTACGGCCGGTCTGCCGCCCCGCGACACCGCCGACGCCTCCGCATTGTCGATGATGATGCGCAACCTGGGCGGCTCTATCGGCATCGCGGTGCTGGCATCGGTGATCGACAGGCGGGAGAACCTGCACTTCTCGGTCCTGGCGGACGCCATGACCGCCAATGCCACGCTCACGCAGCAGCGCCTGGCGGCGATGGCGGGCGCGGCGCAAGGGCGGATGACCGACATGATGGGTGCAAGGATGACCGCCGTGGCGCAGCTGGCGATGCAGGTGCGCCGCGAGGCCTACGTCATGGCCTACGCCGACGCCTTCTGGATCGTCGGCGTTGGGCTGCTCATCAGCCTGCTCGCGGTGGGTATTCTCAAGCAACCGGCAAAGATGACCGGGCCCATCGAGGCGCATTGATGGCCGGAGGCGCTGTGTTCGCGCCCGAGGATGCAACAGACTAAGCGTCTGCTTCCGCACACAGCCCGTCGGGCATCGACCGTCCGGTGTGGGGTTGATAGCTGACGGCAGAGGAGCGACAGCGAGCGTCCGCTTCTCGCTCCCACCCTCTCCATAGCTGACAGACCGCTGTCGGCCAGTTGCGGCAGGGAAGCGTTGCCTGCGCTGCCCGAAGGGCGTCTGACACGGACAGCCCAGACCGGAAGTTCACACCAACTCCCGTCAACCCCGGGCTGGTGAGGCCGCCGACTCTGGCGCGCGCGGGCCGGACCCGCAAAGGCGGGTCCGCAGACGGATCGTCCAAACGGGTCGGCCATCGCCGCGTGTCAGCCGGTTCGGCCGGCTTCTTTTGGCTCAAGGATTGGGCAGCGGTTATGCTGGCTGCGGAACTGCACGGAGCTGGTGTAGGTCGTGTTCCGCGCCCGGTTCACCCCACCCAGAGGCCGGTGCGCTGCCAGCCCGTGCCAGGGACTGAACGCGAGGCGTTCATCAATCGCGTCCACGCTTTCGGCACTCCAGGTGTTCTGCGACCCGACCACCAGCCTCGCGACCGTGACGTAGGGGCTTGCATCCTCGGGCCAGGCTACCGAGGCATCCTCGACCGGCATGGCCTCAAGATCCGTGCAGAGCTGGACGCAGAAGTCCCACTCTCCGCCATGCGCCGCGAAATGCGCGGCAACTGCCTCCCGCAAGGCATTGGGGGAACCGCTCGCGTCGATCGCGGCACCGGTCAGCTTCGAGAGATCGAACACCGGGGCAATGGAGAACTTCGCGACGTAATCGCCATAGAGAAAAGGCACCTGGGAGTAGAACGTCTCGCCCAGGATGTTTGTCGCCGGTTGGCCGCCCATCGTGGTGACCATGGCGCTCTTGCCGCCGAATGCCTCAATCACCGTCTCGGTCCCGCGTGCGACGGCGGACAGCACCTTCTTCGCGCCTTCCGCTTTGTCGGTGGTCTCGGCGAGCATCTTGAGGTTGGCCAGGAACTTCGCTGGGGTCGGAGCGGCGAACGCCGGGCCGTTGACCAGCACAAAGTCCTGGGTGGCGTCACCCTCGCTGCCGGGCAGCCGGGAGCCCTGCACGCCGATTACCTTCACCGCCAGGCCGCGGGGCGTCGACACGCTGTCATCCAATATGTCACCCGGAAGGGTCGAGAAGCGCATCGCCACGTCGTAACGCCCGGCCTTGGCGAACAAACCCTGCGCCAACTGCGGCGGCAACCCGTTCAACACGGTGATCGTCCCGCGCATCACGCCATGGCTTTTGGCATGGACACTACGGGTGGCATGGCCGGAATGCTCGAACGTCGTCTGGCTGATTTTGCCGAGCGTCTCGATCAGGCCGTCGTTGGTTTCGGCTTCGGTCTGCTCGGGCACTTCCATCGACGGGGTGAAACGCAGGGCAGCGGACGGATTTACAGTATGAGCCGACATCGTGTCTCCGCTGGGTCTATTCTTGCCCGAACAACTGCGGCAACTCGGGGCGCTGTGAAATGCTCATTTGCATGGCCAACCTGGGTTTGGACGGATTGTCGCCTGAATCAGACGACTAGGCACGATCCGGCGTGTGCCGGATGCGGGGAGGCGTATCCTCGAAAGGGGCATCCGGTGCCGGTTCGCACTCCTCGTCGGCGACCAGGCCGCGGTATGCGGTCGGATCGGTGCCGTAGGCCGCCCTGAAAGCCCGTGAAAACGGCGTTGCCCCGGCATAGCCGGCGCTTTGCGCAATCACTTTGATGGGGAGGTCCGTGGTCGTGAGGAGGCGAGCGCCGATACGGAGGCGGTTCTTCTGGACGAACTCCATCGGCCCCTGCTGGAACGACCGCGAGAAATGCTCCGCGAACGAAGCGCGGCTCATCCCGGCCAGGCCCGCCAGGCTCTCGACGCTGTGGGGTGCCGCCGGGTCTTCGATCACGGCCAGCACGGCACGGCCCAGGCGGGGTTGCCGGAACGCCGCGTGCAACGGCACCGTTGCGGCATCTTCCCGCATGCGGTGGCGCAAAAGCGCGAGCAGACATTGCTTCATCAGGAGTTCCGCCATCGCCTGAGTACCAAGGCCCGGCTGGGTCACCTCCGCCAACATGAGGTCGAACGTTTGGTGGTGGATGCCGCCCGCCGACGCATTCCCCACCATCGGCTCGCGTAGCAAATCGAAGAGTGCGAGCGCGTCACCGTAAGTTGCCGGGATTGCCCCGCAGAGCAGGAGGGTGTCGCGGCTGCCGTCACCGGCGGTGAAGGTCACCAAGCCGTCGCCCAGCATCGAGCAACGATCCTCGGCACGGACAACCCGTGGCGATTCCAACTCCCCGAGCACGTGCGATTGACGCGCCGGCACGACGAGGACGCTTCTTGTGGCGAACGGATGGGGCGGGCCGTTCCCGACGCAGAACGCTCCTGATCCTTTCAGGACGTAGTGGATCGTAATTGCCTCGAACGCCGGAAACGCAAGTTGCCAGCCTTCTTGGACCTCACACACGGAAAACGCGTGGAGGCGCACGGCAAGAGCCTTCAGGAGCCGGTCGAGGGTGTCCACCTGGACGACTATGCGCCCGGTCTGGACCCGGTCGCCAGGGGATGCTGGCAAGGCAGCTCTGGGGGGTGTCCGACGGCTTCTCGTGGGCCGGACCTCTGCGGCATGGCGACCTCGGATGCCGCAGTGTTCCTCCGGGCTGAACCGGACCATCCTCGAACCGTTGCCGGCTATAAGGGCCTGACTACCCACACCCCGCCCGCGCTCGCGCAAACGGTTGATGTTCGCATCGCGCAGCCTCCTTCTCCAGATCGGACATTCCCCTACCGGCCAGGAGTTCGTGCTTGTCGGCGTTGGTTTGGCTCACCGACCCCGGGATGCTCGCCATCTTTCCGGTCTTGAGTGCGCCGCCCGCCGCGATCGCGTGTCGCAGCGGGATTGCGCGACTCATCCGACCGCTGCGCGTTGGAACAACGCCAACCACTGGAGACGACCATGAAGCTCTATTATGCACCGGGCGCTTGCAGCCTGGCCGACCACATCGCGCTGCACGAGGCGGGTCTGTCCTTTGATCACGAGAAGGTTGATCTCAAGGCCAAGCGCACGGAAGCTGGCGTCGACTTCTTAACGATCAATCCGAAGGGCTACGTGCCGGCGCTGACGCTCGATTCAGGCGAGACGCTCAGCGAAAACATCGCAATCCTGGACTGGATCGCGCGTCAGGACAGCAAGCTGGCACCGTCGGGGCCGATGGGGCGCACCCACCTGCTGGAAGCGCTCGCGTTCATTTCGACCGAAATACACAAGAGCTTCAAACCTTTCTTCGCGGGAGGTGGCGACAGTGACAAGGCGAAAGCTGGCGAGATAATCGGCAAGCGTATGGGATACTTGGCCGACAACATGAAAGGCGCTTACCTGTTCGGCTCCACTGTTAGCGTGGCCGATTTCTACCTGTTCGTCATGCTGCTCTGGGCAAAGAAGTTCAATGTGGAGCCACCCGCACCACTGGTCGCGTTTCAGGAGCGTATGATGACGCTGCCCTCCGTCCACAAAGCGATGAAGCACGAGGGACTTAAGTAGCAATTCCAGGACGGGTCGACTGTGGACCGCCGCTGTCGGCCCGTTCATTCATCACAATCCCCTCTGCGGCCGGGGATTACTGAAGACGTCGCGACGGGCGCGGCAGATGCGGCCCTGGCCGGTACTTGCGAAACCTCGGCTGGCCGCAATGACGGATGGATCGAGATCGTACAGGGCCAGGATATGGCAATGCTGTCACGTCTCAACGTCGATCTAGCCAAACAACCTGGGGCGAGCATCCGCATCTTAGGCAGCGTCAGGCTGGTCTCGTCTGAGGTGTGGTCTCGCTGTCCGCCGTGGGCCAACGTCCGCTTTTCCACATCGCCTGCTCCAGACCGGACGGGCCGCTGTCGGCCCACGTGCACCAAAGAATGCGTTCAGGTGGAGGGAAACGGTCCTTTGCTTCCCCTTCGTCCAGTGGACGCGGCGGGCATGTTACATGAAAGGCATGATGAATGCCGATGTCGCACCAGAAGGCCAACGTGCCCGTCCGGCGGGAACCGTGGCCGAGGTATTGCTAGCCTTCCTGAAGCTCGGCCTGATCGCCTTCGGCGGTCCGATTGCCCATCTCGGCTACTTCCGTGCCGAGATGGTCGAGCGGCGCCGTTGGCTGAGCGAGCAGGCCTACGCCGAGCTGGTGGGGGTATGCCAGTTCCTGCCCGGACCGGCATCAAGCCAGACCGGCTTCGCGCTGGGGCTGCTCCGCGCTGGGCCGTGGGGCGGCCTCGCGGCCTGGGCCGGCTTCACCCTGCCCTCCGCCGCCCTGCTGGTGGCGTTCGCGGCCTGGGCCAACAGGCTGTCCGCCTCGCCGGTCGGGGCAGGGCTGCTGCATGGGCTGAAGCTGGTGGCCGTTGCCGTCGTGGCACAGGCCGTGTGGGGCATGGCGCGCTCACTCTGCCCGGACCGGCCGCGCGCAGGCATCACGCTCTTGGCAACGGCGGTCGCAACCTTCGCGCCGGTCTCGGTTGGGCAGCTCGGCGCCATCTTCCTCGGCGCATTCGCCGGCCTTGTGCTCTGCCACGAGGGCGCGGCACCAGGCGCTCCGGAGACGTTGGCGTTGCGGGTGCCGCCGTGGGTCGGCATTGCATGCCTAGCGGCTTTCGCGGCGCTGTTGGCCCTGTCGCTGCTGCTGCACTACCACGGCTTGGCGGTGTTCGGCGCCTTCTACCGTTCGGGCGCGTTGGTGTTCGGAGGCGGCCACGTCGTGCTGCCGCTGCTGCACGATGCCGTCGTCGGGCCCGGCTGGGTGTCGGATGACGTGTTCCTGGCCGGCTACGGCGCGGCCCAGGCCGTGCCGGGCCCGCTGTTCACCTTCGCCGCCTTCCTCGGTGCGGTGCTGCGTCCCGGTGCTGGCGGTGCCGTGGGAGCGATCATTCCCCTGTTGGCGATTTTCCTGCCTGGCCTGCTGCTGCTGGTCGGCGTGCTGCCCTTTTGGGAACGCTGGCGCCTGTACCCAGGGGCACGAGCCGCGGTGCGCGGCACCAACGCGGCCGTGGTCGGGCTGCTCGGCGCGGCGTTCTATAATCCGGTTCCACGTCGCGTCCGTCCACTCGATCGCGCTTCTCTCAGCCATGCCGATGCCTCACTAAGCCAGGGCTTAGCATAACCAGAACGAAAAATGAACGTTTTTGGTTCAGCCCGGCGTCGGACGGCCGACTCCGTTGAGATGGATGCCAAGCCATCATTGCATCATCCGCCGAGCGGCTTCACGTTCCGCATGTTCAAAGGCGTCGGCGAAACTCTCGAGATCCGCACCAGCCAGCCCAAGCGCGCGTCCTTCTTCGCGCCAAGTCGCAACCGCCGCTTCCACCTCGCCGAGAACCGCCTTCGCTCGCGCATCCGCTATGCGGAAATACGGCGTCACGGACATCAGGGCCTCGATGGTGGCCTCCGGACCGACCTCCTCCGAGACCCAGGTCTTCAGCTCCCGGACCCGCTCCGGAAAAGGATTGATGTCGAAGGCCGGCGCCAGGCGCCACTGCCCGTGATCGACATGCAAGAAGCCGTGGTTGAGCAGATGATCGTCGACATTGGTGATCAAGATCGAGAAAGCAATGCGGCGCCAAAGCTCCTCGATGTCGGCGGCGGGCTGGTTGCCATGCTGCCGAAGCGCGTCGACCAGTTCGGTGTAGCTGTGCTCCCCCGGATCGCCCGGCTCAGCACCGAGCATAGTGGCGGCCGACACATACATCAGCCGAGCGCCGTTGCCGGTCCGGTCGAACCGACGGATGAGCGCAACCGGCGCTCCGTCACTATCCACCAGACGCGCCTCGGCCGCATCGATCCCGGCCTTTCGGGCCAGCCGAAGGGCGAGCACCTCACCCCTGGTGACCGGCCGCTCGTCGCCGACGCTCGGAAACTTGCCGATCGCAAGCCGGCCGTGTTCATCGACCACGGAGCATTTGGGGCGCAGTCCGCCCAGCGAGGTTCCGCGCCCCCTGAGATAGGCCAGATCGGCCTCGGTCTCCGTATTGGTTTCAACGGCGCGGGTCGCGGCAAGGAGCTGACCCAGTTCGATCAACGGCGGCGTGGTTCGACGCCCCTTGTCGACCGTGCGCTGATAACGGCCGTCTTCGTCCTGGAAGCGCAGGGCGCCGACGCGGCTGACGTCGTCGACCGCCAGGAGGTAGTCCATCGCGTTCAGCGGTTGCGCCTCCACCGGGTCGCTTCGGCGGCGCGCGTCCTGCCGGCGCTTGGCGTGATCACGCTGGATGACACGCCGGGCCCAACCGTCCGGCTCGGTGTCGGCGATCGCGGCGTGAAACACCGAGCCATCGCGCGTCCTGCGGTGAAACTGGGGACCGACGACGAGCGGCAGGCCCGGGTTCACGGCAAAACGGTTGCCGTCGGCGAGCCACGCCGGTCCATATTCGAACGCGGCGCTTTCCCGGGCGCCCTGCTGGTCGTAGCGCAGCACGCCGAGCGGCTTGGCCTCCTCTCCGAGGTGAACGGCGATGACGCGTCTCATAGCGGTTGCGGCGCCTTGCGCGTCCGCACGCGCTTGGGGAGACGTTCAGCATCCAGGAGCAAACCCTGATCATCGCGCCTTGGATCGACAATCTCGCCGAGCGCATCGTCGAAGCCTAGAACGAAGAAGGTCATGGCGTAGGCGCCCATCGCAACCGTCGGATCGCCCTTCTCGATTTTCAGGTAGGTGCTCTTTGCGATTCCGAGCCGCTCCGCCATCATCAGGGTCGTTAGGCTGCGTTTTTTGCGTGCAAGCGCGATGTCCGCCCCCAGTTTGGCGAGGGCGCGCTTGACCTTGGGCGGAAGCGTATCGACAATTGTGGATCGCATAACGGTCTCATATAGAGAGCCATAACGCCCTTAAGGTCGCGTATATAAGACCTTAAAGCCGTTGTCGAGTACTGTTGGTCTGACGGACATTGGCCCTTGCGCCGACGATGGCCCGTGTTTCCAGATTAGCGCGCGTCCGGGTCCAAAGCGGTCTGAATGAACCAGGCTGCCGTGGTACTGTTTTCAGCAGCTCGTGGCGGCTATCCCGCCGAT
>CAXTJU010000104.1:0-10841 GCA_964244655.1 uncultured Acetobacteraceae bacterium | reverse complement strand
CGGGTGAAGATCCACTCGACCAACCCGATCGAGCGGCTGAACAAGGAGGTCAAACGCCGCGCCGATGTCGTCGGCATCTTCCCTAACGAGGGCGCCATCGCCAGGCTGATCGGCGCCGTGCTGCTGGAGGCCAACGACGAGTGGCAGCTCCAGCACCGCTACATGCAGACAAAGGCCATGGCTGAACTCACACCGCCGACCATCGACGCCATGCCCAACGAGATCGCCACCATAGCCGCCTGACCAATGGCCACCTTAAATACACCGCATTTTACACCAGCTTGACGGACGCTATCTCCGGGTGCCCTCTTGGCGGCGTGCGAGGCGTTAGTTGCGGTTCCTGAATCGCCAGCTGTCGTTGCCGGTTTCGATGATGTCGCAGTGGTGGGTGAGCCGGTCAAGCAGAGCCGTGTCGTGGGTCTGGCGAGATCATCATCGTCAACCACGACGGGCGCGGCTGGTGGGATTCCACCAGCAGCGCCGAGGGCGACGTTCTCAACTTGGTCCAGCATCTGGATCCGTCGCTCAACTTCGGCCAGGTCCGCCGGGTGCTGCGCGGCTTCGTGGGCACGGTCCCAACCTACCCGGCCGCCTTCCACGAACGCAAACCGGTCAAGGTCGACCGGGCCCCGGCTGAGCGCTGGGTACACCGCCCGGAGGGCCCGGAGGGAGTCACGTCAGCGAGGTACCTTGGGCTTTTCAGCACCCTGCTGGCGCGCGACGTTTCCTCCTAGGGCCACGAGCAGCTGATGCCCGACGGCTTGCGCAACGGGCGGCGGCAGCGCGTTGGCGACCTGGCGATAAGCCGCGGTCTTCTTTCCGGCGAACGACCAATCGTCTGGGAAACCCTGCAGCCGCGCTGTCATGCGCACGGTCAGGCGCGGCGTTCCGTTGAACCCGATCCCGGGTGCCCGGTCGGCGACGCTTGAGCCGTTCACCCCGAGTTGCGCCCATGCCCGCTTTGCCCGGGTGGGCCCCAGGTCGGCGCCGCCGTGGAGCTTGGACCCGCCGACCAGAGTGGGCGCCACACCCGACGCTTTGCCGGCCCACTCCTCTGCGCCTTGCCAGCCTTCCTCGGCCATGAGGTCGACGAGCGCCTCCCCCGCGGTCAAGCCATCGGTCTGGCAGGCCGCGGGCCAAACGAACCGGGACGCGGCGCGTGGTCTGAGGGCCACGAAAATCACTCGTGGACGAAGCTGGGGCACGCCGAAGTCCGAAGAGTTCAACAGCCGCCAATCGACCGTGTAACCCAACCTCCTCAATCGGCCGACGATGCTTTCGAGGACCGGTTCAAAACGCCGCCCGAGGATGCCCTTGACGTTTTCGAGCATCACCGCCTGCGGGCGGACTTCCTCGACGAGGCGGAGCCCGTGGCTGAAGAGATCCCGCTCGTCCAGGGGTCCGAGCTGACGACCGGCTACGCTGTAAGGCGGGCATGGCAATCCAGCGGAAACCAAGGCCGCCCCCCTGAACGGGCGACCGTCGAACAGGCGCACGTCTTCCTCGCGGACGTCCCAACCCGGTCGGTTCTGCCGCAACGTGGCGCAGGCGTGCCGGTCGGACTCGACGAGGCAGGCGTGCGCGAAGCCCGCCCGTTCCAGGCCGAGGGCCTCGCCCCCAGCTCCAGCGCAAAGTTCGACGGTGGTGGGTTGCGTGCTGTCCATGCAGCCAGCGTCCACGACACGGATGCAAGAGAGAGCAGGTCATTCGGCGCGGCCGAGACTCTGTTGCATGGATCGCCGTTGCAGCGACCGGGGGCAGGATGATGCTGGGCGTGTTACCCGTCACTGTCCGGGGCAGGTCCGTGCCGTTCAAAGACAATTCCGATCATGGCCACCACATCCCAAAGCAGGGTCACCGGGTGACGAACTCTGCGGCCTACGATGCAGCTCTGCGACAACGCGGTAGCCTGATCGTTTGGTTTACCAACGCAGCAATCGCCGTGTGGAAGGCTGAGCCGCGGACCACGCGAGGTAGCCACCCGCCGCTGGACCCATTCACTCGCAGTTATGCGGTCCCCAGAAGTAGCCGACGGAGGACGCCGCGACCCATCCGACGACGGTTCCCGGTGCGAGCTTGCCGGAGTTGGTGGACGCCTTCAGATGCAGGAAGCCCCGTTGGACTTCGGTCACTAGGTAGGTTTCGCCCACAGGAACGGACTGCCCGGCCGGCGGACCTCCGGGCGCTGCAAACAGCGGCGCGGGCGTTCCGTTGAACACGGTGCGGTTGCCCGGCAGTTGCCGCGAGGAGACGATCTTCGGCCCGACGCAATCGCCGACGCCCAGGGTCGGCGCGGCATGGGCGGCCACGCCAGTAAGTGTCAGCACGGCCGTCGCCGTCAGGAGGCAAAGACGCATCGTCATCTCCGTATAGATGTACGCCCTGCCAACGAGGGCGTGGTCGAGGTCAGGCACTGGCGGCGAACACCTGGTCGCAGGCGGCCTTCACTGCCGCGGCATATTCCGTGGCTGCCGCCTTGGACTGGAAGATACCGACCAGGGAATGGACGAAGCCCGCGCCCAGCCCGATGAACCCGCCCCACAGCAACGACGCCCAGGACTGCCCGATCAGGGTGAAACCGACGCCCAGGATCGCGGCGTACAGGCACATGATCCCCATCGTCAGATCCCCCACGCCCTGGCCGAACCCCATCACGAAGGACGTCCACGGGTCGTAGCAGCCCGACGGCGGGAACCTGTCCACCTGGGTCCAACGATTGATGTCGTGGTTGACGACAGCCGCCCACTGGCTGGCGCCGTTGCCCAGGCCGGTTGCGATGACGGCCTGGACGTGGTGGCCCTGGCGGACCTGGAGGTTCTCTGGGACCGGGATCTGCACCTCGTCGGCGCCCGACCTGATCCAGATCGCCTTCCGGCCCACGGCCGTCGTCCATACTTTCGGTGGGCTGACAAAGACTTGGTTGCCGTGGACCTGGACCGAGCCTGCCGCCGTGGACACCTGCGTCTCCGTCCACCGCTCAATAGCGACGACCTCGCCGCGGACGGTCGCGAAACCTACCATCCTGCCCACCACCGCGCGCGTCAGCATGAACCGGCTGGATGCCTTCGCCTCGCTCATGACGCGAGCGATCCCAGAACGGCTGCGACACGCTGGACGACGGAGTCATCGACCTGCGACCGGAGCGCCGGGGGAACGGCAAGGGCCTGCTGGTAGAGTGCGAACCGCCGCTCGAACGACGCTACGTCCAAGTTCGGAGCGGGGGCGGTGTGGTGGACGCGGTCATGCGAGACCGCCACCAGGAGGGCAGCCTTGTCGAAGGCATAGCAGTGCGGGATAGCGTCGGCGTTGATGTGCCGCTGGACGCTGTTCCCGCATCCGATCACCTGGATCTGGACGCCCGCGAAGCCCTCTTGCCGGAACACGGCGTTGAACGACTGCACTCCTTCGAAGATCACGGCATCCGGCATGTAGGCGTGACCGGGATCATTTGGAGCAAGGGCAGCCTGGCCGGCAAACGGCCCGGTGGTCACGTGGGTATTTCCCTGGGCGTCGATGTAGCTTTGGCATCCGGTCAGAAATAGCAGGGCCGCAAGCACAGCCTTCTTGATCTCGATCACGTCCGTCTCCGGGTATGGTGGGTGGGCGGCGGCCGGCCGGACCGCTGGGCCGTCACCGGGTCAAAATTTTGCTACGACAGCCTCACCGGCCCGCTTGGCGCCCGCCATCGCAGCCGAGTCGGTCACGGTCATTTTGAGAACGGGGACCCTTGGCCTTGCCCGCGGCTTGATGACTGGGTTCAGTTCTCAAAATGCAGGTATTCGAGGGAGGGAATGGTCGTTCGGCCGCACGTCCAGGTCTGATCCCGGCCGCCTATGGTGCAATGTGCGCCCGGGACAGGGAGCGGCTTTGAAGTGCGGCGTTGACATCGGTGGTGCCTCTCCGCTTCCAGACTAGGGAAGCTAACAGAACTACAATTCAAAACAACTAGAACTTGAAGTTGGCCAGGGTCGCGTACCGCGTCGGACAAGACCGGTATGGAAGGCATGGGCGGACGCATGCGGGCACGGGCGCGCGAACTGGGCTGGTCCGACGCGGAAGTGGCTCGCCGTCTCGGGTTGGCACAAACGCGCTACGCCAACTATGTCACGGACCGGCACGAGCCCGACCTGGCCACGCTCGTTCGGATTTGCGCCGTCCTCGGCATGTCGGCGGACATGTTGCTCGGCATCCGCCCTGTTCCCAGCGAGGCGGGAGCGCAGTTGGATTTGAGGATTTCGGCCTTGATCCGGCTACTGGATCCGCAGTCGGCGGATGTGGCGTCCATCGTCCTCGACGCGTTGGTGGCACGGTCCAGATCCGTGCAAGCGGCCCTGCCTCCGGAACGCCAAAAGCCAAAACGCGCATCCTGATAAGCGACAAGCCAAGGCCGAAATCAGGTGGCCTCAGGGGCGGCTGTGCCGAAGTCGGGTGCTGCTCGCGACGCAACCCCGACGGCAGCGACTGGCGTTGCCACAGGCGGAGCAGATGGCGTGCTAACGCCATCTCGCTACGGTTCCGCTGGAAGCGCCGGGTCACGGCAACACCGTGGGATTGGCAACTCTGCCCCGTGCCAGCGGATCGTCGGACACGGCCTTGGCGAGGCATGGCCCGATCGTATCCAGATCGGGCCAGCTCACCCGGTAGCTCAGCACGTCACGCGCCTGACTGCGCATGCGGCCGGCCAGTTGGCCGACCGACAAAATCCCGGGGGGCAGCGGCCGATCGTCTTGTTCCATGTCGACCGTCAGCGCCCGTCCGGACACCTCGGCGGCAAACTCAACTGCTGCAAGATCCACGACGTCGTTGATGGGCGTAACAGGCCGTCGTGCGGCCGGCATGACGATCACAGTGCCCATGTCACGCCTCCCCGCAAGCGGCATGGGCAGGCGCGAACCCGAAGGCCTCCGCAACCAGCTTCGCGTCGTTCCGTTCGTGCAGGGTCAGCGTGCGCAGCCGACGGCGGATCCCGGACTCTGACAGGCGGCACGGCCGGGCTGCTTCCAACCCGGGCTCGTCCAGCACGCGTCGCACGAGGTCGCGTTCACCTCCGGTCCAGACCCGACCATCCGGCAGCATCAGGCGCAGGACGTTGCGGCGATCCGTTCCAGTCGTCAGCCGCTGGTAGAGCGCGGCCGGGGACAGAAGCTCGAAACGGTGCTGCATCCGACGCCGGATCCGGTGCCAGCGGTGCATGAGCGTGGCTTTGGCAACGCCGGTTCGCGCTGCATACGCCTCGGCGGTCAGCCATTCTCCCGTTCCAGGCCAGGCAAGCGAAACACACGAGGCTGCCAACCGGCATGACCGCCGGTCCGTCCCGATCTCGATGACCTCGTCGATGATTTCGCGACGCTGCTTTGCCCGATGCAGGCGAGAGCGCAGCGTCGGGATGGGCATCCCCGACGTCTCGGCGGCGGCACGGAGGCTGCTGTATGGAACACCGTCCAGCTGGAACACCGGCCGCCGGGCCCGGCCATCGCTGTGGGGTTGGTAGCCAAGCGCCTCCTCGGGCGACCATTGCTGGGCCAGTCGCGCGTAGACCGTACTGGGTTGTAGGAGGGGCTGGCACCTTGCTCGCAAGTACCGGTTGCGGTCAGCGATCGCGTGGTGGATCGAGCGGTAGATCTGGCGTGTCCCCGGTTTCGTCTCGACAGCCAGCGGACGGGCGTTGTCTGGACCTTCGACGCTCGAGCCGCCCGGCAGGTCGTTGAAGCCTTGTGGCTTGTGGGCGACCATCATGTGGATCCAGCGCCGTTCCAGCGCGCAGGCCGTGGTGACGTCATAAGCCCGGGCGACGACACGTGCATCGAACCTGTCCGCGAATTTCTCCTTGGCCGCTTGGACCTGGCGCAAGGCCGCCATCAGTCCGCCATTACGAACCGGCTTGTCGCGCTTAGCCTGGCTGAGATGGGCGGTCACGCGCTGGGTCAGAGTACGCGAGGTGAGGCCGACGTAGTGGCGGCCCGTCTCACGCTCCTGCAGGGCGTAGATGATATACGGCGCATCCTCGCCCACATTGGGGTCGGGCTCATGGATGTAGGGGTCGCAGTGGAACAGGTCGGCCAGGGTGATGAATGGCCGCTTGCTGATGGTGTTCTGGTCGGACATGGAATGAGCTTTCGGACAGCCGGTCGCGACGGCGCGCCAGAGGCACATCGGTCCAGCCAGGCTGATGGAAGGGATCGAGAGGCGACAAAGGCAGCGGACCGCACGAGCGATGCGGTCCGTCAGACAGGGCCCGGGTAGGCTAGCCGCCTGCGTCCCACGCCTCGTAAGCCAGCACGTCGTTCGCCAGGGATGCGGCCACCTTCAGGGCGGGACTGCCGATTACGGCGTCGTCCACGTCGCGCTCCACCATGCTGCTGAAGAGAGCGGCCTTGGTCTGAAACGCACTCGGGAACGTGGCAGGGATGCGGCAGGCGAGGGCCACCTGCTCCTGCCAGCGGGGCCGCAGCATTGCTGCTGCGGCGTAGGCGGCTGCATGACGGGGATCGTCCGGCGGCAAGTCGGCCACCGAGACGCTCAGTGCCGTCATGGCTTGCTGGCTGACCATCGCTGCATGGCAGGCAGCTGTCAGCGGGGGATTTCGGTCCAGGGAGGTAACCCGCGTGACCCCGGGATCGCCAGGAAGGGTGACGCCCACGGTCGCGAATAGGGCTGCGACGCCGGACGAATTTCGGGTATTGCTGCTGGTAGCCTGGGGCATGACTTATCCTCTGCCTTGGGTCAGGCCGGGTGGTGGTGGTGCAAACACCCCGCTCGGTCGCCCCACACGAGTGGGGTGGAACATATCTAGTCCGCTTGGATCGGTCTGTCAACAAACCATTGATTTAGATCGCCTTTTTCTCGAGTGCCGACTCTGATGCATCTGTCAGGGTTGCCGCGGACGGCTTGCTTTCAGCCCGGTTTAGCTACTGCCCATTTTTGAGGGTTCCATCCGACGAAACCAAAATCTGCCGTTTCTGGGTAACGGATGTCGGGCGCACTCTCCCCCAAAACGTCGAATGGCTGGTGGGGCTTGGTCCCCCCGTTACTCCTAAAATCAGCAGCACAGGTCAGCGACCCAGGTAACACATTACGGGACTTGGAATTGCTTGCGTCGCCGGACGGCCAGCATTCTAGAGCAACTTCCATAATGTGTTACCTGGGTATGGAACCTGCGTTACCCGGGCGTGCCACACGGTTGAGGTTGCTACAGCGCATAAGCGGCTTCAGGCAGCTTCTCCAACCAGGGTCAATCGCAAGGGCGGGCTACCTGGCCAGGCCCTGCTCCTGGTAGGTGCGCAGCTGGTGTCATGACGTTGCGGGGCGGAGCGCCGCGGGGCTTCCAGTCGGGACGGCTGGATCTATTGGTCAACGGTGAAGCGCAGACGGTCGACAAGGGGGAGCTCGCCTCCCTGTCCGATGCGGCGCTGAACGTCGCCGCCACATACGCCTGTCTCCGCGACGACATTGTCCGGGGGACGTCGACTGTCGTCGGCTTCGGGCACGCGGTCCGCATGGCGCAGTTCATAGAGGATGCGGTGACCTCATCGGATGATGGCGAACGCAGAAAGCTTGGCGCTTGGCCATCAGCCTAATCTGGCCGGGAGCAGACAGTCCGGTTCGGAGAAGGCCAGTGTAAGAAGCGGACATCGGATTCCCAGCTGCGAAATTGACTAGAGTCGACACATTCAAACTCGCCTGTGTCCAACACGACAGGCAGACGGTCACGAACCGCCGCCATGGTCCTAGCCGCGTTCGCCGCGTGTGCAATTGCTGCCGCAACGTAGGGAGTTAGGCACTGTCTCAATCACCTCTTGCGGGCCTTCCATGTCCCAATCCACGACGCGACACCCGCAGCCACCTTGCTCCGATAGATAGGTAAGGCGGTCCTGGTGAGTGCGCAGCCAAGCTTCCGCTTTCTCGACCTCACCAGGTTCATTGACATCTGCAAACAGCGTCATGCGGATTAGCTTGTCCTCATGCCCCTTGATCGGATCGCAGCCGTCCGGCCGGTAAGCGAGGCGGGCAGTGACTTATCGGGTTTCGTAACGGTGTTCGCACCAGTCGCGCACCAATATGACGCATACGGCCGAAGCCGCTGCCAGCGCGACAGAGCTTTCCCCCAGGATCTCCGGCAGGCGCGGATGATCAAACCACCACATCGCCGGCGAGTATCGAACGTGGGATGGATCGCAGCGGCACAGGTCCCGTATAGCTGTTCGCCCTCCCCGGGTGTAGCCCGGGCAAGGTTTGAATGGCAGGCGCTCTCTGCTGGTTGTGAGCACGAGCATGCACAGCCATGACGGCAACCCGCTCCCGCTGATCCGGTGGCTCGGATGCAGCTATGGTGCAGCGGTGCGCCTGTAAGCACCAATGTCTACCCGCTGAGGAGTGTCCGCTGTTGTCAGCCATCCGACCAACGCGCGCGACGGGTGCTTCCGTCCAGATCACTGCCATTCTGCTTTTGCCGGCTGTCTTCGCCGTTTTCGGCGCGTGGGAGATCACCCGCGGGAACGCCACGGTGGCGGCGTTCACCGGAACCCACGCCCGCGTCGCCGTCCAGCTCGACCGGCTACAGGCGCTGGCGCGGAGCGACCCGCAGGCGACCGTCCGGTTCAGGAGTGGCGACGGGCAGCCGTCCTATGCGGCACCGCTCGCGGCCCAGATGATGGCCGATGACGAAAGCGAGCTCGCCACCGATCTGATGGTGGCGGAAGTGCGGCTGCCCTTCGCATGGTTGAGCACGGCGGCCGCGCTGCTCTCCCTTCTCGGCGGACTGGCGGGCTTGGGCATTGTTGCCGACGCCGCCCGGCGCAGCATGCGCTCGCGCGACGCCCTGGTGCGCGCCTTCAGACAGGTGCGGCGTGCTGTCCCGTTCGCGCTGGGCCTGCAGGTGACGGGCGTGGCCTTGGCCTTGCTCGGCGTCGTGGGCTTCGAAGGCGGCGGCCTGTGGTTCCTCGAAACGGTGTCGGGCAACGAGCTGAAGCTCGTGGTGGCCGGGCTGATCGCCGCGGCGCTGGCCCTGTGGGGTGCGTTCCAGTCGATCAGGCAGCTCCGCCGTGCCTTCGGATTGTTCCAGCCGCGCCCGGCGACGCTGCTCGGCATTCCGGTGACCGAGCCGGAGGCGCCCGGCCTGTTCGCCCTGATGCGGGAATTGGCGCGCGACCAAGAGGCGGTGGTGCCGCAAACGGTGGTGGCGGGGGCGGTCGCCGGCTTCTTCGTCACCTCCCACCCGCAAAGGCTGCCGGCCGCGGGGACGGTGGCGCGCGGTCGCACCCTGCATGTGCCGCTGCCCCAGTTGGCTGTGCTCAGCCGGGCGGAAACGCGCGCGGTGCTGGCCCACGAGCTCGCCCATTTCTCCGGCGGGGACACGGCCTACAGCACCCAATTCCAACCGGTCTACGCCGCCCTGCAACACAGCATGGCGGCCGTCGCCAACCGGCGTCGCAGCGCGGAGCCGGTCGTAGACCGCATGCTCCGGCCGGCCTCCTCGCTCGGTGAATACGTGCTCGGCCGTTTCGACCGATCGGTGAAGCATTGGAGCCGGCTGCGCGAATTTCAGGCGGACCAGGGCGCCCTAGCGACGGAGCACCCGGGCGCCTTGGCGACGTCGCTGCTGCGCACGGCAGTGGCGGCCGAGATTGTCGGCGCGCAACTCCGCGCTATGGCCGAGCGCCCGGGAGACGCACCCGCCGACCTAGTGGAACAGACCCTGCGCATTGCGGCGGAGCAGGGCTTCATCGAGCCGGGTCGCCACTTGGAGGACCGCCAGCCCCACCCAACCGACACCCACCCGCCGACGGTGCAACGGATCGAGGCTGCCGGCGTCGCCGTGGGTGACGGCCTGCTCGCCCGCGCTGCCCGTCCGGTGGACCCTGGCGAGCTCGCGGCCGCGGAAGCCTTGTTCGTTGACTGGCCGGGCTTGTGCAGCAGGGTCACGGCGCAGCTGCACGACTTGGCCGTGAAGCAGGAACAGGACCGGCTGGCGCAGGCTGAGGCCGCCGTGGCCGCGGTCGGGGACACGCCCGTCGCGCTGCACGAGCACTGCGTGCGCATGGTGGCTACGCTCGGCATCACCGCCCTGATCTGCCTGGCGCTCGGGGCGGGCCTGGTCTGGCTTGTCGTGACCGGCACGCCCGACGCACCCGGGGACGACACGAACACGGTTCTGCTCTGCAGTGCCACCGCGTGCGTGATGGGCGGGCTTGCCGCGTGCTTCGGCCTCGTGCGCTTCGCCCGCAACCGCGATCCCTTCCTGGTGCTGACGGCGCAAGGGTTCAGCTCGCCCGGCTTCACCGGCACCGTGCCCTGGACGGCGGTGGCGGGGGTGGCGGTGATGGCCGGGCGCGGCGTCACCACAACCCTGACCCTTGCGCCGGATCAGCCGTTGCCGCTCCGTACCGGGCGCATCTGGCGACTGCGCACGCGCCGGCGCCGTAACGCGCTGGTACTGTCCGGGCTCATACCGCGCGGCATGAAGCCGCAAGCCTATCTTGACCTGCTGTTGCGCTACCGCCGCGCCGCTCTCGCCCGTGCCACTCTTGCCTGCCAAGATCAGTGATGATCTGGCATTGCTTCGTTGCATCAGCTCTGCAAGGCTTCAATGGACGTTCCTCTCCGTCCATCCGCGAGCACACTTGCGGTCGGCGCCCTGAAGCGGACAGGCCGCCCCCCACCAAACATCGCTATTCGGCTGCATTAACGACGTGTCCGCTTCGGGAAGATGGCCCAATTCGGCTAAACGTCCGAGATGCGCGCAAAGCTGCCGAAATACCAGATCTTCAAGTGTCTGCTTCCGGGCATGTCTAGGTGTTTGGTCCCGGAGTGTGGTGACGCTACCCTGACGCGAGACGCGGAGG
>CAXTJU010000103.1:0-10851 GCA_964244655.1 uncultured Acetobacteraceae bacterium | reverse complement strand
CCGCAGGGCGGCGGCGAGGTCCGCCGGGTCCGGCTCGGCCCAGAGCGAGTGCGGGGTCGCCAGGTGGCTGCCGGAGGGGGCGAAGCGCCGGGCCAGCAGCCGGGCGGTGTCCGGCGCGCAGAAGTCCAGGTGGCCGCCGTGCCCGGTTGCAATCAGCGGCAGCCCGGCCGCCATGGCCTCCGCGGCGGGCAGGTTGAAGCCCTCGCCGCGGGTCGGCAGCACGGCCGCGTCCGCCGCGGCGTACAGCGCCAGCAGCTCGGCCGGGGGCAGGTCCGCGTCCACCAGCGCGACGGGGGCGGCGCCGGGGTGCTGGGCGCGCAGCCGGTCGATCTGGGCGGCGGCGTCGTTGTGCGGGTTGGGGAACGCCTTGACGACGAGGCGCACCGGGTCCGCCGCGGTGAAGGCCTGCGCCCAGGCCGCCAGCAGCACGTCCACCCCCTTGCGCGGAAAGGCGGAGGAGACGTGCAGGAAGGTGAAGCTTCCGCTGCGCGCCCGCGGCGACAAGGCCAGGAAGGCCGACAGGTCGGGGGCGGCGCCGAGGTTGAGCACGGGGATGGACACGCCCGAATCGACCAGGGCGCGCGCCACGAAGCGGGAGGGCGCCGCCACGGCGTCGAACCCCTCGTTCAACGCCGCGACGGTGGCGGCGGGGACCAGCGACTCCTCCCAGAAGAACAGGGCGGCCAGCAGGTCGCCGCGCTCGTCGGGGCAGTGCACCGGGTAGTGCCCGCTCAGCACCAGCTCCGGCCCGGTGTCCGGCGGCGGGCGGGCGGCGAGGGCGGCGACGAAGGCGCGGTCGGCCTCCGGCACCTCGACCAACTCCGCGGTGGGCGCGCCCTCCACCGGCAGGATGCGCACGGCGCCGGGCCGCGCGCGCTCCAGGGTGTGGGCGAGGCCGCGGTTGATGGCCGCCAGGCTGTAGCTCTTGGCGACGTGGCCGCTGACCGCGACGCGCAGGTTGGCGGCCAGGCTGGCGCGGGCGGCGGGGCCGGGCGGGGCGAGCGCCCCGGCGGTGGCCAGCGCCTGCAACAGCACGGGGACGTGGTGGCGCAGCGCGAACCGGTCGAGGTTGGCCGCACCCGGCGGCGCCTGACTAGCGGCCAGCATGGCGTCCGCCACGGCCGCCGGGTCCCGCGTGGCGAGCAGGATGCCGGCGCCGTCGAGCGTGTAGGGCACGGCGCCGGTAGGCCAGGCGACGATGGGGACGGCGTGCGCCATGGCCTCCACCAGCGGCACGGCGAAGCCCTCGTGGCGGCTGAGCGAGACGTAGAGGTCGGCCTGGCGGTACCAGTCGTGCAGCTCGGCGTCGGATACCAGGCCGGTGAGGTGGACGCAGCCGCCCAAGCCCGCCCGGGCAATGCGCGCCTCCAGGTCGTCGAGGTAGGCGTGCTCGTCCGGGTCCAGCGCGCCGACCAGGGCCAGGCGGCAGGGGCGGCCGAAGCGGGCGCGGAAGGCGGCGAAGGCGTCGATCAGCTCGTCCTGCGCCTTGGACGGCGTGACCCGGCCGACGAACAGTACGGTGAACACGCCATCGCCGGGCCGCAGCCCTGCCGCGCCGGCGGCCATCGTGTCGATGTCGAACAGCAGCGGGCAGGTGCGCACGGCGGGGAAGCCCAGCCGGTGCAGCTCGGCGGCGTTGTAGTCGCTGTCCGCCAGCGCCACGGCCACCTGGTCCCGCAGCGCGGCCAGCTGGGCGCGGCCCTGCTCGGCCAGGCGCTGGATGCGGGGGATGGCGGCGAGCAGGGCGGGCAAGGTGATGTTGTGATACATCAGCACCTTGGGGGCCGGCAGCGCCAGCAGCTGGGCGAAGCCGGGGAAGCCCATGGAGTGGTGGGCGAGCAGCACGTAATCGGCGTGCGCGGGCAGCGCGTCCATCGGCAGCACGTCGGCTTGCAGGCCCGCGCCGACCGTCTCGGCGTAGATGTCGCTGCGGAACCCGGCGGCACGCAGCAGCGAGCGGATCAGCAGCATGGAGCGGGTGATCGCGTCGCCGGGTGCGGTGCCGGCGTGGAACTGGTGCACCGCCATGACCAGGGCCGTCATGGCGCCGCCGGGCCGGCGGGGCGCCAGGTGCGGAGGCGGCGCAACGGAGCGGTGAGCCGCCAGGACCGGCTCATCTGCATGAGCGCCATGCGATGCTCCGTGGCCGCGATGGCGGCGTGCGCCGCGGCCGTGGCGGCGTTGGCCGTGGCGGTGGCGGCGTGGGCCGTGGCGGTGGCGGCGTGCGCCTCCGCGGCGGCCATTTCCGCGGCGTGGCGGCCGCGCTGCTCGGCCGCGACGCGCGCCTCGGCCTCGGCCACGCAGCTCCGCAGCCAGGCGACCTCCTCCACGCGGGCCAGCAGCTGGCCCGACCGGTCGGAGGCCGCGGCGCGTGCCGTGTCCAACTGGCCGCGCAGCCAAACGGCTTCCGCCCGGCTCTTGGTGTCCTGCTCCTTCGCGTCGGCGGCCACCCCGCGCAGCCAGGCATTGTCGGCCCGGCCCTGGCCTTCGGCGTGCTTGGCCTCGTCGATCAGCCCGCGCAGCCAGGCCGATTCCTCCGTCATCAGCCCGACATCCGCGCGCGCCCGGCCGGCGGCCACGACCGCGTCCGCCATGCGGCGGCTGCTTCCCTCCACGCGCGCCTCGGCGGCGGCCAGCGCCGCCTCCAGGGCGGCCAGGCGGGACGCGCCCTGCCAGTCGGCGGCGCGGAGGAAGCCGTCGGCGACGTTGGCCGGGGCGGCCAGTCGGGACAGCAGGGCATCCTGGCCGGCCAGGGCATGGAAATCGCTGAGCCCGTCGAACAGGGCGAAGCGGTAGCCGGCCTCCGCCAGGACGGCGCGCGCCTCGCCGGCCGGAACCAGCACCACCCAGGGCCGCAGCGCCCGCAGGTCCAGCGCGCGCAGCACGGCCTCCGCCCCGGGCGTGCCGACGCGCAGGAAGTGCAGCGGCCGCCCGGCCGGGGCGGCCACGTCCGGCGCGGCGGCCAGCACGGCATCCCGGGGACGCAGCGCCGCCAGCGCCGCGACCGTCGCCGTCGGGCGCACGGACAGCCCCGTCCAGCCGCGGTCGTAGAAGGCGCGGGTGGCGGAAGGCCCGTCCGCCGGCTCGTCGCCCCAATCCAGGTAGTGGCCGATGGCGACGTCCTGCAACGCGCGCCACAGCGGCACGTCCTCGCAGTTCGGGGCGTACGAGATGAATGTCATGGCGCTCCCGATGCCTAGCGCGGCGCTGCCGCGGCGCGCAATGGCCTCCGCTCGACAGTCCTGGGCGGGGAGGATAGCACCGCCGCATGACATCCGAGCGTACCTGGCCGCCGTTCGACGCAACGGCCACCACGGCCGACATCCTGGCGTGCTTCCGGCTGATCCTGGGGCGCAACCCCAACCCGGAGGAGTGGGCCGGGCACAGCGCCCAGGCCGGCCAGGCGCTGGACGCGGTGGTGGCCAACTACCTGGGCAGCGCCGAGTTCAGCCGGCGCGGGCTGCTGCGGCGGCAGGGGGGCGAGGTGCGGCTGGTGCAGCTGCCGGGATACCGCATCTACGTCCCCGTGGCGGACGAGGCGGTGGGCCGGCACGCCGCCGCCGGGCAATATGACCCGCACGTGGCGGCCGTGCTGCGCCGGGTGCTGCGCCCGGGCATGGGCGCGATCGACCTCGGCGCCAACATCGGCGTGTTCGCCTTGCTGGCGGCGGCCCTGGTCGGGCCGGGCGGCGCCGTGCTGGCGGTGGAGCCCAACCCGGCCAACGCCCGCCTGCTGGAAGCCAGCCGGCTGGCCAACGGCTTCGCCCACATGGCCGTGTGCCAGGCCGCCGCCGCCCGGGCGCTCGGGGTGCTGGCGCTGCACAGCTTCGACAGCAACGGCACCGTGACGGCATGCGGCGAGGCCGAGCTGCTCGCGGCGCAGACGGTGGCGGCCCTGCCGGTGGACCAGCTGGTGAGCCCCGGCCAGCGCATCGACCTGGTGAAGATCGACGTGGAGGGCGCTGAACACCTTGCCTTGCTGGGAGCCGAGGCCACGCTGCGCCGCTGCCGCCCGGTGATCGTCAGCGAGTTCAGCCCGGGCCAGCTCGCGGCGGTGTCCGGCATCGACGGGCCGGGATACCTGGGCTGGCTGCAAGGGCTCGGCTACCGGCTCGCCGCGCTCGGGCTGGATGGCAGCTTCGCGCCGGGCCAATCCATCGCCGCGGTGATGGCGGCCTACGAGGCGGCGGGCGTGGACCACATCGATGTCGTGGCGGTGCCCTAGCCGGGGGCGGCCGCTCGCGCAGGGCGGCGGCGGGCTGGGCGGACGGAGGCGTTTTTTGTTGGATCGACAACGAGTTCGCCACCGAATCTCGCGTCCAGCTGGGCCAAGTCCCGCACCTCCTGCGCGAGCCGCCGCTGGAACTCCTCCGTGTAGATGGGGCTGACTGCGGGCGCCGGGCCGATGCCGGACGCGCCGGCATACTCGGCCGCCAAGGGCCAGGCCGCCATGACCCGGCGCCGGTAGTCCGCCGCCAGCTCCGGCGTGTGGGAGTGGTAGGCCGCCACCGCGTCCGGCCAGTTGCCCGCGGCGCGGAACAGGTCGAGCAGGAAGCGGCGGGCGTAGCCAGCGTTGGCCGCCGGGTCGAACGCCTGGTCCAGGGAGGCGAAGGCGGCCGGGTGGTGCAGCAGGTTGATTTGTAGGCAGCCCACGTCGATGGACTGCACCCCGGACGCCTGCAACGCCTGCACGGCCGCCACCGCGTCGGCCTTGCTGGCGAAGAACTGCCCGGCGCCGCCCACGTCGATCGTCCAGGGCCACGGCACCACCCGGCCGCCAGCCACCCGCCCGCTCTCGGTGACGCCGATGGCGTTCAGCAGCTTGGGCGGCAAGCCTTTCTCGCTCGCTGCGATGGCCGTGCCGCAGGCGGCGTCGTCCGGGACCGGACGCGGCAGCGGCGCGGCGGCGCCCAGCCACGCGGCGGCGGCCATCCAGCCCAGCGTCGAACGCCATCCGGTCAAGCCGCCTCCTGCGCGTTGCCGCGGCTGACCCCATGCCGGCCTGCCGGGTGAGGGATTTGAACCCCCGGCCTTTGGTTTACAAAACCACTGCACTACCACTGTGCTAACCCGGCGCCGACGCGGCAGACCTAGCGCATTCCCGTCCTGGACGGCTAGCCCGCCGCAGGTGTCTGCGTTTTCACCAATGCGCACAGGCAACGTCTAGCTTGTCGGTCCTAATAGAGCGTTGTCGATCCAACGTCATCTCGCCGCAACGGAACCCTTACCATGCAAGATCGCCCGCCCGCCCAGCGCCGGCCCGCCCGCAACGCCTTCGTGGCTCTCCTGCTCGCCGGCACCGCCCTGGGCGGCTACGCGGCCGGCCACATCAGCTGGGCCGACGAGGCGCCGGCCACCACCTCCGCCACCCAGGCGCCGTCCGGCGCGATCCTGCCGGCCGCGACGCAGACCCTGCTGCCCGACTTCTCCAACCTGGTGACGCAGGTGCGCCCGGCCGTGGTGTCCATCACCACCAAGCTGCGCGAGATGCCGGCCGACGACGAGGGGGGCGCGCCCAGCTTCCCGGGCATGCCGCATTTCGGTGAGGGACGGGGCGGCGAGGGTCACGCCCACGGCGTCGAGGCGCGCGGCTCGGGCTTCATCATCGACGCCAACGGCACCGTGGTCACCAACAACCACGTGGTGAAGGACGCGCTGTCCGTGTCGGTGACGCTGGACGACGGCACGCAGCTGCCGGCCAAGGTGATCGGGCGCGACCCGCGATCGGACCTGGCGGTGCTGCGACTGGACGCCGGGCGCAAGCTGCCGTTCATCCAGCTGGGCGAGTCGGACGCCATCAAGCCCGGCCAGTGGGTGGTCGCCATGGGCAACCCGTTCGGCCTGGGCGGCAGCGTCAGCGCCGGCATCGTGTCCGCCCGCGGGCGGGACATCGGCTCCGGCCCGTACGACTCGTTCATCCAGGTGGACGCGCCGATCAACCAGGGCAACTCCGGCGGGCCGCTGTTCACGCAGGACGGCAAGGTGGTCGGCGTCAACACCGCGATCATCTCGCCCTCCGGCGGCAGCGTCGGCATCGGCTTCGCCATCCCGTCCGACACCGTGCGCAGCGTGGTGGCGGAGCTGGAGCGCACCGGCCACGTCACCCGCGGCTACCTCGGCGTGCAGGCGCAGCCGCTGGGCGGGCCGATGACGGCGGCGCTGCACCTGGCCTCCTCGGCCGGCGCGCTGGTGGCGGGCGTCGAGCCGGACAGCCCGGCCGCCAAGGCGGGGCTGGAACCCGGCGACGTGATCCAGTCGGTGAACGGCGCCAAGGTCACCGACCCGCGCGACCTCGCGGTGCACGTGGCCGCGGTCAAGCCCGGCGAGACGGCCAGCCTCCACCTGCTGCGGGACGGCGACGCCAAGGACGTGGCCGTCACGGTGGCGACGCTGCCGGGCGAGGCGGCGCATGCCGGCGCCGCGGACCAGCAGCAGGGCATCGGCCTGGCGCTGGCGCCGCTGTCGCCGGACATGCGGGCCCAGCTCAACCTGCCCGGCCGCGTCCATGGCGCCGTGGTGGCGGAGGTGCGGCCGGGTTCGCCGGCGGAGCAGGCCGGGCTGCAGCCGGGCGACGTGGTGGTGGGCGTGGGCAACAAGGCAGTGGCCTCGCCGGAGGATGCGGTGTCGGCGATCCATGCCGCCACGTCCGGCGGCAAGGCGACGGCGCTGCGCATCGTGCGGGACGGCACGGCGGCGTTCGTGGCGGTGGCCCCGGCCGCGGCCGCCACGCCTGACGAGGGCTGAACGGCAGCAGGCCCGGGGCGGCGAGCCCCGGGCCGCAGCTGGAAGGACGGCTTAGCTGACCGGCCTGATGCTGCCTTGCTGCGCCACTGGCGGCGGGCTGGGCTGCATGACGACGGCTGTGGGCGAGGCGTACTTGTTGTCCGCGCCGGTCGAAAGATCGACGACCAGCCCGATGACGCCGCCGGCCAGCAGGTTGCCGAACACCCACGGCTCAAGGCCGGAGGGATTGGTGGCGGTCGCGGCCTGGTAGCCCGGCTTCGTGCACGAAACGAGCAGGCTTTGGTTGGTCCGCTGCACGATGGCGCTGGCCGGCGTGACGACCCGCTGCACGCGGACCCCATCGCGCATGATGTCGCACGTGGCGCCGTCCGGCGAGCTGTTGACGGCGACTTCCTGCGTCGTGCCTGAGATGATCGAAGCGCAGCCGGAGACGAGCAGCAGGGCTGCAAGAGGAAGATAGGCTTTCATGATGTCCAATCTTGTGCTGTGCCGGATTGTTCCGCACAGGCAAGATACGGGTTCATGAGTTTACGAATGGTTGTTCTACAGGGCGGAAAGCTCAGTCCGCCTGGAGGCTGTTCTGGACTCGTGCTGCGGCTTTGGGCTGCGCCTAGCCAACTATCCTGTCATGACTGGGCTTGACCCGGTTATCCTGGTGTTGCCGCCATTGCCGGCTTACGCTGGTGCACTCGTCCATGGCCGCTGCCGTCCCGCCGGCGTGGATACTCGGGTCAACCCTGCGTAGCCATTCCATATGCAAAGTGTGCATGTAGAACCTCCGGCTACCTCGCCCGGGCACGAACTTGCGGCACTTCCGACCACTGGCCGTTCTGGTTCATAACTCGTTCAGGAGCCTGCCGGCAGAGAGCGAATCGATGCCCTATGGCGGCAGGCTGCCCGACTTAGGCGCTGAACCCGATATCAGCGTCCTGCTGAACCAGAGGCGCCGTCAGCTCCTGTCCCGCCAGCTGCGCCGCCGGTGCCCGACATGCCCCCGGCTGCTGAGCCGGTGTTTGCGCCCATCGACGAAGCTGAACCCGCGTTCACGCCATTTCCGCCTGCACTACCGCCAAGCGGTGTGCTGGCGCTACCTGCACCCATTCCGCCACCGCCCGGCATGCCCATCGATCCCGTCGAGCCGCCGGGTCCGCCCATCACGCCACCGCCTGCGGCACCTGCACCCATGCCGCCCGCGGCGCCTCCACCCATGCCGCCTGCGGCACCTGCACCACCCGCCCCTCCTGCAGCCCCTTGCGCCAGAACGGGAGTGGCCGCCGCGAGTGTCAGCACGATGGCCAGCGTATGGATGCGCATGAAGTTCTCCTGGGATGACGAAGCGATGCGGAGACTACACGCTCAAGGCAAATGGGTTTCGGCCTGGAACGATCACGAAGCCAGCGGAAACGCCCGAAGAAGTGGAGATCCATGTGCGCCTTGGCGTGCAAGGAGACTCCGCAGCAAAACTGTCGAGGGCCGTCGCAAAGGTGATGAGCGCACGCGTTCCACCGGCGTGCTTGTCAACGGCACCATCACCTTTGAGAAAGGGCCAGCATCATTGGTCAGGCGGCGGTCAGGCTCCGCATCGGCAGCGGCTCGGCCATCTCGGCCGGGTAGCGCGCCGGCTCGGCCGCCGGGTCCCGCATCATGTAGCCGCGGCCCCACACGGTGCCGATCAGGTTGTCCGCGCCGGCCTGCGCCAGCTTCTTGCGCAGCTTGCAGATGAACACGTCGATGATCTTCATCTCCGGCTCGTCCATGCCGCCGTACAGGTGGTTGAGGAAGGCTTCCTTGGTCAGCACCATGCCCTTGCGCAGCACCAGCAGCTCCAGGATCGAGTATTCCTTGCCCGTCAGGTGCACGGGGGCGCCGGATGCCAGCACCTCGCGGCTGTCCAGGTTCAGCTGCAGGTTGCCGATGCGCAGGGTCGGCTGGCTGTAGCCCTTGCTGCGGCGGACCACCGCCTGCATGCGCGCCATCAGCTCGGCCTTGTCGAACGGCTTGGTGATGAAGTCATCGGCGCCGACGGCGAAGCCCTTGACCTTGGCGGCGGGGCGGGACAGGCCGGACAGGATCAGCACCGGGGTCTCCATCCGGGCGGCCCGCATCCGGCGCACCACCTCGTAGCCCTCCATGTCGGGCAGCATGAGGTCCAGCACGACGATGTCGTAGTCGTAGTGGCGGACCAGCTCGAGCGCTTCCTCCCCCGTCTCGGTGGTGTCCACGATCAGGCCGCCTGATTTCAGCATCAGGGCGATGCCCCGGGCCGCAGTCACGTCATCCTCGACGAGTAGAACACGCATGGGTTGAACTCCGCGTTGATTTACTGCGAGAACGTTACCACTCATACGTGTGCATGGCTACCAATTTTTCACTTCATACGTGCATATTTTTCGAGGGAGGGCTTAAGAACCCGATATACCTCCATCTTACGTCGCTTAAACAATTGCAGATGCATAGGCACGCTCAATAATGCTACAGTCCGCACTTTCCGAGCGAACACGCCAGGCACACGCCAAGGTTGCCGAGATCAGCGCAGTGGCGGCGCAGGGGCGGGTCGCCGCCGTGTCGGGGCTGTCCGTGGATGTGGCAGGCATGGGCGCCCTGCTCAGCGTCGGCGACCGGCTGACCCTGGCGGCGCGGGACGGGCGGGAGGTGCCGGCCGAGATCGTGGGATTTCGCGGGGTCACGGCGCAGGCGATGGCCTACGCGCCGCTGGACGGCATCGGACCCGGCAGCACGGCCCGCGCCGCTTGGGCCTCAGGCCGCTCCGCCCGCGCCGGGCTGGCGCCGTGCGACGCCTGGCTCGGCCGGGTGATCGACCCGCTCGGCGTCCCGCTGGACGGGCGCGGCGCGCTGGCGCAAGGCGTGCGCCGCCCGGTGCGCGCCAGCCCGCCGGACGCCGCGACGCGCGCCCGCCTCGGGGAGCGGCTGGACCTGGGCGTGGGCGTGCTCAACCTGTTCACGACCTGCCGCACCGGGCAGCGGCTGGGGCTGTTCGCCGGGTCCGGCGTCGGCAAGTCCACCCTGCTGTCCATGCTGGCGCGCCACACCGCCTGCGACGTGGCGGTGCTGGCCCTGGTGGGGGAGCGGGGGCGCGAGGTGCGGGAGTTCCTGGAGGACGACCTCGGCGCCGAGGGCTTGGCGCGCTCCGTGGTGGTGACCGCCACCTCAGACACGACGCCGCTGATGCGGCGGGAGGCCGCCTACGCCGCGATGACGGTGGCCGAGCACTTCCGCGACCAGGGCAAGTCCGTGCTCTTGCTGATGGACAGCGTGACCCGGTTCTGCCTGGCGCTGCGCGAGATCGGCCTGTCCGCCGGCGAGCCGCCCGCCACCCGCGGCTATCCGCCCAGCGTGTTCGCCGAGCTGCCGCGCCTGCTGGAGCGCGCCGGCCCCGGCCCGGACGGCGAGCGGCCGGGGCACATCACCGCCCTGTTCACCGTGCTGGTGGAAGGCGACGACCACAACGAGCCGGTGGCGGATGCGGTGCGCGGCATCCTGGATGGGCACGTGGTGCTGGACCGGCGCATCGGCGAGGCGGGCCGCTACCCGGCGGTGGATGTGCTGCGCTCGCTGTCCCGCACCGTGCCGGGCTGCCTGCAACCGTCCGAGCGCCAACTGGCCGCCCGGGCGCGCGCCATCCTCTCGACCTATGCCGAGATGGCCGACCTGGTGCGGCTGGGCGCCTACAAGCCTGGCGCCGACCCGGCGGTGGACGAGGCGGTGCGGCTCGCTCCAAGGATCGAGCGCGCGCTGCACCAGGGGCGCGGCGAGCCGGTGAGCCTGGCCGCGAGTTTCGCCGCCCTCGCCGCCGCCTTGGAGGGACGTGATGCCTGACCCGCTGGAGACCGTGCTGCGCATCCGCCGGGTCACGGTGGACGACGCCAAGCGCGCCCTGGCGGCGCTGCTGCGGGCGGCGGATGCGGCGCAGGCCCACGCGGACGCGACGGAACGCCTGATCCTGGCGGAGGGCGAGTTGGCGGCGGACACCGAGGGGGACGGCGCGGTGGAGGCGTTCGCCGCCTGGCTGCCGGTCGGCCGCGCGGCGGCGGCGGCGGCGCGGAGGGCCTGTGAGCAGCTGCAGGCGGACGTGGCGCGGGCGCGGGC
>CAXTJU010000102.1:0-10907 GCA_964244655.1 uncultured Acetobacteraceae bacterium | reverse complement strand
GCAGGTTGATCTCGGCCATCGGCGCCACCTGCGCCATGCCGCCGCCGGTGGCGCCACCCTTCACGCCGAAGCATGGCCCGAGCGAGGGCTCGCGCAGGCAGATCACGGCCCGCCGCCCGATGCGGCGCAGCGCGTCCCCCAACCCGATGGTGGTGGTGGTCTTGCCCTCGCCCGCCGGGGTGGGGCTGATGCCGGTGACCAGCACCAGCGCGCCATCGGGCCGGTTGGCCAAGCTGTCAATGAACGGGAAGCCGATCTTGGCCTTGAACCGGCCGTATGGCTCCAATGCCTCGGCTGGGATGCCGATTGCGGCGGCGATGTCCGCGATCGGGCGAAGAAGCGCCGCATCCGCGATATCGATGTCGCTGCGCATCAGGCCGCGCGCGCCGTCGTTACATTCATCGCGCGCAGCACGTCGCCCATCGCCAAGACCGCGTCCGCCATGTCCTGCGGCGTGAGGGCGCCGATGCAGCCGACGCGGAACGACGGCTCGGGCGTGTCGTAGAAGTTGCTGATAAGGAAGCCGCGCGCTTTCAGCCCCGCCACGAAGCCCGGCAAGGACCAGGCGGGATGGGCCGGCGCGCGCACGTTCACCACGATGGGCCCTTGCACCGCCTCCCGCAGCCAGGGGCACAGGCCGAGCCGCTGCACTCCGTCATGCAGCACGCGCTGGTTGGCCTCGTAGCGCGCCAGGCGGGCGGGACGGCCGCCTTCGGCGTCGAACAGGTCCAGCGCCGCCTGGAACGCTGCCAGGATCTGCGCCGGCGGGGTGAACCGGAAGCAGCCCCAGCCCATGCGCAAGCTGTGCTGGTACACGTCGGCCAAATCGAGCGACCAGCTGCCAGCGCGTCCCTGGCACTCAATCAGCCGGTCCACCCGCGCCACGGCGAAGGCGAGCCCGGGCAGGCCCTCCAGGCACTTGTTTGCGGTGAAGACAACGGCATCCACGGCGGGCAGCGCGTGGAGGTCAAGCGGCAGCGCCCCGAAGGCGGACACGGCGTCCACGATCACTCGGCAGCCCGCCCGCGCGGCGGCTTCGGCCAGGGCGGGAGCGTCGTGGCAGATGCCCGTGCTGGTCTCGCTGTAGATCAACAGGGCGTGGCTGATTGTGGGGTCGGCGCGCAAGGCAGCTTCCAGGGCCGCCGGGTCTACCCGCTCATCGTCCGGCACAGGCAGCACGCTCGCCTCGTGACCAGCCTCGCGGGCCAGGCGCACGGCACGAGTGGCGTAGGCGCCGGTGGCGGGCACCAGCACCCGGCTGTTGCGCGGCACGAAGGTGCGGATCGCGGCTTCCAGCACGAAGTGGCCGCAGCCTTGCAGCGGCAGGGCGGCGTGCACGCCGGGGCGGGCCTGTGCCACCCGCAGCACGCGGGCGCGCACGTCCTCGTTCAAGGGGCGGAAATCATCGTCCCACGGCGCGTAGTCCTGCGCGACCGCCGCGCGGACCGAGGGATGGGTGGAGACCGGGCCTGGGATCAGCAGCTTCATCACATTCATCGCCTTGGCCGGTTTGCCGGAAGAGATCAAGCGCCATGGCCCGAGCGTAACAGGGAGATGGCCCGCTAGGCGACCTTCCTCCACTCGGCTACGGTCAGGGCATGACGATACCGTTCACGCTGCCCGACTGGGTGCCCGCCTGGGTAAGCTTCGCCCTGGTCGTGGTCGCCGCATTGTTCCTGCTGGCATTTCTGCTGATGCCGTTCAGCGTGTTTGGGCTCAAAGGCCGGTTGGATGGGGTGGAAGCGCGGCTGGACGAAATCCAGGGGGAGGTCCGCAGCCTCGCCCTGCGCCTGCCGGAGCCGGGCCGGGTCGAGTATGAGAGCGACGGGGACGAGCGCCGCCGCTGGGCGCAGCCGGATCGCCTGCCGCCCATCCCGCCCCGCGCCGCCAGCCCCAACACGGCAGCCAGCCGCCGTGGCCGGTCCGAGCCGCGATTCGATCCGGGCTGAGCTGGACGTGGACACGCTTAAACTGACCCAAGCGTGAGCGCGTCTTCAGCGCCCAACCCGATGGCAGGCGCGGTCGAGCGCATCAGCTTCGTCGCCGCCCGAACGGAGGTGGCCGAGCAGAGCCGCGCCCGGCTGGCCAGACGCTACGGCGAGTGGCCGCCAGCGGATGCGCAGGTGATCGTAGCTCTGGGCGGCGACGGCCACCTGCTGGAGACGCTGCATGCGTTCACCGGCCGGGCGACCCCGATCTACGGCATGAACTGCGGCTCGGTCGGCTTCATGATGAACCCGTTCAACGAGGAGGACCTGCCCCGGCGGTTAGAGAATGCCCAGGCTGCCGTGCTGCATCCGCTGCGGATGCATGCGGTGACGCAAACCGGCGCGGTGGAAGAGGCAGTGGCACTGAACGAGGTCAGCCTGCTGCGGCAACTGCGCCAGGCGGCCAAAATCCGCATCTCGGTGGATGGCCGGGTACGTCTGCCCGAGCTGATCTGCGACGGCGTACTGATCGCCACGCCCGCCGGCTCGACGGCCTACAACCTGTCGGCGCACGGCCCGATTGTGCCGCTTTCGGCCAACCTGCTGCCGCTCACCCCCATCAGCGCGTTCCGTCCCCGACGCTGGCGCGGCGCGCTGCTGCCGAGCACGGCGGACGTGCTGTTCGAGGTGCTGGAGCCGGACAAGCGGCCCGTGGCGGCGGTGGCGGACGCGTTCGAGGTCCGCAATGTCGCCTCCGTCGCAGTGAGCGAGGACCGTTCGATCTTCTGGACGGTGCTGTTCGACCCGGAGATGGCGCTGTCCGAACGGATCATCATGGAGCAGTTTACAGTTTGAGGCTGGGCTGGTTGGTGCTGGAAAGCTCCTCGATGCAACAAGGCACACTAAGGATAGCGTCAAACGCCGACCGAGAACTCCGCAAATACGAACTGAGCACCGAGCAGATGACCGTGAACATCGATCAGATACGCGCTAACATCGACAAGATGCGGGCAGACATGAAAATCGACTAAATCCGGATCACCCTTCAGGTAATTGACATGTTCTTAGGTACAGTAAATGTCGGAGTCGGCCTGCCGATCTACTTCGGCCACCACTAAAAACTTGTTTTAGGCGGCTCATCTCACTCGGCGTCCGAATACTGCGTGATAGATCACCAACACCACCACCGCGCCCAGCACGGCCACGATCATGCTCGCAATGTCGAAATGGCTTTCCCAAGCATCGCCAGTGAAAAACGACATCAGGTAGCCGCCCACCACTGCGCCGACGATGCCGAGCCCGATGTCCAGCACCAATCCCGAGCCCGACTTGTTCACGATCCTGCTGGCGATGAACCCGGCGATCAGCCCGAACACGACCCAGCCGATGATGCTCATGGCCCGCCCTCCTACACGTTGAACCGGAACAGCAGCACGTCGCCGTCGCGCACCACGTAGTCGCGGCCTTCCACGCGCATGCGGCCGGCCTCCTTGGCGCCGGCCTCGCCGCGCAGCGCCACGTAGTCATCGTACGCGATGGTCTCGCAGGCGATGAAGCCGCGCTCGAAATCGTTGTGGATCACCGCGGCGGCCTGGGGCGCCTTGGTGTGCGCCGTGATGGTCCAGGCGCGCGTCTCCTTGGGGCCGACCGTGAAATACGTGCTGAGCCCCAGCAGCCCGTAGCCGGCGCGGATCACCCGGTCCAGCCCGCTATCCGACAGCCCCAGCCCGGCCAGGAACTCCGCCCGGTCCGCCTCCGGCAACTGGCTCACCTCGGCCTCGATCGCGGCCGACACCACCACGCTCGCCGCTCCCGACGCCGCGGCCATGGCGGCCACCGAGGCCGAGCGGGCGTTGCCCTCCGCCGCGTCCGCCTCCGCCACGTTGCACACGTATAAGACCGGCTTGGAGGTCAGCAGCTGGAGTCGGCGCACCGCCTCCGCCTCGCCGGGCGGGATCGCGCTGCGGGCGGGGCGCCCGGCCTGCAACGCCGCGATCAGCGGCTCCATCACCGCCACCACCGCCAGGCTGTCCCGGTCGCCGCCGCGCGCTTTCTTCTGCGCCGGCAGCAGCCGCTTCTCCAAGCTGTCCAGGTCGGACAGCATCAGCTCGGTTTCTACCGTCTCGGCATCGCGGAGCGGGTCGATGCTACCTTCCACGTGGGTCACGTCGTCATCGTCGAAGCAGCGCAGCACGTGGATGATGGCGTCCACCTCGCGGATGTTGCCCAGGAACTGGTTACCCAGGCCCTCGCCGCGGCTGGCGCCGCGCACCAGGCCGGCGATGTCAACGAACTCCAGGCTGGTCGGCACGATCTTGGCCGACTTGCCGATCGCGGCCAGCGCTGCCAGGCGCGGGTCCGGCACCGCGACGCGGCCCACGTTCGGCTCGATGGTGCAGAACGGGTAGTTGGCCGCCTGCGCCGCGGCGGTCGCCGTCAGCGCATTGAACAGCGTCGATTTGCCGACGTTGGGCAGGCCCACGATGCCGCAGTTGAACCCCATCTAGCCCTCCCGCGCATGCAGCGCGACCTTGGTCATGAACGCCTCCGGCTGCCCGGCGGCCAGCAGCGCCGCGGCGTCCGCCACGGCATCCAGCAGCGCCGCCAGCCATTCGCCATCCACCTTGGCAAAGTCTCCCAGCACATGGCCGGTCACGCGGTCCTTGTGCCCGGGATGGCCGATGCCGAGCCGCACCCGCCAGTAGTCCGGGCTGCCCAGCAACCGGTCCATGCTGCGCAAGCCATTGTGCCCCGCCGCCCCGCCGCCCTGCTTGACCCGCACCCGGCCGGGGGCGAGGTCCAGCTCGTCGTGGAACGCCGTGATGTCGCCCGGCGGCAGCTTGAAGAACGCCGCGGCCGGCTGCACCGCGGCGCCGCTGTCGTTCATGTAGGTGAGCGGCTTCAGCGCCAGCACCTTCTCGCCGCCGACGCTGCCCTCCGCCACCAGGCCCTTGAAGCGGTTGCGCCACGGGGAGAACCCGTGGCGCTCGGCGATGCGGTCCACCGCCATGAAGCCAATGTTGTGACGCTGCCGGGCCATGCCGGGCTCCGGGTTGCCGAGCCCGACCCAGAGCCGCACACGCTACTTCTTGGCGGCGGGCTTCGCAGCGGCCTTGGCCGGGGCTGCCGCACCCTTGGCCGGGGCAGCGCCCTTCGCCGGGGCCGCTGCCTTGGCGGCGGCCGGAGCGGCCTCGGCCGCGGGCACCTCGGCCGACTTGGTCGGCGCCACCAGGGTAGCGATCACGAAGTCCCGGTCGGCGATGGTGGGTTTCGCCCCTGCCACGCCTGTCAGGTCGGAGAAGCGGATGTTGTCGTTAATATCGAGCGCCCCGAGATCAGCCTCGAAGGCTTCGGGAACCTGGTCCGGGTCGCACAGCACGTCCACGCTGTGGCGCACTACGTTCAGCATGCCGCCGCGCTTGATCCCAGGAGACGTCGCCTCATTGGCGAAGGTCACCTTGACGGCGACGCGGATCGGCTGCCCGGCGGCCAGGCGCTGGAAATCCACGTGCTCCGGCTTGTCGCTGACCGGGTGAAACTGCACCTCGCGCATCAGGGCGCGCTGGGTCTGCCCGCCAACCGTGACCTCGAACAGGCGCGAGCGCCAGCCGCCGCGGACCAGCTCGCGCACGACCTCGCGCGGGTCCAGCGAGATCAGCGTCGGCGCTTCCTTCGCGCCGTAAATGACGGCAGGGACTTTCCCTGCCCGCCGGGTCGCGCGTGCTGCCCCCTTGCCTGCGAGCTCGCGCGCCTCGGCCTGGATCGTGGTGAAGCCGGCCATGGTCAACTCCGTTCGTTCGAGCGCCGCGGCCGGTGCGGCCAGCGCGAAAGGCCGGCCTTCAGGGGTGCCAGCACGGCGCTTCTCCTACCGAAGCGCGCCCGCCGGGGCAAGTCGCAAGGCCGCCGGGCGCTGACTTGCAGCATATCCACATTGAAGTGCCGTGCGAGGGCAGACCTCTCGCAATTCTTACCAAGGGTTCAGGTAGCGTTTCTCTAAACACAGACAGGACCCGGCACTCCGCCCGGCGAGGTTTCCACGTCAATGCCCCATTGCGTGCTGCTGGTCGAAGACGAAAGCCTGATTCGCCTCACCCTGGCCGAAACGCTGGAGGAGGCCGGCTACACCGTCGTCTTGGCAAAGTCCGGCGATGAGGCCTGCCAGTTGCTCGACACGCTGGACGAGATTGATGTGCTGCTGACGGACATCCAGATGCCCGGCGCAGCAGACGGCATCGACGTGGCGCGCAGCTTTACGGCACGCCACCCAAACCGCCCCGTGGTGTTCATGACCGGGCGACCGGACATGATGGCCCGGGTGGGCAGGCTTTCCGACACGGAGTTTCTGCTGCGCAAGCCGTTCGGATCGAGGCAGATGCTGACCGCCCTGGAGTCTCTGCTCGTCCGTTCCTGATCGCTTTCAATCAGCGATGCCCCGATCTACCCGGCCGAAGCCGGCGTGAACGTCAAGTCAAGGCTGTCCCGCACCTCTAGCCCGCCGCGCAACAGTCCGAATGCCGCCGACTGATCCGCGACGCGCTGAAAGTCCGTGATCTGCCCGCTGTCGAGCCGGACCGCGATGGTCTGCTGCTCGCCGTAAGCCCGCTCCAGCACCGGCTGCGGCAGGTGGGTCAGCGCAGCGTTATATCGCGCATAGTCTGGGATATGGCCTTGCGCCCACTGCCATGCTGCGGCGAAGCGCTCCAGGAAATCCACCAGCAGAGCCCGCTTGCCGGCGATGGCATTGTCCGTGGCGGCGACGAAGGTGATCGACGGCGAAAGCCCACTGCCATCGACCAGCACCCGCGCGCCGAACGTGACGACCTCGAACGATACGTAGGGGTCCCACACCGCCCAGGCATCCACCCCGCCGGAGCGGAACGCCAAGGCGGCGTCGGCCGGCGGCAGCAGCTTAATGTCCACAGCCGCCACCGGGATGTTCGCCTGCTGCAGGGCGGCATGGATCAGGTATTGCCCCCAACCGGCGCGGTTGCCGGCCACCTTGCGGCCCCGCAAATCAGCAATGCTACGGATCGCCGGATCACGCACCAGGATCGCCTGCCCGGCTGGCAATGCCTTGCTCGCCCCGATCGCCTTCAGCTGCGCCCCGGCCGCGAACGCCGTCAGGAAGGCGAAGTCACCCTGATGGCCGAGATCGAGCGCGCCCGCGTTCAAAGCCTCCAGCAAAGGCTGCGCCGCGCCGAACTCGCTCCACTCGATGGCGTAGGGCAGACCGCTCGCGACCCCGGACGCCTCGAACAATGAGCGCAGACCGCCCTTCTGGTTGCCGATGCGGAGCACTTCGGGGGTGGCGCGAACCGGCCGGGGCAGCGCCGAGGACGCCAGTGTTACGGATATGGCTGCAACGAGGCTGCGGCGAGTGAACATGGGATTTTCCGAAGTGTAGCTCATTCCAGCCCCGCCACGAACGCGCCGAGGTCCGGCTGCCTCCGCGTAGCGCTGCGGGCCGCGTGCAGCACGCTGCGCACCGCTTCCACAGCGTCCGCCAGCCGCTCATTCACCACGGCATGATCGAACTCCAGCCAGTGCGCAATCTCGCTGCGGGCGGTTCGCATGCGGCGGGCGATCTCCGCCGGGTCATCCCCAGCACGGCCGCGCAACCGGCTGTCCAGCGCGTCCAGCGAGGGCGGCAGCACAAACACGCCAACCACGTCGGCCGGCAGGGCGGCGCGCAGCTGGCGGTGGCCCTGCCAATCCACGTCGAACACCACGTCCCGCCCGGCGGCCAGCGCTTGTTCCACGGGGCCGCGCGGCGTGCCGTACCGGCGGCCGAACACCTCGGCCCATTCCAGCATCTCGCCGGCCTCGACCATGGCGGCGAAGGCGTCAGGAGAGCGGAATAGGTAATGCACCCCCTCCTGCTCGCCAGGGCGCGGCGCACGGGTGGTGGCGCTGACCGAAAAGGACAGCGCCGGCTCATTCGCCAGCAGCGCGCCAGTGATGGCGCCCTTGCCTGCGCCGGACGGCGCCGACACCACCAGGCACACGCCGCGCCGCTGCGGGATCATCATGGCTGCACACCTTCCTTCACGGCCGCGCCGGACGGCCGTACCCGCTCGATGTCGCGCCAGCGGGCCACGTTGCGCAAGTGCTCGCCGAGAGCGCCGGCGAAGGCATGGCCGCCGGAACCGTCCGCCACGAAGTATAGCGCGTCCGTGAGCGCCGGCTGCGTGGCGGCGCGCAGGGCGGCGAGGCCTGGCATGCAGATGGGCGCAGGCGGCAACCCGGCGATGCGGTAGGTGTTGGTTGGGTCGTCGCGGTCCAGCTCGGCGCGGGTAATTGGATGGTCCAGCACGCCCAGGCCGCCGCTGGCACCATACACCACGGTCGGGTCGGATTGCAGCTTCATGCCCTGCCGCAGCCGGTTGAGGAACACGGCGGCGATTAGCGGGCGCTCCTCCGGCTGGGCCGTCTCGCGCTCGACCAGGCTGGCCAGCACCAAAACCTCCGCCTTGCTCGCCAGCGCCAGGCCCGGCGTGCGCGCGTCCCAGGCGCGCTGCAACGCCTTATCCATGGCCGCCCGGGCCCGGTCCAGCACTTGCTCTCGTGTGGCGCCGCGCTCGTATTGATAGGTCTCGGGCAGGATGGACCCTTCTGCCAGGACCGGTACGTCGCCGGCCAACGCCTCTGTAGATTCTACCAGCCTGGCAACCTGGATTGCGGTAAGGCCTTCGGGGATAGTCAGGCGGTGCTGCACCGGACGGGCGGTGCGCAAGACGGCCAGCACCTGGCGCGGGCTGGCCGCAGCAGGAAATATCAGCTCCCCGGCATGCAGAGGGCCGTTGGCGGCGGTGAGCACGGCCAGCACGCGGAACGCCAAAGGATGGGATACCACGCCTTGCCGCTGTAAGTTCTCCGCCAGCTCCGCCAAGCCGCCGCGCGGCACAACGATAGCACTTGCGGCAGGGAGCGGGCCGGGTGTTGCATAACGGGTGGCAAGCCAGACCGCTGCGCCACCAGCTGCCAGGAGGACGATTAGGAGAGCAAGCAACAGGCGGCGCATCAGCAGAGGGTGGGTGGCCTCATGCGGCGCGGCGGAACAGGATGCTCGCGTTGGTGCCGCCGAAACCGAAACTGTTGGACAGCGCCACGTCGATCCGGCGCGGCTGTGCCTCCTTCGCCACCCGGTCGATCGCGCTGGCGCGGCTCGGGTGGTGGAGGTTCAGGGTCGGTGGCGCTACGTTGTCACGGATCGACAGAATCGAGAAGATGCCCTCGATCGCACCCGCAGCCCCAAGCAAATGACCGGTGGCCGACTTGGTGGACGACATGCAGACTCTGGCGCAATCGTCGCCGAACAGCCGTTCGGCCGCTTCCAGCTCCAGGTCGTCGCCCAGGGGCGTCGAGGTACCATGGGCATTGACATAATGAATGTCGCCGGGCTGGAGGCCGCTGCTGCGCAGGGCGGCCGTCATAGCGCGGAAGGCGCCCTCATGGCCTTCAGCTGGGGCGGTAATGTGGTGCGCGTCGCCCGACATGCCGTATCCCGACACCTCGGCGTAAATCTTGGCCCCGCGCGCCTTGGCGTGCTCTAGTTCCTCAAGCACGACGATACCGGCGCCCTCGCCCATGACGAAGCCGTCGCGGTCCTTGTCCCAGGGTCGGCTCGCCTCGACGGGACGGTCGTTGAAGGCAGTGGACAGCGCCCGGGAAGCGCAAAACCCCGCGATGCCCAGCGGATTGACCGCGCCCTCCGCGCCGCCCGCCACCATAACATCCGCGTCGCCCAGCATAATGAGTCGCGCCGCGTCCCCTAGGGCGTGGACGCCGGTGGCGCAGGCGGTCACCACCGAGTGGTTTGGGCCCTTGAAGCCATACTTGATGGAAACGTGACCAGAGGCGAGGTTAATCAGCGCCGAGGGAATGAAGAACGGCGACAGTCGGCGCGCCTTACCCTGGCTAACCAGAATGGACGCCTCATAGATTGACTGCAACCCGCCGATGCCGGAGCCGATCATGACGCCGCTCGCGCAACGGTCCTCCTCGGTCTGCGGCGTCCAACCTGAGTCCTCGACCGCCTCTGTGGCCGCGACCATGGCCAAGTGGATAAAGCGGTCCATCTTCTTCTGGTCCTTGACTGGAACCCACTCGGCCAGATCCAGTCCGCCTTCCGCCCGCATGCCAGGAGGCACTTGGCCCGCAATCTTGGCAGTCAGTTCCGCCGTGTCGAAGGACTGGATGGCGGCGATGCCGGAGTGGCCCTCAGTCAGCCGACCCCACACATGGGCTACGCCCACCCCGAGCGGACAGGCGATGCCCATCCCTGTCACCACCACGCGCCGCATCCGCCGCCTCCCCCGCCTGGCAGGCCCTAAAGCCTGCTCAAGCCGCCTTTTGCTTCTCGATGTAGTCGATTGCGTCCTTCACCGTGCCGATCTTCTCGGCGGCGTCCTCTGGAATCTCCACGCCAAAGGCTTCCTCAAACGCCATCACCAGCTCGACCGTGTCCAGGCTGTCGGCGCCGAGATCGTCGATGAACGAGGCCTCGGGCGTCACCTTGGCCTCCTCGACCCCAAGATGCTCCACCACGATCTTCTTAACCTTGTCGGCGATCTCGCTCATTGTCTCTTCCAATCTTGCAGGCAGCATGCCGTGGTGACGGCTTCGGGCGCCTCGGAGGGAGGCAAGCCGCGCGCTTAGCATGGTTAAGCGGGCCCCGCCAAGGCAAGCCCTTTAGCTGCCGCGAACGCAGGCTCGGGCAGCTCCTTGGCAATTCCCGCCGCATCTTGCTATCGTCTCCATGAGAGGCGGGTGTAACTCAATGGTAGAGTTCCAGCCTTCCAAGCTGGCAATGCGGGTTCGATCCCCGTCACCCGCTCCACCCTCCCGCATCGGCCAAATCCTTTGGCAATCGCCTAGCGTACTTGACATCGGACGCGCCGGGCTCTTGATACCGCCCCTGCCCGCTCGGGCCGTGCAGGGGTGTAGCTCAATTGGCTAGAGCGCCGGTCTCCAAAACCG
>CAXTJU010000101.1:0-10916 GCA_964244655.1 uncultured Acetobacteraceae bacterium | reverse complement strand
CCCCGCGTGCGCTTCGTCGGGCTGATGGGGGCGGACCTCCTGGCCGAGCTGCCGCGCTGGCGGCGCTGGACTGGGATCGCGCGCGCCGTGCCGTTCGCTGTCGCGCCCCGGCCCGGCTACAACGGCCGCGCCCTCGCCGGCCAGGCGGCGCGGCGGCTGCGCCACGCCCGGCGGCCGGCCCGGGAAGCGCCGGTGCTGGCCGAACGGGATGCGCCGGCCTGGGCCTTCTTGCCGGGGCAGCAGAATGCCATATCAGCGACGGCGCTTCGCGCGGCATACTCTGCCGCAGCGCCGACAGGAGCAGGACGATAGCCAGGAAGCCCACGACCGACGCCGGCGCCAAGCCCCCCGCCAAGCGCCGCCCGCCCAAGCCGGCCGCGGCGCTGAGGGAGGCCGCCAAGGCCCCCGGCACGCCGCGCAAGAAGGCCGCCGCCGCCGGGCCGAAGCCCCGTGTCCCGCGCAAGGCCAAGGCGGAGCCTTCCGCGCTGGACCGGGTGCAGGCCGTCATCGTCGAGAGCCTGGAGAGCGACAAGGCCGAGAACGTGCTCGTGCTCGACCTGGAGGGCCGCGCCGCCTTCACCGACCGCATGGTGATCGCCACCGGCCTGGCCGACCGGCAGATCAGCGCCATGGCCACCCACTTGCAGGAGAAGCTGCACGAGGCGGGTGTGGGCCGGGTGCCGGTGGAAGGCGCCGGCGGCTCGGACTGGGTGCTGATCGACGCCGGCGACATCGTGGTGCACCTGTTTAAGCCGGAGGCGCGCGAGCTGTACGCGCTGGAGAAGATGTGGGGCCCAGAGCTGGACGAGCCCAAGCCGGACGGGCCCGAGCTTGGCAAGATCGCCGCCGAGCCCGCCGCGTGACGCCGGAGCGCGTGGGCGACTACCCCCGTCCGCCCCGGCTGGAGCGCGTGCCCGAGCGCATCCGCATCGTGCTCGGCGGCGAGACGGTCGCCGACACCACCGCCGCCTACCGGGTGCTGGAGACCACCCACCCGCCGACCTACTACCTGCCGCCGGACGCCTTCGTGCCGGGGGCGCTGGTCGCCAGCCCGCGCGGCTCGTTCTGCGAGTGGAAGGGCCGCGCCCGCTACTGGAGCGTGCGCGGCGGCGGCCGCACCGTAGCGGATGCCGGCTGGAGCTACCCGGAGCCGACCGGCACCTTCGCCGCGCTGCGGGACCACGTGGCGGTGTACGCCGCGCCGATGGATGCCTGCTTCGTGGGCGACGAGCAGGCCAGCCCGCAGCCGGGCGGCTTCTACGGCGGCTGGGTCACCTCCAACCTGACCGGCCCGTTCAAGGGGTCGCCCGGGACCGAGTTTTGGTAGGGCGGCGGTGCGGCCGCAGGTCCACCACGGGGGTCGGCACCGTGTCCACGTAGGTCTGCCCGTTCCACACCCAGCGGTCGGACTCGTTCACCAGCAGGTCGTGCATGCCGCGGTGCTGCGCCGGGTCCACCACCACGCCGCCGCTCACCGCGTCCAGCACCTTGGCCCAGCCCGCCTTGCCCGGCAGATACACCGAGACCGAGCACCCGGCGGACCCGCAGGCCCGCTCCGACTGCACCTCGACGAACAGCGCCGGGCCGATGCCGGCCGTGCCCAGCGGCTGGCTGCCCAGCAGCAGCAGCGCCTTCGGCCCCCCGTCGCTGACATCGGCGGCGGCCACCTGGCGGGCGGTGCGGTCCAGCGGCGTGCCGGGCCGCGCCGTCAGCGCCACCTTGCCGGTGGGGATGGCAGGTGCGGCGGCGGCCAGCAGCAGGGCGGCGAGCGGGGCAAGACGGCGCACGGGGCGGCTCCTCGGTGTTCTGCCTCCGCTATGTCCCGAACCACCCCGCCGGCGCAACACGGGTGCGGCTGATCGCGGTCGGCAAGCTGCGCCCGGGGCCGGAGGCGGAGCTGTTCGCCCGCTACAACGCCCGCCTGCGCCCGCCCTTGCAGGTCACGGAAGTGCCCGAGGGCCGCGGCGCCCCGGCGGAGGCCAAGCGGCGGGAAGCGGAGGCGCTGCTGGCCGCCCTGCCCGCCCAGGCCTTCGCCGTAGCGCTGGACGGCGGCGGCGCGACGCCGGACAGCCCCGGCCTCGCCGCCCTGCTGGAGCGCTGGCTGAACCTGTCGCGCCCGGTGTGCTTCCTGGTGGGCGGCGCGGAAGGACTGGACGCGGCCGTGCTGGGCCGGGCGGACGCGAGCCTGTCGCTCGGCGCGCTGACCTGGCCGCATCTGCTGGTGCGTCCGATGCTGGCCGAGCAGCTGTTCCGTGCCCGCTCGATCACGTCCGGCCACCCGTATCACCGCGCCGGGCGTCCAGCATCGCCATGAACGCGCGCTGGATGGCCTGCACCGCCGGGTTGCGGTAGGCGAAGCACCCGTCCGGCTCGGGATGCACCAGCATCGTCGCATTGGCCTCGAACACCAGCACCCGCCCCTCCGGCGTGAGGCCGAAATCCACCCCGGCGTAGTCGAGCCCGAGCCGCGCGCCGACCTGCGCCAGCGCGGCCATCGCCCCCGCGCCGATCGCGGCGGCCGGGTCGGCGAGGAAGCGGCGCTCCTCCGCGCACCGCGCCGGGTCGCGCTCCATGCCGGAAGTCCAGTGGTGCACCAGCCAGCTCGGCGAGATGGCCAGGTGGTACGGGTAGGGCTGCCCGTCCACGAAGATCACCCGGTACTTGCGATGCCAGCCGTCGGCCGAGACGAAATCCGCGAACTCCGTGACGTAGGCCGCGCCGTTCGCCTGCGCCGCCAGCCCGGCGGCGTCGTCGATCTTGCGCAAGTCCTGCCCGCCATGCGAACCGAGCGGGCGCAGCAGCACGGGATACGCCAGGCCGGCCGCGGCCACCGCGTCCGCCAGGCGGCCCTGCGCCGGGTCGTGGCGGAACACCGGCGGCACGACCACGCCGGGGAGGCCGGCCAGCAGCGCCGGCAGGTCGGAGCGCCGCAGCGACGCCACGCGGGCCGGGTCGTTCAGCACGCGCGGCCCCTGCGCGTGCAGCCAATCCGCGATGTCCGGACGGAGCGCCGGCGCCAGGTCGGGGTCGCCGACCGCGTTGAACACCAAGTCGTGCCGGGGCAGCGCGTGTTGCTGGCCCGGCGTCGCGTATTCGAAGTACCAGCGGGTCGCGGTGATCTCGGCCCGCGGCATCAGGTGGTGCAGCGGCACGTTGGCGGCGTCGGCCGCGCTCAGCACCAGCACCGTGTGGCGCGGGCGCAAGGCCGCCTCGACGAAGAGCTGCTGCCGCCGGTAGGCCGCATCGCGATGGGCGCGGGCGGCGGCCGGGTCGGTCTCGGCCAGGACGCTGGACAGGTTCTGGTGGGCGCTGACCAGCCCCGGGTCCAGCGCCAGGGCGGCCCGGCACGGGGCCTCGGCCTCGGCCAGCCGGCCCTGCTGCACCAGGATCGAGCCCAGGTTGGCCTGCGCCTGCCTGCACTCCGGGTCCAGCGCGCAGGCCCGTCGCAGCGCGTGCTCGGCCTCGTCAAGCCGTTCGAGTTCGGCATAGCCGGTCGCCAGGCTGACCAGCACCATCGGCCGCCCGGGCGCCAACGCGGCGGCGCGCTCCAGGTCCCCCACCTCCTCCTGGTGGCGGCATTGCAGCTTGCGGGCGGCGGCGCGGGTCAGCCAGGCCTCGACCAGCCAGGCGTCGCAGCCCAGCGCGTCGTCGCACGCCGTGGCCGCGCCCTCGACGTCGCCGGCTGCCAGCAGCGCCTCCCCGAGATGCGCGTGCAGGGACCCGAGCCCCGGGTCCTCCGCGAGCAGCGTGCGGTAGAAATCGATCGTCGGATCGGACACCGCGCATCCCATGCCGCAGGCGGCCCGCTCAGGCCGTCACATCGACCAGCCCGGACACGCTGGAGGACCCGCCAGAGGACCCGCCGACGGGTGCCGTCGTGGTCACGGACACGACGGCGCCGGTTGCGTCCGTGACGGTCGTGGTGGTCGAGCCGTTCGCGTTGGCGACCGTGTTGGTGGTGTCGGCAGCCGAGGCGTTGGTCCGCTTGGCCAACCCGGTGTCCCCATGGCCCGTGGCGGGCGAGGCGGCGGGGCCGCCCACCGACAGGGACGCGCTCGCGCCGACGCTGGAAATCCCACTCATCCTGCTTTGCTCCTGGACTGCCTCGTGCCGCATGAGCCTGCCCCGTCCGGATTAACAAAGAGTTTCGATCCGCCGCATGGTGGCGGGAAAGCATCTGTGGCCATTATCGCCTGCCCAAAGGAGCTGCCCCATGCCCGTCGCCATGCTGATGATCCTGGACGGCTGGGGCTGGCGCGAGGACACCGCCGACAACGCGGTGCGCCAGGCCCGCACCCCCAACTACGACCGGCTCTGGGCCGCCGGCGCCCACGCCTTCCTGCGCACCTCGGGCGCCGATGTCGGCCTGCCGGACGGGCAGATGGGCAACTCCGAGGTGGGCCACCTCAACATCGGCGCCGGCCGGGTGGTGATGCAGGAGCTGCCGCGCATCGCCGCCGCCATCGCGGACGGCTCGCTGGCCCAGGCTCTTGCCTTGCGCGGGCTGATCGAGGCGCTGCGGCGCAGCGGCGGCGCGTGCCACCTGCTGGGGCTGGTGTCGGACGGCGGCGTCCACGCGCACCAGGACCATGCCGCCGCCCTCGCCCGCATCCTGGCGGCCGAAGGCATCCCGGTGCGGCTGCACGCCTTCACCGATGGGCGGGATACGCCGCCGCGCAGCGCCGCCGGGTTCGTGGCGGCGCTGGAGACGGCGCTGCCGGAGGGCGCATCCATCGCCACCGTGTGCGGGCGGTACTACGCGCTCGACCGCGACAACCGGTGGGAGCGGGTGAGCCAGGCCTATGCCGCCATCGCCGACGCGGAGGGCCCCCGCTTCCCCGCCGCCGCCGACGCCATCGCGGCCGCCTACGCTGCCAGCGTCACGGACGAGTTCATCCTGCCCGCCGCCATCGGCGGCTACCGCGGCATGGCGGACGGCGACGCCGTGCTGTCCTTCAACTTCCGCGCCGACCGCATCCGCGAGCTGCTGGCCGCCCTGCTCGACCCGGCGTTCACCGGCTTTCTTCGCACCCCGCCCCAATTCGCCGCCGCCGTCGGCATGACGCGCTACGGCGACCACCTGGCGCCGCTGATGCAGGCGATCTTCGCCCCGCAATCCATGGCCGCCATCCTGGGCGAGACGGTCAGCCACGCCGGCCGCCGCCAGCTGCGCATGGCCGAGACGGAGAAGTACCCGCACGTCACCTACTTCCTCAACGGCGGTCGCGAGCCGCCGTTCGAGGGCGAGGAGCGCATCATGGTGCCCTCCCCCAAGGTCGCCACCTACGATTTGCAGCCCGAGATGAGCGCCCCCGAGCTGACCCGGCGCGCCGTCGAGGCCATCGGCGCCGGCCGGTTCGACCTGGTGGTGCTGAACTTCGCCAACCCCGACATGGTGGGCCACACCGGCAGCCTGCCCGCCGCCATCGCCGCGGTGGAGGCGGTGGATGCCGGGCTGGGCGCCATCGCGGACGCCGTCGCGGCGCAGGGCGGCGCGCTGCTCATCACCGCCGACCATGGCAACTGCGAGCAGATGCGCGACCCGGCGACCCGCGAGCCGCACACCGCCCACACCACCAACCTGGTGCCCGCCCTGCTGGTGGGCCGCCCCGGCGCGGCGCTGCGGGACGGACGGCTGGCGGACCTGGCTCCGACGCTGCTGGCGCTCATGGGCGTAGCGCAGCCCGCCGAGATGACCGGCGAGTCTTTGCTGAAGAACTAGGCAAGCACGCGCTTCAATGCTTGCTGATTAAGCATCGAGCGAGTTTTCTGCTTCCAGTTCGACCGTGACGGTTTCGCATTGCACAAGCCGTCGCTATAACGGGGTCATGAGCATTGACACCGCCCGCCGTGTCGTCGTCGTCGGCGCTGGCCCCGCCGGGGCCCGCTGCGCCGAACGGCTGGCCAAGGGCGGCCTGGCGGTCACCCTGGTCGGCGCGGAGCCGAGCCATCCCTACAACCGGGTGGCGCTCAGTAAATTCCTTGCCGGCGACCTGGACGAAGCCGCACTCACCACCCACCCGCCTGCCCAGCTGGACGAGCACCGGATCGCCTGGCGGCCGGATACCACGGTGGACGCGGTGGACCGCGAGGCGAGAGTGGCCGTGCTGCACACCGGCGAGCGTATCCCCTACGACGCCCTGGTGCTGGCGACGGGGGCCAACCCGGTGCGGTTGCCGCTGCCGGGCGCCGACCGCCCCGGCGTGCTGACCTACCGCACCCTGGGCGACGTGCAGCAGATGATCGCCCATGCCGCGGAAGGCGGTGATGCGGTGGTGATCGGCGGCGGCCTGCTGGGGCTGGAGGCCGCGGCCGGGCTGGCGCGCCGCGGCATGGCGGTCACGGTGCTGCACGCCATGGAACGGCTGATGGACCGCCAGCTGGACGCCGGCGCGGCCGAGCTGCTGCAACGCCGCCTGGCCGGGCTCGGCATCGCCGTCATCACCCAGGCCCGCACCGTCGCCATCGAGGACGGCGCGGTGCTGCTGGCGGATGGCGCGCGAATCCCCGCCCGCATCGTCGTCATGGCCGTCGGCATCCGTCCCCATGCCGAGCTGGCCCGCGCCGCCGGCCTGCCGGTCAACCGCGGCGTGCTGGTGGACGACGCCATGCGCACCGCCGACCCGGCGGTGTACGCCATCGGCGAGTGCGCCGAGCATGACGGCCAGTGCATCGGCCTGGTCGCCCCCTCCTTCGCGCAGGCGGAGGTGGCGGCTGCCGCCATCCTCGGCCAGCAGGCCCGCTACGTCCCCGTGTCGGACGCCACGGCGTTGAAGGTGGCGGGCGTCGGCGTGTGGTCGGCGGGCGAGATCGGCGGCACGGACTCGATCGTGCTGGATGACGGCGAGGCCGGGCAGTACCGCCGCCTCGTCGTGCGTGACGACCGTCTGGTGGGGGCCATGCTGTATGGCGAAACCACGGACGCACCCTGGTATCTCAACCTCATCAAGGAAGGGCGGCGGATCGGGCCGGCACGCGACAGCTTGCCGTTCGGTCCTGCCTTCATGCCCGCGGAGTGGGCCGCATGACCGATCAACCGTTCTCGACCGAGCAGCAGGAATACCTTAAGGGCTTCATGGCCGGGGTGGACGCCAAGCGCGGCCCGCTCACCGGCGGTGGCGCGGCCGCCGTGGAGGCCGACCCCAACGACTTGCAGCGCATCGCGCAGGACAAGCAGATCGCCGCCGGCAAGAAGCTGGTGCCGGAGGAGGAGGCCAAGCGGAAGAAGAACCCGCTCGACCGCTTCGGCGAGATCAACGCGCTGGCCGAGGAAGGCAAGTTCCCCAAGGGAACCGACGTGTTCCTGACCAAGTACCAGGGCCTGTTCTTCGTGGCCCCGGCGCAGACCAGCTTCATGTGCCGGCTGCGCATGCCCGGCGGCATCATGAACTCGCTGCAGTTCCGCGGCGTGGCCGACATCGCGGCCGAGCTGGGCGGCGGCTACTCCGACGTCACCACCCGCGCCAACCTGCAAATCCGCGAGATCGGCGCCGCCGCCGCCCCCGAGGTGCTGACCCGGCTGGCCGACATCGGGCTCACCTCCCGCGGCTCCGGCGCCGACAACGTCCGCAACGTCACCGGCAGCCCGACCGCCGGCATTGACGTGCAGGAGCTGATCGACACCCGGCCGGACGCGCGCCGCATCCACCACCACATCCTCAACCACCGCGAGTTGTTCGGCCTGCCGCGCAAGTTCAACATCGCGTTCGACGGCTCCGGCGTGGTGCCGGTGCTGGAGGACACCAACGACATCGGCTTCACCGCCGTGCAGGTGGCCGAAGGCTTCGGCGTGCCGCCGGGGGTGTACTACCGTCTGGCGCTGGGCGGCATCACCGGCCACAAGGACTTCGCCCGCCAGACTGGCGTGATTGTGGCGCCGGCCGAGACGACCCCGGTGTGCGACTCCATCCTGCGGGTGTACATCGCCAACGGCGACCGCACCAACCGCAGCAAGGCGCGGCTGAAATACGTGCTGGATGCCTGGGGCTTCGACAAGTTCCTCGCCGCCGTCGAGGACGACCTGGGCCGCAAGCTGACCCGCGTGCCGGAGGAGGCGGTGCTGCCGCCGCCGCAGCAATCCCGCACCGCGCACATCGGCGTGCACGCGCAACGCCAACCGGGCCTGTCCTACGTCGGCATCGTGCTGCCGGTCGGCCGCATGACGACGGAGCGCATGCACGGCCTGGCCGCCGTCGCGGACCGCTTCGGCTCCGGCACCATCCGGCTCACGGTGTGGCAGAACCTGCTGATCTCGGACATCCCGGACGAGCGGATGCCCGACGCCCTGGCCGCCATCGCCGCCCTCGGCCTGGGATACGACGCCGGGCCGTTGCGCACCGGGCTGGTGGCGTGCACCGGCAGCGCCGGGTGCAAGTTCGCCGCCTCCAACACCAAGGGGCACGCCTCCGAGCTGGTGGACTGGCTGGAGCAGCGCATCGAGATCGACACGCCGGTGAACATCCACCTGACCGGCTGCCACCATTCCTGCGCGCAGCACTACATCGCCGACATCGGCCTGCTGGGCGCCAAGGTGGACCGCGGCGAGGACGTGGTGGAAGGCTACGACCTGCACGTCGGCGGCGGCGCGGGCGTCAACCAGGCGATCGGCCGGCTGATCCGCCCCGCCATCGCGATGGACGAGCTGCCGCCCCTGGTGCTGAACCTGCTGGCCGCCTGGAAGGCCGAGCGCGGCGACGGCCAGAGCTTCCAGGCCTGGTCCGCCGCCAAGAGCGAGGATGACCTGTCCGCCGTGCTGGCTGGAGCTGACGCATGAACGCCCTCTCTGGATTGGGGTCTGGTGGCGGCAGCCCGCTGATCCCCGAGAACGCGCCGTTCAACCCGGCGCAACGCTCCTGGCTCAACGGCTTCCTGGCGGGGCTGTACGGCGGCAGCGCCGGCGAGGATGCCGGCATGTCGATGGAAGGCTCCGTGGCGGCGGCCGAGGAGGATTTTCCCTGGCACGACCCGGCCATGGAGATGGACGAGCGCCTGCAGCTCGCCGAGGGCCGCCCGTTCGAGCGCAAGCTGATGGCCGCCATGGCGCAGCTGGATTGCGGCCAGTGCGGCTATCTCTGCCAGAGCTACGCCGAGGCGCTGGCCAGCGGCAAGGAGACCTCCCTCTCGCTTTGCGTGCCCGGCGCCAAGCCGACCAGCAAGAAGGTCAAGGAGTTGCTGGCCGACCGCCCCGCCGACTCCATCGCCATGGCGCCGCCGCCCGTCGCGTCCGCCGCGCCGACCGTGCCCCTGGGCATGCCGGTGCGCGTGCTGGCCTCGGAGCGGCTCACCGGCGAGCGTTCGGCCAAGGACGTGCGCCACGTCAAGATCGACCTCTCCCCCTCCGGCCTCACCTACGAGCCCGGCGACTCCATCGGCATCTGCGCCCCCAACGACCCCGAATTGGTCGAGACCTGCCTGCGCACCCTGGGCGCCGCCGGCGACGAGCTGGTACACTGCCCCGACAACACCATGCGCACCGCCCGCGACGCGCTGGCCTGGCAGGTCGACATCGCCCGCCCGATGGACCGCACGCTCGACCTGCTCGCCGCCTCCGCCACCGACCCCGAGGACAAGGCCGGGCTGCGCCGCCTGGCCGACGGCGAGGACGGCGCGGAGCCGGAGCATGCCGACCTGCTGGACCTGCTGGAAGCCTTCCCCTCCGCCCGGCCCCGGCTGTGGGACGTGGTGAAGTCCCTGCCGGCGCTGAAGCCGCGGCTGTACTCCATCGCGTCCAGCATCCAGGCCGAGCCGGGCCAGGTGCACCTCTGCGTCGGCGTGGTGCGGGCGGAGCGGCGCGGCCGGGTGCGCCACGGCATCGCGTCCTCGTTCCTGGCGCACCGGGCGGCAGTGCACGGGCAGATCCTGGCCAACATCCAGGTCAGCCATTTCCGCCTGCCGGCCGACCCGGCAGTCCCCGTCATCATGGTCGGCCCCGGCACCGGCATCGCCCCGTTCCGCGCCTTCTTGCAGGAGCGCGCGGCGCGCGAGCACAAGGGCCGCTCCTGGCTGTTCTTCGGCGACCAGCACGAGGCCACCGACTTCCTGTTCGCCGACCAGCTGAAGGCCTGGGTGGCGTCCGGCACGCTGTCCCGCCTGGACACCGCGTGGTCCCGCGACCAGGCGCAGAAGGTCTATGTGCAGGACAAGATGCGCGAGCACGGCGCGGAGTTGTGGCAGTGGATGCAGGAGGGCGCGCACTTCTACGTCTGCGGCGACGCGATGCGCATGGCCAAGGACGTGGACGCCGCCCTGCGCGAGGTCGCCATGACCCAGGGCGGCATGGACGAAGCCGGCGCCAAGGAGTGGACTGCCGGCATGGCAAAGCAGGGCCGCTACCTGCGTGACGTCTATTAAGCGGGTGCCGCGATAGACACCGACGCCGCCGTCCGCACCACCTGCCCGTACTGCGGGGTCGGTTGCGGCGTGCTGGCCACGCCCACCAGCCCGGAGAGCGCCAGCATCGCCGGCGACCCGCTGCACCCGGCCAATTTCGGCCGGCTCTGCGTCAAGGGCACCGCGCTGGGCGAGACGCTGTCCCACGCCAACCGGCTGCTCCGCCCCGAGGTGGACGGCGCGCCAGCCAGCTGGGACGTGGCGCTGGACCGCGTGGCCAACGCGTTCCGGGACACGATGGCCAAGCACGGCCCGGACAGCGTGGCGCTGTATGTCTCGGGCCAGCTGCTGACCGAGGACTATTACGCCGCCAACAAGCTTGCCAAGGGCTTCCTCGGCACCGGCAACATCGACAGCAACTCGCGCCTGTGCATGTCCGCCCCCGTCGCCGGCCACCGCCGGGCGTTCGGCGAGGACATCGTGCCCGGCATCTACGAGGACCTGGAGCTGGCGGACCTGCTGGTGCTGGTGGGCAGCAACACCGCCTGGTGCCACCCCGTGCTGTTCCAGCGCATCGCCGCCGCCCG
>CAXTJU010000100.1:0-10981 GCA_964244655.1 uncultured Acetobacteraceae bacterium | reverse complement strand
GACGTGGCGCGGGCGCGGGCGGCGCTGACGGCGGCGCGGGCGGCGGCGGAGGCGGCGGAAAGCCTGCTGGCCCGGCGGGCGGCGGAGCGGGCGGTGGCGGAGGGGCGGCGGGTGCAGGCGGCGATGGACGAGGCGGCGGCACAGCAGCGGCGGGCGAGGGGGTTGTGATCCTGGGCAGGGTGGATGGTGGGTGGGTTTGGGTTTCCCGTTTTCGGCACTCAGCGGACCTTGAGCAAGTCATCAGTCTCTTCGAGTAGCGAAGCCTCGCCTCTGTCTCTGATATGACGAAGGGCCATGCGCCGGCACTCGCAGTCAGCATTCATTCGGCATTCGGCCCGTCGCCGCCATTCAGGGCGTGAAAGGGCAATTCGCTCCGCTTGCCATCAATACAGATTTCCGGGAGCGCCTGTCCGTCACACAATTAAAACTTACGGAAAGAACGCAACCACGTCGCCGGGTCGGAAAAAGGTGGCGGCGTCCTCGGCTCTGACGATCACGGCAAGCCAACTCTTCCTTGCTCCAAATGCGTCCCGACCGTCACAGAACTCTGGACCGGCAAACGCCATTGCCCCGTGCTCACCCTGAATGCTGCCGTTCTTGGGGATGGCCCCAGTGAAACCGTCTTTAAGCACCAGGGCTAGGCCACGTCCGGTGACGGTGAATGTGCTCTCGATTTCTGCCTGACCGCTCGCCGTCTCCTTCAGGTCCCTCAATTGGCCACGCTCCAGTTTCCGAAGTTCACAGAAGTCGGCAGGATTAGTATAGATAATCAAGTTACTATTTGCCTGAACGTCCGCTTCTGCCGCTGCGTGTTGGCGGCATGATTGAAGTCGGTATCGAAACCCAGGCCCGAGCCGCCGCCGAAGCATGGCCCTCCACCGGACGTCCCGGATACGCCGTAAGTCGAACCTGACACACCTGCTCATCATTCCTTGAGGAACAATGCCGGCGAAGACCTGAGCACCCCGTCAATGAAATGAAATCCAGGCCCGAGCTAGTAATGAAACGCTAACGGAAACTCGTCCTCCCTCAAACAAGCACTGTAAAACAGACACGCGGCCTTGGTTGGCCGGCTGCTTGTCCAGTCAGGGATCTGCCCGCTAGAACACCGCGGCGCGCCCAGCATGGGCAAGCGGCCAAGGGACCCGGCATTGCAAATCATCACCGACCTGGACGATCTCGACGCCAAGATCACCGAGTGCAATGACGCCCTGAACAGCCAGGGCGACGACGCCATGCGGCGCCTGTTCGGCACGTTCAAGGTCGATCTCGGCGCCCAATTGCCGCCGAACCCGTTCAGCCCGGAGTACCGCGCGTTCCAGCTGGGCCTGTACCAGCGCATCGCCCGCAAGGCCTACTCCACCGCGAACGAGCGCACCCTGTTCGACCTCGACCAGTACCGGCATCGGCCGTTCCCATACTATCTCGGCAGCACCATGACGGCGGGCCACCACCTGCGCGCCATCGGCTTCATGCTCCGCACGCTCGACCTGCCGCCGGGTGCGCGGGTGCTGGAGTTTGGACCGGGCTGGGGCAACACCACGCTTGCCCTGGCCATGCTCGGCTTCAGGGTGACGGCGGTCGATATCGAACCCAATTTCTGCCAGCTGCTGCGCGAGCGGGCGGCGGACGCGCACGTGGACATCGACGTGGTGCAGGCGGATTTCTTCTGGGCCGAGGGCGTCAGCGAGCCTTATGACGCGGTGGTGTTCTTCGAGTGCTTCCACCATTGCGACGACCACATGCGGCGGCTGCGCGCGCTGCGCCGGGCCATCAAGCCGGATGGCAAGATGGTGGTCGCCTCCGAGCCGATCGTGCACGACTTCCCGATGCCCTGGGGCGTGCGCACGGACGGCGAGTCGCTGTGGGCGATCCGGAACTTCGGCTGGCTGGAGCTGGGCTTCCACGAGCACTATTTCGACGCCGCCATCGCCCGCTCCGGCTGGCAGGCGGAGAAACACTATTGCTCCGACCCGGATTGGGCCACCGTCTGGGTCGCGCGCCAAGGCGTCGAGCGGGATGCCCCCTGGCCGCCCGTGCTCGCGCCGGCCGTGGTTGCTCCAACGGCACCCACCGAGCCGGTTGCCGCAACGGCCGATGTGCGGTTGGCCGAGGAGCTTCGGTCGATCTACGCTTCCACGTCCTGGCGGGCCACGGCGCCGCTCCGCGCCTTGCGGCGGCTCGCGTCGTGAGATGAAGCCCGCCGCGCCAGCCCACCGGCTCGCCTTCGCCAACCAGCTGCGCGGTGCGGCGGCCCTCATGGTCGTGCTGGTCCACTACACCGTCGTCGTGCAGGTGCTGCGCGTGGACGTGTCCTGGGTGGTCGCGGCGCCGCCGCTCGACGGGCCGGTTGCCGCCGCGGCGCTCTGGATGCAGGCACTGCCGGTCGATCCGGGCAGCTTGGGCGTGGGATTGTTTTTCCTTATCAGCGGCTTCGTCATCCCGTTCTCGCTCCAGGGCACGACGGGCCGCGGCTTCCTGCTGGCCAGGGCGGCGCGCATCTTGCCGACGTTCTGGGCCGCGCTGCTGATCGAGTACGCGGTGATCGCCGCCAGCGCCGCATACTGGCATCGCCCACCCGCCTATGGCTGGCGTGGCTACGTGGTGAACGGCCTGCTGATCGAGACCCTGGCTGGGCAGCAGACCGTCGATTGGGTGAGCTGGACCCTATCCATCGAGGCCAAGTTCTACCTGCTGGCGGCGCTATGCCGGCCGCTGCTGCTCAAGGGGGGGCTGCGCCTGCCGTTCGCCTGCGCCGCCGCTGCCCTGGGGCTCAACGCAGCCGTCGGCGGGGGCTGGCTTCCACTCACGCGCGAACTGGATTCTGAGTCGATCTTCCTGCTCGTCATCCTGATCGGGACCTTGTTCCACGCCCACTACGCCGACCGGCTGTCAACGCGGGAACTGGCGGCCGGCACGGCGGGGATGCTCTTGCTGATGGCGCTGTGCTGGCGCATCGGTCCCCTGGCCAACGAGACGGCCGCGCGCACCCTCAGCCTGGCAGCGGCGGTGGCGGCCTTTGCCGCCGCCTATCGGTGGCGGGCACGGTTCCGGCCCAGCCGCATCCTCGACGGCATCGCCGCCATCAGCTACCCGCTCTACTTGGTGCACGCGATCCTGGGCTTCACCATCATGTCCTTCCTGATGCTGGCCTGGCGGCTGCCCTACGCCGTGGCGGCGATCGCCGCGTTCCTCGCCTGCGTGGCGGCGGCCACGCTGCTGCATCGCTTCGTGGAGCGGCCGACCATGCGGTGGGGACGCCGGGCGGGAAAGTGGCTGAGCCATCGGGGCGCTGCCCCGAACCCCGCCAGAGGACGGGGTCCTCTGGACACCTTTGTATGAAGGGTGAGTGGCAAAGCCCTGCTTCTTGCTAAATCTTGGCTCCCAGCGTGAAGAACACGCTGCGGCCCGGCGCAGTGTAATACAGCGGCTGCGACGGCGGCCCGATCGTCTGGCCGGCATAGCCGATGAGGCTTTTGTCATCGAACAGGTTGTAGAGGTTGAGCTTGAACAGCACCCGCTGCGCCCCGACCGGGAGCGTGTAGCCGGCCGCCAAGTCAACCTGCTGGTAGGCCTTGATCGGGATGCTGTCGCCCTGGCCGGCCGCCGCCGTGTCGAGGCCGTATTGCGGGCCGACGAACTTGCTGATGACCGACGCGAACAGGTCGTCATGCTCCCGGAACACGCCGCTCTTGTCGAAGATCGGCCCGAGGGCGGCCGTATAGCGCGGCGTCTGCGCGAGCACGTTGCCGTTGCTGGTGTAGCCGCTGTAGTTCAGCGAGCCGTTGGCATAGAACGCCAGGCCGGGCCGCAGCTTGACGGTCCCCTCCAGCTCGGCGCCCTTGTACACCGCGCCGCCCTGGTTGAAGTAGCTCGTGAAGCCGCCGACCGTGCGGCTGTTCACGAAGTTGTCGTATTGGATGTAGTACAGGTCGGCGCCGACATTGTAGGCCGTCCGGTTAATGACGCCGCCGACTTGGTAGCTGTTGGTGGTCGAGGGGGTGACGGCCGACAGCTGAGTCGTCGAGAACAGGTTGAGGTTGGGGGTCTCGAAGCCCCTGGCCGCTTGCGCGAAAACCGTCGCCCAGTCCGTCACGCGCCAGTTCATGTCCAGGGCGGGAAGCGGCGTGGCATAGCTCTGGCTCACGTTCTCCGGCATGCCGGTCAGCCCCGCGGCGCCCGTGAGGCTGCGTGACACCAGGCTGTATTTCAGCCCGGCGGTGACGGTGAGGTTCGACAGGGCCTTCCAGGCAAACTCGGCGTAGGGCTGGATGGTGTCGAGCGGCGAGCTGAACTGGTTGGTGTAGATGGAACCCGGCGCTGTCGTGTAAGGAACGAAGCCGCGGGTGTCATCCACTGTGACGGTGTCCGTGGCGAACGCCTCGTGCTCTCCCCACACGCCGACGCGCAATTGCCCGTAAGGCGTATCTTTACTGAGCCGCAGGATGTCGCCGGTGTTCCTGAAATAGTACTTGGTGAAGAACCCGGGCACGTCGCTGGTCAGGTCGGCTGGCGAGAGGCCGTTCAGGTAATCGGTCCCTGACAGGTTCGGACCGAGGCCGCCGACATCCATGCCGTGATAGGAATGCTGGTAGTAAGACGTCGAATACACGGTGTTGTCGAGGGTGAACCCGCCGCCGAGATCGCTCTTGACGTTGATGTACTCGAAATCCGTCTTGTAGTCGTCGTGGTTGTAGCCCTTGAAGGTCTGCGACGTGGGATCGGTGTTCAAGGCGTAGTTGCGGCCAAATGCCGCGATGTTGGGCAGCGTCGCGCCATAGGGCGTGTAGGTGAAGGTGTGGTCTATGTTCACGAGCGCGGTCACGACGGTGTTGTCGCCGATCGGCTGCTGGTACTTGATGTAGCCATTGTGCCGCGCCGTCCCGGTGTTGCTCGTGGCGCCGCCGGACTGCAAATCCTCCAGGTTGATCGCGATGCGTCCGCCGTTCAGACCGGCAATGGCGCCGGTCTCCGCTTTGATGCCGCCCAACAGGGTGCCGAAGCTTCCCGCCGTGCCGTAAAGCGAGGCGGTCGGGGTGGCCGACAAGGCGGGCGAACGCAAATCGACGTAGCCTCCGAACGTCGCCGCCCCAATTGCCGAAGCCTGCCCAGGGCCACGGTTGACCGTGATCGAGCCGATGTCCTGGCTGGTGAAGTAGATGGCCGGCTGGGGCGCGAGGTTGAATGGGAAGCCTGGGACGGGGATGCCGTCGTAGAGCACGCTGAACTGGGTGTATTGCAGGCCGCGGATGCTCTGCCCGAAATCCTGCTGCAGCCCGGGTCCGGCGGGCGAGATGTCCATGGCGCTGGGCGTCAGCCGCACGATGTCGTTGTAGTTCTCCGTCGGCACGATGATCTTCTGCAGCGTCTCGGACTTGATCGTGCTCGTGGGCTGGATCTGGTCCAGGCTCGGCCCGCTGGGGGCGAACCCGGCGGCGGTTTGCGGGGCGTCCTGGCTGGTGATCGGGACGCCCGAGCCGACCGCCTGCGCCGTGCCGATGTCAGCAGGTGGGCTGGACACCCCCTGGCCATGCGCCCGATCCGTGAGCGTAAGGCCGCCAAGCAAGGACGCCCCGATCAGAGGCGTCCATCTGCCGAAAGTCATGCGTGCTGTTCCGTGTCTTGAGCCAAAGCGGCTCCCGATTACGTGAACAGCCCGTCCGGGGCACGTGATGGTTCCAAGACATCGCGGCTCGCCCCAACGGTCAGACGTCCACCTCTTCCACCGCCACGTCCCGCGCGTGCTCCTGGATGAAGCGGAAGCGCAGCTCCGGCCGCCGCCCCATCAGGCTTTCCACCAGCTCGCTCGTCTCCGCCCGCCGCTCGGGGGAGGCCACCACCTTCAGCAGGGTGCGTTTGCCCGGGTCCATCGTGGTCTCCTTCAGCGCCGCGGGGGGCATCTCGCCCAAGCCCTTGAACCGGCTGACCTCGACCTTGCCGGCGCCCTTGAACGTCTTGGCCAGGCGCACACGGTCGGCGTCGTTCATCGCATAGACCGAGCGCGCGCCCTGGGTCATGCGGTATAGCGGCGGCTGCGCCAGGAACACGTGGCCTTCGCGCACCAGCTCCGGCAGTTCGCGGTAGAAGAAGGTCATCAGCAGGCTGGCGATGTGCGCCCCGTCCACGTCCGCATCCGTCATGATGATGATGCGGCCGTAGCGCAGCTTCTTGAGGTCGAACCGCTCGCCCACGCCGCAGCCCAGCGCCTCCACCAGGTCGCGCAGCTCCTGGTTCTGCCGCAGCTTGTCCACCGAGGCGCTGGCCACGTTCAGGATCTTGCCCCGCAACGGCAGCACCGCCTGCGTCTCGCGCCGCCGCGCCTGCTTGGCCGAGCCGCCGGCGCTGTCCCCTTCCACCAGGAACAGCTCGGTCTGGCTCATGATTTCGCTGGTGCAGTCGGCCAGCTTGCCGGGCAGCCGCAGCCGCTTGGTGGCGGTCTTGCGCGCCACGTCCTTGTTCTCGCGCCGCCGCAGCCGCTCCTCGGCCCGCTCGATCAGCGCCGTCAGCAGGTTGTCCGCCTGCGCCGGGTTGCCGGCCAGCCAATGGTCGAAGCGGTCCCGCATCGCCGTCTCGACCAGCCGGGCGGCGTCGGCGCTGGTGAGCCGCTCCTTGGTCTGGCCCTGGAACTGCGGGTCCCGCACAAAGGCGGACAGCTTGCCCGCCATGGTGCCCGTCACGTCCTCGCCGGTGATCTGCGCCGCCCGGCGGTTGCTGCGCTGCTCGCCCCAGGCGCGCACGCCCTTGAGCAAGGCGGCGCGGAACCCGGCCTCGTGCGTGCCGCCCAGCGGGGTCGGCACCGTGTTGCAGTAGGAGTGCAGGAAGCCGTCCGCGCCTTCCAGCCACGTCACCGCCCACTCCGCCCGTCCGCCGGTGCGGCCATCCTCGCGGATGGGCAGGTCCGCCTCGCCCGCCCAGATCTCCGGCACGGCCATCGGGGTGTCGCCCACTTCCTCCGCCAGGCTGTCGCGCAGGCCGCCCGGGAAATGCAGCACGGCTTCGGCGGGGGTGTCGCCGTGCAGCAGCGCCGGGTCGCAGGACCAGCGGATTTGCACGCCGCGGAACAGGTAGGCCTTGGAGCGGCACAGCCGGTACAGACGCGCCGGGCTGAACTGCAGCGGGCCGAAGATTGCCGGGTCAGGCTTGAAGCGGATGGTGGTGCCGCGCCGGTTTTGCACTGGCCCGGCGTTCACCAGCTTCGTCGTGGGCTTGCCCTGGGCGTAGCTCTGCCGCCACAGCGTGCGGTCCCGCGCCACCTCCACCTCCAGCGTCTCGCTGAGGGCGTTGACCACGGAGCTGCCAACGCCGTGCAGCCCGCCCGAGGTCTCGTAGGCGTCGCCGCCGAATTTGCCGCCGGAATGCAGCGTGGTCAGGATCACCTCAAGCGCGCTGAGGGCTTTGAACTTAGGGTGCGCATCGACCGGGATGCCGCGGCCGTTGTCCCGCACGCTTAGCCAGTTGCCGGCCTGCGCCGCGAAATCGATGGAGGTCGCATGGCCGGCGACCGCCTCGTCCATGGCGTTGTCGAGGATTTCCGCGGCGAGATGGTGCAGCGCGTTCTCGTCCGTGCCGCCAATGTACATGCCTGGCCGCCGGCGCACCGGTTCCAGGCCTTCGAGGACTTCGATGTCCTTCGCGGAATAGGCGTCCTGGCCCCGCCCAGCCCTGGCGGGGGCAAACAGATCGTTCATGCTGTGTTCCCGTGTCTCCCCCGCACGCTAGGCGCGCAGGGGAGGCGGGTGCAAGGCTTACTGATCGGTTGGGAAAGTCTCGCTGGCCGAGCGCTCCTGCGTGTGGGCTTCCAGGAACCACAGCTGCTTGTCGATGCCGCGCGACACCTCGGTGAACAGGTCCGCCGTGTCCGGGTCGCCAGCCTCATCGACCTCGTCGATGTTCTCGCGGATGGCGTTGGCCACCGTGGCGTAACGGTCGATCAGCGCGTGCACGTGGTCGCTCACCTGGTAGATATCGACCGGATAGGGCGTGAGCGCCGTCTTCTTGCCGACCTCCTGCACGGTGCCGCGCGCCGTGCCGCCGAGCTGGGTGATGCGTTCCGCCATCATGTCCACGTACTCGTCCTGCTCCTTGCGGAAGGTGTCGAGCATCAGGTGGACGCCGATGAACTGCGGCCCCTTCAGGTTCCAGTGCGCCTGCTTGGTGATCAGCGCCATGTCGATGCCGTCAGCCAGCCGCGCTTGCAGCAGCTCGACCGACACGGCCTTGGCGTTCTGGTTGTTCTTGGTCCGGTGCAAGTGGACGCCGCCAGTGGTCTGGTCGGCCGGCATCTTGGTCTGGTCCTTCGCCATGCGGCGTCTCCTGTTGTGAAAGCCGGCCACAGAACGCGTGGGGACCGGGGCCGTTGCCTTCCGGTCGGCGCAGCTTGCCATCGCCTCCGCCCCCGCCAATCATCTGGCGCCAGCCAAGGGGAGCGCGCATGGACTTGAAGGGAAAGACGGCCCTCGTCACGGGATCGACCAGCGGGATCGGCCTCGGCATCGCTCATGCCCTCGCCGCCGCTGGCGCCGACATCATGATGAACGGCTTTGGCGACCCGGCGGCGATCGAGCAGGCCCGCAGCACGCTTGCCGCCGAGCACGGCGTACGGGTGCTTCACGACGGGGCTGACGTCAGCCGGGCCGGCCCGATTGCCGCCATGGTGGCCCGGGCCGAAGCGGAACTCGGCCGGCTGGACATCCTGGTCAACAACGCAGGCATCCAGCATGTGGCGCCGATCGCGGACTTCCCGGCCGAGCGCTGGGACGCGATCATCGCTATCAACTTGTCAAGCGCCTTTCACGCCATCCAGGCCGCCATTCCCGGCATGAAGCGCCGCGGTTGGGGCCGCATCATCAACATCGCCTCCGCGCACGGCCTGGTCGGTAGCGCCGAGAAGTCCGCCTATGTCGCAGCCAAGCATGGCATCCTCGGGCTGACCAAGGTGGCTGCGCTCGAGCTGGCGAACGACGGCATCACATGCAACGCGATCTGCCCGGGCTGGGTGCTGACGCCGCTGGTGCAAAAGCAGCTGGACAGCCGGGCTGAGCGGGAAGGGCAGGGAGTGGCGGAGGTGACGCGCAGCTTCCTGACCGACAAGCAGGCGATGGCAGCTTTTTCCACACCTGAGAGCATCGGCGCACTGGCGGTGTTCCTCTGCTCGGACGCGGCGGCCACGATGACAGGGGTGCCCCTGTCGATCGATGGGGGGTGGACGGCGCAGTAAGGCTTCCCAAGGCGCCGCCCTGCGCCTGCAAGGGATCAGTCATCCTTTGACCCACATACACAGGTATCTGGAGGACCTTGTCCCTTGGGGGACGCGGGCGGAGCTCGGTCTTAAGCTGTTACAACCTCAGCTGTCACAACCTCACGTGCCGCCGTCACCACCTGCCGCCCGACCACCGCACCGATCATCACCAGGGTGGGGCCGCCGGTGGACCAGCCGGGCGCATCGCGCACCAGCACGTCCAGCGTGCCCTTGAGCAGCCGCTGTGCCCGGGTGCCGCCGCGTTCGATCAGCGCTGCCGGGGTAGCCGGGTCCAACCCCGCCGTGAACAGCCCGTCCCGCAGCAGCGGCAGCGTGACGATGCCCATGTAAACCGCCAGCGTGCCGCCGCGGGCAAGCTGGTCGAAATCGAGTTCAAGCCGCCCGTCCTTGGTGTGGCCGGTGGCGAAGGTCACTGTCCGGGTTGCCTCCCGGTGGGTAAGCGGGATGCCGGCCTGCGCCGCGCAGGCAAGCGCCGCGGTGACGCCGGGCACCACCTCGAATGCAACCCCAGCGGCGGCCAGCGCTTCGGCCTCCTCGCCGCCACGACCGAAGATGAACGGGTCGCCGCCTTTCAGCCGTACCACCTTGCGACCCTCGCGCGCCAGCCGAACCAGCAGATCGTTGATGCCCTCCTGGGGCAGGCAGTGGTTCGCGCGCGCCTTGCCCACGTAGATCCGTTCGGCATCCCGCCGCGCCATGTCGAGCACGTCTTGCCCCACCAGCCGGTCGTGCACGATCACATCGGCCTCGCCCAGCAGCCGGTGCGCCCGCACGGTCAGCAGGTCCGCCGCTCCCGGCCCGGCGCCCACCAGGTAAACGACACCGCTGGGAGAGGCGCCCCCGGCGATCTGCCGGGCCATCTCCTGCCGCGCGCCGTCCTCATCACCCATCGCGACCAGGTCGGCGACCCGGCCTCCCAAGGCGCGCTCGAGCACCCGGCGACGCAGGGCCGTGTCGGGCAGGTGGCGGCGAATTTCAGTCTTGAACTCGTCAGCGATGGCTGCGAGCCGCCCCAGGGCTGGCGGGACCAGCGCCTCGATCCGCGCTCGGATGAGCCGCGCCAGCACGGGCGCTGCCCCGCCGGAGGATACGGCCACCGTGATGGGTGAGCGGTCCACCACGGCAGGGGTAATGAAGCTGCACAGTGCTGGCCGGTCCACGACGTTGACCGGGATGCCGCGCTGCGATGCTGCCTTGACGAGGGCTTGCAGGTCGTCTTCGGAGGCCTCGGCCCCAATTGCTATGGCACAGCCATCCAACAGGGCAGGAGTAAAGAAGAGCGCCTGCGTGACCTCGGCCCCGCATCGGCTCAAAGCCTCTGCCTTGCGCTCGGCGGCTTCGCCTTCTCCCAGCACCAGGGCGCGCCGTCCTTGCAGGTCCATGAAGATCGGGAAGTGACGCATGGCTAGCTCCTCAGTCGGCGCGGCGCAGGGGTGTCGAGGGGACGATATGGGGAGCAGGCGCATCGCGGCAAAAGGTGCGTGCGTAACGGAGTTTGGAACCGCTTGACCCGAGCCAGTGCCGGCTCTAGATGTCTCCTCACTGGCGACGGCAATAAGAGCTTGCTCTTCCGGCGCGGGTGATATAGGTTGCCTCCCTCGCGTTGCGGCGCGAGGCTGATCTGAGAGAGTTGCGGGGGCATACAGCCTCACTGGCTCGAACGATCTTTGTTCCTTGAAAATTGCATCTGATGTTGGAAGGGATATGTTGGCGGCGTCCTTT
>CAXTJU010000099.1:0-11020 GCA_964244655.1 uncultured Acetobacteraceae bacterium | reverse complement strand
GTGCCGACACCGCCCGCGCCGCCGCCGCCGAAGCCCACGCCGCCCAGCCAAAGCAGCCAGGCGCACCCGACGCCCAACGCGGCGCCGGACAGCCGCAGCTTGCTCAACACCCTGGACAAGCTGCGCTCGCTGCGGCCGCAGACGGAAGCGCCCACCGCGCGCTACAGCCCGCCGCGCTCCGGCGCGCCCGAGCAGGGCGGCAGCGTGCACGGCACGGACAACACGTCGCTGTCATCGGTCCAGCGCGGCGCGATCGGCGAGAAGGTGCGCGACTGCTGGACGCGCGATGCCGGGGCGCTGCACGCCGAGACTTTCCAGGTGCACCTGATCGTCACCACGGACTCGGCCGGCGTGGCGCGTCAGGCGGAGATCGCGGCCGGCGACCCGGCGGCCCCGCTCGGCAACCCGCTGCACGCCTTTGCCGAGCGCGCCCGCCGCGCCGTGCTGGCCGCCCAGTGCTCCGCCCTGCCGCTGCCGCCCGCCATGCTGGGGCAGACCCACACGTTCGACTTCATCTTCAGGCCATGAGCAGGACACCGTGCCGCGCCTAAAAGCCCTCTCCCCTTGCGGGAGAGGGTTGGGTGAGGGGGCCGCTGGCTCGTATCCTGCCGTATCCGCTTCTCACCCCGCCCTCCGCTGCCATTCCACGGGCGAAGGACGCCCGCAGAACCTTCGGCAGCTCCGCCCTCTCCCGCAAGGGAAGAGGGAGAATTGAAACGTTCAACCCTAAACCGGAAACCCCTGCCATGATCACGTCCCTCGGCCGCCGCGCCGCCCTTGCCGGCACGGCCACGCTGCTCGCCGCCCCCGCCTGGGCGCAGCAGCCCAACCCGGGCAGCCCGGCCAGCGCCGCCATCACCGTGGACCGCGCCCGTACCGACCCGATCCCGATCGGCATCCCCGGGTTGGGCGGTGACCTTGGCGCGCAGGTGACGGAGGTGATCGTGGCCGACTTGCAGCGCAGCGGGCTGTTCAAGCCGGTGGGCGGCGGGGCGGCGGCGGGCGACCAGCCGGACTTCGCCGGCTGGAAGGCCACCGGCGCGCAGGCGCTGGTCACCGGCACCGCCAGCGCCGGGCGGGTCGAGTTCCGCCTGTGGGACGTGCCGGTGGGGCAGCAGATCGAGGGCACCGCCTACACCACCCAGGCCGGCAACTGGCGCCGGGTCGCGCACATCATCGCGGACGTGGTGTATCAGCGGCTGCTGGGCGAGAAGGGCTATTTCGACACCCGCATCGTGTATGTCGCCGGGTCCGGCCCACGGGACCGCCGGGTCAAGCGGCTGGCGATCATGGACCAGGACAGCGCCAACAACCGCTTCCTGACCGATGGCTCCTGGCTGGTGCTGACGCCGCGGTTCCATCCGTCGCAGGACGAGATCGTGTTCATGTCGTACGCCAACAACCGGCCGCGGGTGTACTCCTTCAACCTGAACGGCGGCGGGCAGCGCGTGCTGGGCGAGTTCGACGGCATCACCTTCGCCCCCCGCTTCGCGCCGGACGGCAGCCACGTCATCATGTCCGTCACCCGGGGCGGCGGGTCCGACATCGTGACGGTGGGCCTGAGCGGCGGCGGCGGCCGACGGCTGACCCAATCCGGCGCGATCGACACCAGCCCGTGCTACAGCCCGGACGGCTCGCAGATCGTGTTCAACTCGGACCGCGGCGGCGACCAGCAGCTTTACGTCATGGGCGCCGGCGGCGGCGGGGCCAAGCGCATCTCATTCGGCAGCGGGCGGTATGCAACGCCGGTGTGGTCGCCGCGCGGCGACTTGATCGCCTTCACCCGGCTCGGCTCGTCGTTTGGCATCGGCGTGATGCACCCGGACGGCTCGGGCGAGCGCATCCTGGCCGAGAGCTTTGACGTGGAAGGCCCGACCTTCTGCCCGAACGGCCGGGTGCTGATGTACTACTCGGAAAGCGCGTCCCGCGACAGCCGCGGCACCGGCTACGGCTCCCGGCTCGCCTCCATCGACATCACTGGCTTCAACGGCCGGCCGGTGCAGACGCCGACCGACGCGTCCGACCCGGCGTGGTCGCCGCTGCTGGGGTAGCTGCGCCTACGGCAGGATCGCGTCGCCACTCTCGACCAGCAAGGGCCGGCTGGCGCCCGCGCTGGGGCGGCCCCAGCCGATCTGCCCCACCGCCTGGCAGTGGCCGCACACCGGACGCCACCCGGCGTGCACCGTGCCGCAGACTTCGCAGTTCCATTGCGGGTCCGGCTCGGCCTGGGCCGCCTGTCGCAGCGCGTCGGCGGCGGCGGGCGCGTTGCCCTCGGCCTCGGCGATGGAGTTGAGCAGCAGCCACAGCCGCCGCTGGTCCATGCCCGCGGCGTGGGCGGCTTCGGCGTGCCGCCTGGCATCCTCCAGCCGGCCGGCGTCGAACGCGGCGCGCGCCCGCAGCAGCTGGCTTTCCGGGTGGGACGGGGCGGCGGCGGCCAGCCACTCGGCCCGCTTCTCCCGGGGCATCGCCGCCTCGTCGCCGGCGAGCGACGCCTCGGCCAGGTCCGGGTGGGGGCGGTGGCCCCAGCTCTCGCGCAGCACGTTCTGCGCCCGCTTGTCCCGCCGGGCGTCGCGCAGGCGGCGGGCGTAGGCCAGGGCGGCCGGAGCGAAGCCCAAATCCGCCTTCCAGGCCTGCCGCGCCAGCTTGAGCGCCAGCATCGGATCGGTTTCCTGCTCCGCCGCCGCGGTGGCGAAGGTGGCCACCGGGTCGCCCGGGTTGGCCAGCGCCAGCGCGCCGCGCCAGTCGCCCGCCCGGGTCGCCAGGCGGGAGCGCTCCGTCCGCAGCCAGGCAGCGCCGGGGTTGACCTGCTCCGCCCGGGCCGCGATGGCCGCCGCGGCTCCCATGTCACCCTGCGCGATGGCGCCCTGCATCAGGCCGCGCAGCCCGAGGAAGGCGGCGTCCTTGCGGGTTGCCAGCAGGTTGAACGCCTCGTTCGCCTCGCCCTGGTTGCCGCCCAGCCGCCCGGCGTAGGCGGACAGCAGCAGCGTCTGCGGCGTGTCGCCCAGCAGGTGGCGGCTGCGTTGCGCCTGCCGCCGCGCCGTGCCGGCATCGCCGCCGGCCAGGGCCAGCAGGGTTTGCGTGACGGCCTCATCGCCCTGCGCCCGCGCCCGCACGCTGCGCATGCGCCGGGTGCGGGAGGGCAGGCGGACCAGCAGGGCCAGCAGGCGGACGATGGCGTAGAGCACGACGAAAGCTAGGATGGCCAACAGGATGGCGACCGGGGTGCGCGTGCTCAGCGTGGCGTCGCCGACCTCGATGGTGAACGCGCCGGGCAGCCCGGCCAGCCACCAGGCAAACGCGACCAGCGCGATGGCGACGACCAGGAAGGTGATGACCCGGCGCATCAGCCCGCCACCGTCATCAAGGCGCCGCGGGCGTCGAGCAGGGACTGCGCCTGCGCCCGCCATGGCGCCATGGCCTCGGCGGCCGGCCCGGCCAAGCCGTCCAGCGCGGCCACCGCGCCGGCCAGGTCGCCGGCTTGCAGCTGGATGCGTGCATGGTCCAGCACGCCGGAGACGGCGTCGCCCACGATCACCCGGTCGCCCTCGCGCACGGTGAGGCTGGCCTGCGCGCGGTCCCACAGCCGGGTCAGGAACGGGGTAGTGTTCTGGTAGGGCTGCCCGGACACCTGCGCCTGCTGCGCCGCTGCATCGAACGACAGCCGCAGGGAGGCCTCGGTCGGCGGCGGCTTGGCGGCGAACCGCGCCAGCGCTGGGGGGGCGTTCGGGATGCTGCCCACCGGGCGGCCGGCCTGCAACGCCGCCGCCGCCGCTTGAAGCTGCGCGGTGCGGGTCTCGCGCGCGGACAGGGCGATGATGTCGCCGCCCGCCTTGGCCGCTTCCGTCAGCCGCGTGTCCAGGGCGGTGATCTGGTCCGAGAGCTTGCCGATCTGGGCTTGCAGCTTGCCGATGTCCGCCTGCTCGGTGCTGCTCGCCTCGCCGATGTCGGCCTGCTCGCTGCTGCGCAGCTTGCCGATGTCGGCCTGCACGCCGTTGCGCAGCGTGCCGATGTCGGTTTGGTAACCGGTGCCCAGCACGTTCTGCCGGGCGGCGATGCCGTCTACGCGGCTGGCCAGGGCGGCGATCTGCTGCTGCCCGGCCTCCGTCAGCTGCGCCTGCGGCGGCGGCTTGTTCTCCAGCGATTTGAGCCGCTGGTCGAGCGCCTGCGATTGCTGCTGCAACGGTGCGAGGTCGAGGGAAGCCACCTTCTGCTCCAGCGGCCCGAGGTCGATCGCACCGACCTTCTGGTCGATCGCATCAACCTTCTGCTCCAGCGGCCGCAGGTCGGGCGGCGGGGGCGGCAGCGGGCGCGCCTCGACGGCGGCCAGCCGAGCCTGCAACGCGCCGAGGGCGTCGCGGTCCTGCGCGGCCTGCTCGGCGGCGCCGTTGTTGCGGCTCCACAGGGCGGCGCTGCCGATCAGGGCGAGCAGCGCCAGCAACATGGCCGCCAGCGCCAGGGCGCGGCTGCGGCGCTGCACAGGGGGCTCCGCAGGGCTCGCGGTCGGCGCCGGGTCGTCGGCCAGCGTCGGTGTGTCCTCGTTCATAACTGAGCCAACATCCCATCCTGAGTGGGCCGCACTGCGACACGGAGCGTGCGCCACGGCAAGTGCCGCACCGTGTCCGCCACATGCGGGCCGATGGCCACCGCATCCGTGCGGCAAAGCAGTGGCCACAGCCCCGGGGGCAGCAGCCGGGCGAAGGCGCGCGCCGTGGCGGCGGAAAAGAACAGCGCGGCGCGCAGCCCTTTGCGGATGGCTTCCGCAGCCTCCGGCGGAAAGCGGCTTAGGGCGGTGGCGGCATAGACCGCGCGGCGGCGCACGTCGAACCCATGGCGGCGCAGCGCCCTGGCCAGCCTCGTGCCCTGGCCCTTGCCGGCGGCCAGCAGCAGCGGCCCGGCCGCGGGCCGCAGCAGGCGCACGGCCAGTTCGGCCAGCGCCACGGCATCCCCACCGGCGGCGTGCACCTCCGCGAACCCGGCGGCGCGGGCGCGGGACGCCGTGGCCTCGCCCACCGCCAGCAAGGGCACGGCGTGGTAGGCCGGCGGCAGCGCCACCGCGTTGCCGCTGGCCGCCAGCACCGCTTGCAGCCCGCCGGGACGCGGCAGCGCCACCCGGCAGGGCCGCACCGCCAGCAGGGGCGCGATCACCGGGCGGTAGCCGGAGTGCCGCAGCCGCGCCGCGGTGGCGGACGCGCCGGGTTCCGGGCGGGTGACCAGCACCAGGCCGCCCAGGCTTGCATCACAGGGCCTCATGTCATGCGGCAAAGATGTCGTCCGGGCTGTCGGCGCGCAGGCTGCGGCCCAGCTCTGCGCCGATGCGCTCCGCGTCCGCCGGCGCGCCGTGCAGGCTGCGCTTGAGCAGGAAGGAGCCGTCCGCCCGCGCCACCAGCCCCGTCAGGTGCAGCTGGCCGCCGGGCAGCAGGCGGGCATGGCCGCCGATCGGCGTGCGGCAGGAGCCGTCCAGCACCATCAGCAGCGCGCGCTCCGCCGTGGACACGGCGCGGGCCTGCGGGTCCTCGATGCCGACCAGCAGCTCGCGTAAATCCGCGTCGTCCTCCCGCACCGTGATGCCGACGATGCCCTGGCCGGCGGAGGGCACCATCGCGTCCGGGTCCAGCGGCACGATGCCGATGCCGGCGGGGCAGGCCTCCATGATGCCAAGGCGGCGCAGCCCGGCCACCGCCAGGAACGTCGCGGTGGCGGCGCCCGCGCTGATCTTGGCGATGCGGCTCTGCACGTTGCCGCGCAGCAGCGCCGTCGCCAGGTCCGGTCGGGCGTGCAGCAGCTGCGCCTGCCGCCGCACCGAGTTGGTGCCGATGATGGCGCCCTCCGGCAACGCGTCGAACGGGTCGGCAGAGTCGGGCGCGCCGCAATGTGGGCCGAGGATCAGCGCATCCCGCGCATCCTCCCGCCGCAGCGTGCAGGCGAGCACGATGCCGGGCGGCATGGCGGTCTCCAGGTCCTTCAGGCTGTGCACCGCGAAATCCACCCGGCCACCGGCCAGCGCCTCGTGGATCTCCTTGGCGAACAGCCCCTTGCCGCCGATGTCGGCCAGGGAGCGGTCCTGCACCGCGTCCCCGGTGGTGCGGATCACGTGCTCCTGGAACACGTCCATGCCGCGCAGCACGGGGCAGAAGCCTTGCAGCCGCCGCAGGAAGAAGCGGGTCTGCACCAGGGCGAGCGGCGAGCCGCGGGTGCCCACGCGCAGCGGCAGCGTGCGCTCATGCGGGCGGACCCGTGGTGTCAGCACGCTGGCGGGAAGGGTCGCGTCGGGCATGGGCGTGTCCTATTACCGTCACGCTCAGATGGAAAGCCCAGCCGCCACGTCATCCTTGGCCCCCGTCCTGGGGATCGAAACCTCCTGCGACGAGACCGCGGCGGCCGTGCTGTCCGCGGGCGGCGCGGTGCTGGCGGAGGCGGTGCTGAGCCAGGGCGAGCACGCGCGCTTCGGGGGCGTGGTGCCGGAGATCGCCGCCCGCGCCCATTTGCAGCACCTGCCCGGATTGGTGCGCGACGTGCTGGGCCGCGCCGGGCTGACGCCGGGGCAGCTGGGCGGCGTCGCGGCCACCGCCGGGCCGGGGCTGATCGGCGGGCTGATCGTGGGCAGCAGCCTCGGCAAAGGCATCGCCCTGGCCGCCGGGGCGCCGTTCGTGGCGGTCAACCACCTGGAGGCCCACGCGCTGACGGCCCGGCTCACCGACGGCGTCGCGTTCCCCTACTTGCTGCTGCTGGTCAGCGGCGGGCATTGCCAGTGCGTGGCGGTGGAGGCGGTGGGGCGCTACCGCCGGCTGGGCGGCACCATCGACGACGCGGTGGGCGAGGCGTTCGACAAGGTGGGCAAGCTGCTCGGCCTTGGCTGGCCCGGCGGACCCGGCGTCGAGCGGCTGGCCGCCGCAGGCGACCCGCGGCGCTGGGCGTTCCCCCGCCCGCTGCTGCGCCGCCCCGGGTGCGACTTCTCGTTCTCCGGCCTGAAGACGGCGGTGGCGCAGGCGGTGGCCGCGCTCCCTCTCGGCGCACTGCCGCGGCAGGACGCGGCGGACCTGGCCGCTGGGTTCCAGGCGGCAGTGGCGGACGTGATGGCTGATCGCGCCGCCCACGCCCTGCGCGCCATGCCCGAAGCCACCGCCCTGGTGGTGGCCGGCGGGGTGGCGGCGAACGGCGCGGTGCGTCAGGCGCTGGCCGGCGCGGCCGCCTCGGCCAACCTGCCGATGGTAGCGCCCCCGCTGCGGCTGTGCGGCGACAACGCGGTGATGGTGGCCTGGGCCGGCATCGAGCGGCTGCGGCTCGGCCTGTCCGACCCGCTCGGCACGCCGCCGCAGCCGCGCTGGCCGCTCGATGCGATGAAGGGGGCATGAACTACCGCCACGCCTACCATGCCGGCAACTTCGCCGACTGCACCAAGCATGCTCTGCTGGTCTGGCTGCTGCGCGCCCTGGCCCGCAAGCCGGCGCCCTTCGCCGTGCTGGACACCCACGCCGGGTCCGGCCGCTACGACCTGTCCGGGCCGGCGGAGCGCACCGGCGAGTGGCGCGCCGGCATCGCCCGCCTGCTACACGACCCGCCGCCGCCGCTGGCCGACTACGTGGGCCTGGTGGAGGCGGCTGGGCTCTATCCCGGCTCCCCCGTGCTGGCCCGCGCCCTGCTGCGCCCCGGCGACCGGCTGACCTGCTGCGAGCTGCACCCCGAGGACGCGGCGGCGCTGAAGCGCGAGTTCGCCCGTGACCCGGCGGTTGCAGTGCACGCGCGGGACGGTTGGGCGGCGCTATCCGCCCTGCTGCCGCCCGCGGCCAAGCGCGGCCTGGTGCTGATCGACCCGCCCTACGAACAGCCCGGCGAGCCGGCGCGGGTGGCCGAAGCGTTCGCCACCGTGGCGCGGCGCTTCCCGGCCGCGATCGCCGTGGCCTGGTATCCAATCAAGCACCGCGCCCCGGTCCGCGCCTTGCACGAAGCCGTGCGGCTGGCGGGCATACGGGACGTGGCGGCCGCGGAACTCTGGCTGCGCGAGCCGACCGACCCGGCGCGGCTCAACGGCAACGGCCTGCTGGTGCGCCATCCGCCGTTCCGCTGGGCCGAAGAATGGCCTCCCTTGCTGGCCGCGTTGCTGGACCGGCTGAGTGAACGGGACGCTGGGGAAGGCTGGTCGTGCGGACGGGTGACGGAAGAGTGACGCCATTATTTCTTGGGCTCGTTCCCCGGGTCGTGCGGGGTGGCGGTGGCGCGATCCGGCGACTCCTCGCTGTCCTTGAGCCGCTCCAGCGCCGCCTTGTCGCCCTCCCTGGCCCGGCGGCGCAGCTCCTGGTTGCGCTCGGCTTCCTTGGCGGTGCCGCTCATCAGGGGCGGTCCCGCTCGGGATAGTTGGCGTCGCCGTCCGTGACGGTCTGCTCCTTGCGGACCTCGCCGGGTTTGGCCGGGCCGCCCTTGTCCGGGTTGCCGGGCTTGGTCGGGCGGGTGCCGCCGGGGTCGATTCCTTCGACGGGATCGTTGCCGGTGGTGCGGGTGGATGCGTCGGGCATGGGCGTCACTCCGCCTTCCGGTGGCCGCGGCCGTGCTGCTCCTTGGTCAACGCCGCATTCTGCGCCGCCGCCTGCTTCTCGGCCTTGCCGGCGGTGGCGCTGCTGGTGCCCTCCTCCGGGGTGCCGTCCGCGTCCGCGCGGGAGGTGGCGGGCATCGGCTTGCCGTGCGCCTTCTGCGTGGGCGGCGGCGGGCCGCCCTCGGGCACCATGAATTCGCCGAGGTAGCCGCCGGCCTTGGCGGTGCCGGCTGCCTGCACCTCCTCGGCCTTCTGCGCCTTGGCGGAGCGGGCGGTGCTGGTGTCGTTATCGGACTTGGTCTTCTCGTGCGGCATGATGCCCTCCTGGCACACCCCGAACCGCGCGGGCCGCCAAGGGTTGCGTGCCGGGCTGCGCACTTCCCACGCAGCCCGGCACGTCCGGTGCAGGGCTGCAACGAGGGGGAGAGCGGTTACGGCTGGTAGGTGACTCAATCACTCCTCGACCTGGTCTGCCGGCTTCGTCCAGCTCTCAATGGTGGACCGTATCTCTGCCCCTAGACGGTGCTGGGCATAAGTTTTCGCTCCGGGCGCGTTCAACTTCGCCGCGAGCGACTGCAGCTGCGCCAATTGGCCTGGCGTGACCGCGTCGGGGACGTCTCCCTCGTGGCAGAGATAGGTCGTGCCGGTGCTGCCATGCGTGCGGCTGTAATGCTCGACTGCGATGGGCTTGAGGCAATACTATGGGTGCTTGCTGTCGAGGCCTGACGTGGTTTTCGCAAACCAGAGCGCTCGATCGGTTTGCCGCCCGGAAGCTGCCAGAATTGCGATGCCGCTGCACTCGTCGCCGGGGCGGTCGGTGATGCCGAGTTGCTTGCACAACGCGTCCGCCTTTGAAACGGATGGTGTCGTCGCAGGGGCAGCGATGCAAGGCTGACTCGCCCATGCTACCTAACGCCCGCGCCCACCCGGAGGAGCCCCGGCCGCCATGAGAACCGCCATCGTCATCTTCCCCGGCACCAACCGCGAGCGCGACGTCGCGCTCGCGCTGCATCACGCGACCGGCGCCCGCCCTGCCACCCTCTGGCACCGCGAAACCGCGCTGCCCCCCGGCACGGACCTGGTGGTGCTGCCCGGCGGGTTCTCGCATGGCGACTACCTGCGCTGCGGCGCCATGGCGGCGCACTCGCCTATCATGCCGGCCATCCGCGCTTTCGCCCACGGCGGCGGCCACGTGCTGGGCATCTGCAACGGGTTCCAGATCCTCACCGAGGCGCAGATGCTGCCCGGCGCCCTGTTGCGCAACGCCGGGCTGCGCTTCCTGTCGCGTGACTGCCACCTGCGGGTCGAGGGGGTGCAGACCGCGTTCACCCGGGGCTACCAGCCGGGCCAGGTGTTCCGCGCGCCGCTGGCGCATGGCGACGGCAACTACACGGCGGAGCCGGCGATGCTGGATCAGCTGGAAGGCGATGGCCGGGTCGCGTTCCGCTACGTGACGCCGGGGGGCGACGTGACGCTAGGGGCCAACCCGAACGGCTCCGCCCGCGCCATCGCCGGCATCACCAGCGCCAACGGGCGGGTGCTGGGGCTCATGCCGCACCCGGAGGACCTGGTTGATCCGCTGATGGGCGGCACGGACGGCGCGCCGCTGTTCGCCGGGCTGGCGGAGGCGCTGGCGGCATGACCGTGAACCAGGAGCTGGCCGAGCAGTTCGGTCTCAACGCCGAGGAATATGCCCGCGTGCTGGCCATCATGGGGCGCACGCCGAGCCTCACCGAACTCGGCATCTTCTCCGTCATGTGGTCGGAGCATTGCTCGTACAAATCCTCCCGCGTGTGGCTCAAGCAGCTGCCCACCACCGCGCCCTGGGTGATCCACGGACCCGGCGAGAACGCGGGCGTGGTGGATATCGGCGAGGGACTGGCCGCCGTGTTCAAGATGGAGTCGCACAACCACCCGAGCTTCATCGAGCCGTACCAAGGAGCCGCCACCGGGGTCGGCGGCATTCTGCGGGACGTGTTCACCATGGGGGCGCGGCCGATCGCCAACCTCAACGCGCTGCGCTTCGGCGACCCGGCACACCCCGCCACCAGGCGCGTGGTGGATGGCGTGGTGCGCGGCGTCGGCGGCTACGGCAATTGCGTCGGCGTGCCCACGGTGGGGGGCGAGGTGAACTTCCACCCGGCCTACAACGGCAACCCGCTGGTCAACGCGATGACGGTAGGGATCGCGCCGCGCGATCGCATCTTCCTCTCCGCCGCCGCCGGGGTGGGCAACCCTGTGGTGTACGTGGGCAGCCGCACCGGGCGGGATGGCATCCATGGCGCCACCATGGCGTCCGCCGGGTTCGGCGCGGACAGCGAGAGCAAGCGGCCTACGGTGCAGGTGGGGGACCCGTTCACCGAGAAGCTGCTGATCGAGGCCTGCCTGGAGCTTATGGAAACGGACGCGATCGTGGCGATCCAGGACATGGGGGCCGCCGGGCTGACCTCCTCGGCGGTCGAGATGGCGGGCAAGGGCGGCGTCGGCATCGAG
>CAXTJU010000098.1:0-11058 GCA_964244655.1 uncultured Acetobacteraceae bacterium | reverse complement strand
GCGCGCGGGTTCATCCAGGAGCCGAACACCGCGCCGATGGCGCCCCAGAGCTGCTCCTCCGGGTCTTGCGGGAACGGCTTGCCGAGTTCGGCGCCCACCATGTCCTTATACTCGTCCACCACCTGCCGCCAATGGTCCGGCGAGAGGGCGGTGTCCTCCGTCACCCCGGCGTCGAGCTTGGCGTTCTCGATGATCTCCTCGAAGCGGTGGTGGTCCACGCCAAGCACCACGGAGCCGTACATCTGGATAAAGCGGCGATAGCTGTCCCAGGCGAAGCGCGGGTCGCCGCTCGCTTTGGACAAGCCTTCCACCGTCTCGTCGTTCAGGCCGAGGTTCAGCACCGTGTCCATCATGCCCGGCATCGACACGCGCGCACCGGAGCGGACGGAGACGAGCAGGGGATGCTCCCGGTCGCCGAAGCGCAGGCCGACCGCTTCCTCCACCAGGCCAAGGGCTTCGCGGACCTGGCTGGTCAGCTCCTCCGGATACTGACGGCCATTGTCATAAAATGCGGTGCAGACCTCGGTGGTGATGGTGAAGCCCGGCGGCACCGGCAGGTCGATGGAGGCCATCTCCGCCAGGTTGGCGCCCTTGCCGCCGAGCAGGTTGCGCATGCCGGAGCGCCCCTCGTTGTGCCCGGCGCCGAAGCTGTACACCCACTTGGTCATTGCTAGCCCTCGATACGGGAGAAATCGGCCACGCGGTCCATCGTCGCGCGCACCCGGTGTAGCAGACGCAGGCGGTTGCGGCGAAGGGCCGGGTCGGGGTCGTTGACGGTCACGGCAGCAAAAAACGTATCAAGCGGCGTCCGAAGGGACGCGAGGCTTCGCATCGCGATGGTGAATTCAGCCGTCTGGAGTCTGATGGCCAGATCGTCGTCCACCTGGCCGAGCTGCCGGCTGAGAGCCGCTTCCTCTGGCTGCCGCAGCAAGGCCGCGTCGGGCGCGCCGTCATGCGGACCGTCCTTCGCCGTCTCGATGCGCAGGATGTTGGCCGCCCGCTTGTGCGCCACGAGCAGGCTGCTGCCATCTTGCGTGCCCAGGAGGGAGCCGACCTGGCTGGACAGCGACAGCAGCAATGCCAGGTCGTCGCCGCCGCCCGCCGCGAACACCGCGTCCAGCACGTCGTGCCGTGCGCCCTCCGACCGAAGCAGCACGCGGGCGCGCTCGACAATGAAGGCCAGCACGTCATCGGCCGGCGGCGGCGCGGGCAGGGACGCGGCACACAGCCCGATCAGCGGGCGCAGGTTCAGGCGCAGGCCGCCGTCCCGGATGATGCGCACGATGCCCAGCGCGGCGCGGCGCAACGCGAACGGGTCGCCCGAACCGGTCGGCCGCTCGCCAATGGCGAAGAAGCTGGCCAACAGGTCGAGCTTGTCCGCCAACGCGACGGCGATGGTGACGCCGCTGACCGGCACGGCGTCACCGGGTCCCTTTGGCGCATAATGGTCTGCGATGGCGTTGGCGACGGTGCGGTCCTCGCCGTCATGCATGGCGTAGTAGCGGCCCATCACGCCTTGCAGCTCCGGGAACTCGCCCACCATGCCCGTTGTCAGGTCCGCCTTGGCGAGCCAGGCGGCGCGGGCGGCCAACGCCGGGTCCGCGCCGACGCTGGGCGCGACCGCCTCCGCCAGCTGCATCACCCGATGCACCCGCGCGCCCTGGCTGCCCAGCTTGGCATGGAACGTCACCGCGTCCAGCGCCGCCACCCGGTCCGCGAGCTTCACCCGGCGGTCCGCATCCCAGAAATACCGCGCGTCGCTGAACCGGGCGCGCAGCACGCGCTCGTTGCCGGCGATGATCCCGGCCCCCGCGTCCGCCGTCTCGATGTTGGCGGCGAAGGCGAAGAACGGGGCCGCCGCGCCCTCCGCCGTACGCAGGGCGAAGTAGCGCTGGTTCACCCGCATCGACACCTGCATCACCTCCGGCGGCAGGTCCATGAACGCCGGGTCGATGCGGCCCAGCAGCGGCACCGGCCATTCCACCAGCCCCGCCACCTCGTCCAGCAATCCCGGGTCGTCCACGACGGTGAGGCCACGCGCCTCGGCCAACGCCTGCACGCCATCCTCGACCCGGCGGCGGCGCTCGGCCGCGTCCACCAGCACGCGCTTGGCCGCGAGCCCGGCATGCCACTCCGCCGCCGAGTGCACCGGGAACGCGCCCGGCGCCATGAAGCGGTGGCCCTCGGTCAGGGTGCCGGACTGCAATCCGTGCCCGTCATCGCTGCCCTCCGCCAGGCTGAACGGCACAACCGCGCCATCCAGCAGGCACAGGATGCGGCGCAGCGGGCGGACCCAGGTGAAGGCGCTGCCGGTGCCGCCCCAGCGCATGGATTTCGGCCATGGGAAGCGGCGCAGCAGGGCAGGGACGGCGGCGGCGACCAGGCTGGCCGCGGTTTGGGCGGGCGCCTGCTTGTGCAGCACCCAGTAGCCGCCTTCTTCCGTCACGCCGTCCCGCGCCGCGCCGTGCTTGCGCAGGAACCCGGCCAGCGCCTGCTCCGGCGCCGAAGTCCGCGGGCCGCGCTCCACGCTGCTGGCGGCGGGCACGGCCGTGTTCACCTCCGCCACCAGGGCGATGCGGCGGGGGCCGTGATAGGTTTGCATGGCCGAGGGCGCCAGGACCGCGAGCGCCTCCTTCACCAGCCGGCCCAAATCCTCTGCCGCGCGCGCTTGCATGCGGGCGGGGATTTCCTCGCTGAACAGTTCGAGCAGCAGCTCGGCCATCAGGCGCTCAGGGCAGGGGTGATGTCGGTCTGGCTGAAGTCGTTGCCCTTGAACAATAGTGGCTCGCCCGTGACCTTGGCCAGGGCGTAGGCGAAGCAGTCGCCGTAATTGAGCTTGGCGGGATGATTGCCCCGGCCGAACCGTTGGTGCGCCGTGATGGCCAGCGCCGCTTGCTCAACTGAGACCGGGACGATCTCCGTCTTCAGCCGCTTGACCAAGGCCTCAAAGCGGGCGGAAACGCCGGGCTGCTTTCTCCGGTCGATGACGATGCAGGCCTCAAGCCATGTCCCCGCCGAGATGCGGCGGCGCGGCGCCGAGGCCATGGCTGCAGCGAGGGCAGGTCCGTCTGGTTCCAGCATGGCGACGGCGATCAGCGCCGAGCTGTCGATCACCATACCGGCAACCCTGTCTCGTCGTCATACATCCAGTCGTGGTTCGAGCTGACCGGCTCGCCAGCCTTGTCCAGTTCAGCGCGGATTTCAGCGGCAAGGGCAAGGACATCGCGGATCATCGACTCCTTCTCCCGCGTCCTTTCCTCTTCCTCGACCCGCTGCCGAAGCGCCTCCGTCACCGCCGCGGTCAGGCTTTCGCCCCTCAGCTCAGCCAGCCTGGCCGCCAGCCGGTAAGCTTCATCGCTTTTGATGTTCAGCTGCATGCCCATGGCGGTAGATTACTCAGCCAGCATGGTAGAAGCAACGTGCTCGCCTGCCAGCCAGCCCTCGCAGCACCCCTTCGCCAGCGCCCGCACCCGGCCGATGTAGGCGGCCCGCTCCGTCACGCTGATCACCCCGCGGGCGTCCAGCAGGTTGAAAAGGTGGCTCGCCTTGATGCACTGGTCGTAGGCAGGCAGCGGCAGGCCAGCCGCCAGCAGCGCGGCGCATTCGCCCTCCGCGTCGGCGAAGTGGCGGGCCAGCATGGCGGTGTCGGCGTGCTCGAAGTTGTGCGCGCTGTACTCGCGTTCGGCGCGCAGGTACACGTCGCCGTAGCTCACCCCGGCGCCGTTGAAGTCCAGGTCATAGACCCGCTCCACGTCCTGCACGTACATGGCCAGCCGCTCCAGCCCGTAGGTCATCTCGAAGGAGGGCACCGCCACCGGGATGCCGCCGACCTGCTGGAAGTAGGTGAACTGCCCCACCTCCATGCCGTCGCACCACACCTCCCAGCCCAGGCCCCAGGCGCCCAGCGTCGGGCTTTCCCAATCGTCCTCGACGAAGCGGATGTCGTGCAGCGCCGGGTCGAGCCCGATGGCGGCGTAGGAGGCGAGCATCAGCGCCTGCGCCGTGTCCGGGGCGGGCTTCATGATGACCTGGTACTGGTAGTAGTGCTGCAGCCGGTTGGGGTTCTCGCCATACCGCCCGTCGCTGGGGCGGCGGCAGGGCTGCACGTAGGCGGCGCGCCACGGCTTCGGGCCCAGGGCGCGCAGCGTGGTGGCGGGGTGGAAGGTGCCGGCGCCCATCTCGACGTCGTAGGGCTGCAGGATGACGCAGCCCTGCGCCGCCCAGAAGCCGTGCAGCCGCAGGATCAGGTCCTGAAACGAAGGCATGGCGAACGAGGAGGCGGGGAACGAGGGGGCGGACGGGCTCATGCCGCCGCACCTACCGGGCGGGGCAACGCAGGGCAACCCGGCTGCGTTGAGCCGCCATGTCCTCCGATGGCTTGACCGACGCCGACATCGCCCGGCTGCTGCGCGGCACCCGGCGCATCGCCGTCGTCGGCGCGTCCGACCGGCCGGGCCGCCCGTCGCACGGCGTGATGCGGTTCCTGCTGGCGCAGGGCTGGTCCGTGACCCCGGTGAACCCGGCGCTGGCCGGGCAGACCCTGCTCGGGCAGCGCGTGGCGGCGACGCTGGCCGAGGCCGCGCCGCTCGACATGGTCGACGTGTTCCGCGCCTCCGAGCACGCCGGGGCGGTGGTGGACGAGGCGGTGCGGCTGGGCGCGCGCAGCGTCTGGCTGCAGCTGGGCGTGATCGACGCAGCGGCGCTGGCCCGCGCCCGCGCGGCGGGCCTGGTCGCGGTGATGGACCGCTGCCCCGCCATCGAAGCGCCGCGCCTGCGTGCCCTGCCTGCTTGAACCCCCCTCGCCACCGCGCCATGTCGGCCGCGCAACAGCCTCTCCCATCAACCGAACAAGGTGAACTGCGATGACCAACGAGGAACGGGATCTGATCGAGAAGTTCGTCGCCCGCGTGGGCGGCGCCGCCAGCGGCGGGTTCAGCGGCAGCGTGCCGGCGACGCAGCAGGCGTTGCCGCCGATCGACCCGGAGGCCAACCAGTTCATCCTGCAGCAGTTCCAGACCCACCCGGAAGCGCAATACCGCATCACCCAGATGGCCGTGGTGCAGGAAGCCGCGCTGGCCGAAGCCGCCAACCGCATCCAGCGGCTGCAAGCGGAGCTGCAGCAGTCGCGGCAGGCGCCGCAAGCGCAGCCCGCGCCGTCCCGCGGCTTCCTGGGCGGCCTGTTCGGCGGCGGGCAGCCGCAGGGCGCGCCGGCGCAGCAGCCGGTGTGGAACCAGGGCGGCCAGCCGCAGTATTCGCAGGCGAGCATGGCCCCGCCGCAATATCCGCCCAACACGCAGCCGGGCATGTTCCAGCGCTCGGGCTCGGGCTTCCTGGGCTCCGCCTTGACAACGGCGGCCGGCGTGGCCGGCGGCGTCGTGGCCGGCAACGCGCTGATGGACATGTTCTCCGGCCATGGCGGCATGGGGGGCGGCATGGGCGGCTTCGGCGGCGGCATGGGTGGCGGCTTCGGCGGCATGCCGGGGGGCCCCGAGGAGACCACCGTCATCAACAACTACGGCGATGCTGCACAGGGCGGGCAAGGCGGCCAGGGTGGCTGGGACAATGCCACCCAGGGCGGCGGCGACGCGGGAGGTGGCGGTGACGCGGGCTGGGACAACAGCAGTCAAGGCGGCGATGCCGGGGGTGGCGACGCTGGCGGCTGGGACAACAGCGGCGGCGGCGGCGGGTTCGACGACAACTCGCTTTAGCACCGGGGCATTCAGGCCGGCTTAACCAGCCGGCCCCTAAGCTGGGGCTCGCAACAGTGGCGAGTCCTCGATGCCCGTTTTGCCCCCGATCAGGCTCGGCCGCCTCCCTGCTGGTCCGCTCCTGACTGCCTGGCCAGCCATGCTCTGCACTGGGCTGTGCGCCGTGCTGCTCTGGCAGGCGGATGCCGGGTTGGATCTGTGGCTGGAGGCGGTCGGCGGGCTGACTTTCATCGCCGTCGCCACGGCCTTCGTGGTGCGCCGTTCGCTGTCTGTCCTGCGGCCGGAGCTTGCGCCGATGCTGACGCATCCCGGGGTGATCGGTGACGTGCTGCGGCGGGAAGCCACCTTGCGCGATGAACTGGCCTCGGCGGCGGAGCGGGCCAGTGCCTTGGATGCCGCCATGGCCGGCGCAGAAGGGCGTCACGCCGAACAGCAATCGGCCATGCGCACCTTGCAGCACCGGGTCGCGACGGAGATGGACGCGGTCAGCAGCGCCGCGCGCCAGGCCGGCAGCGCCACGGAAGGCGTGTTCGGCGGCATGGAAGCCGCATCCCGCGAAATGGCCGCCGTGCGCGGGGCGGCCGAGCTGGCGGCCAAAGGCATTCAGGAGGTGGCAAGCGCGTCCGAGCAGTTGTCCGCCTCCATTGGGGAAATCGCAGTCCAGGTCGCGCGCAGTGCCGAGAGCGCCCGCCAAGCCGCCGCCGAAAGCAAGCGAACCGACGCCTCGGTGGAGGAGCTGGCCAGCGCCGCCGGGCGGATCGGCGACGTGGTGCGCCTGATCGGGGACATCGCGGCACAGACCAACCTGCTCGCGCTGAACGCCACGATCGAAGCCGCCCGGGCCGGCGACGCTGGCCGTGGCTTCGCCGTGGTGGCCGGCGAGGTGAAGAACCTGGCGGCGCAGACCGCTCGCGCCACGGAGGAGATCGGCGGCCAGATCGCCGCCATGCAGTCCGCCACCCAGGGCAGCATCGGCGCCATCCGCGCCATCTCCGGCCGCATCGAGGACATCAGCATCCTGGCCGCCCAGGTTGCCTGCGCCGTGGAAGAGCAGGGTGCGGCCACCGCCGAGATCGCCAGCAGCGTGCAGCGCGTCGCCATCGGCACGGGCACGGTGGCGGACGCGATCGGGCGGGCCGAGGAAGCGTCGGAGACCGCCCGCGCCGGCGGCGCCGCCATTGCCCGGGCGGTCCACAGCCTCGACCAGCGCCGGGGCAACCTGCGGGCCGTGGCTGCCGAGCTGGGACTGCCGGCGGCGGCCTAGCGCGGGACGCCGCACCTGTTCCAGCGAGCGTTCTATTTCAGCGTTCTCCAGTCCACGCCGGCCTCGAAGGCGCCGGCGGCGCGGTAGATCGTCTCCTCGTCGTGCATGCGCCCCACCAGCATGGCGCCGATCGGCAGGCCGTCCACCAGGCCGCAGGGGATGCTCATGGCCGGGTGATAGGTGCAGTCGAACGGGGCGGCGTTGGCGATCATCTCCAGGCCGCGCTGGATGATCTCGGCGGTCGGCGCGTTGGCCGCCGGCATCGGCGTCGCCGGCATCGGCGTGGTCGGCATCAGCAGCAGGTCGTATTGGGCCAGCACGGCGTCGTAGGCCGCGCGCAGGCGGCGCACCAGGTTCTGCGCCTTGGCGTAGTAGTGGCCGCGGTGCCGGGTCACCATGTAGTGGCCCAGCAGCATGGTGTTCTTCAGCGTCTCGGACAGCTCGTCCGCCCGGCCGCGCCAGCCGCTGTGGGCGTCCAGCAGCGGATTGACGTAGAGCCCCTGCCAGTTGAAGCCGTAGCCGTTGCCCAGCATCATCTGCATGGTGCCGCCCTCCGCGCCGATCGGCAGCCAGATCGCCAGCCCCGCCGCGTGCAGCGGGATCGACACGCGATCCACTTCAGCCCCCAGCCCGTGGAAGCGGTCGGCCGCTTCCCGCACCACGGCGTCGCTCTGCCCCAGCGAGTTGGCGTGGCCGAACCCCTCGTCCACGACGGCGATCCGCAAGCCCCGCGCGCCGCGGCCGAGCGCCTCGCGGTAGGGCTTCGCCAGCGCGCCGCATTGGCGCGGGTCGAGCCCGTCGGGGCCGGCCAGCACCTCCAGCAGCAGGGCGTTGTCCTCGACCGTCGCCGTCATCGGCCCCGTGTGGTCGAGCGTCGTCTCGATCGGCATGATGCCGCTGTAGGGCACGAGCCCGTGGGTGGGCTTCATGCCGTAGATGCCGCACCAGGCGGACGGCATGCGGATGGAGCCGCCCTGGTCGCCGCCCAGCGCCATCGGCACCTCGCCCGCCGCCACCACGGCGGCGCTGCCGGAGGAGGAGCCGCCGGTGGAGTAGCCCATGCGGTGCGGGTTGTGCACGGGGCCGCTGCTGCTGGTGTGCGAGCCGCCGGAGAAGCAGAACGACTCGCACACCGTCTTGCCGGCGATGGTGCCGCCAGCGTCCAGGATGCGGGTGACGACGGTCGCGTCCACGTCCGGCACGTAGCCTTCGAGGGTGGAGGCGCCGTTGGTCATCGGCACGCCGGCGACCAGGATGTTGTCCTTGATGGCGACCGTCTTGCCCTTGAGCTTGCCGGACGCCGCGCCCTCGATCGTCGTCTTGACGTACCAGGCGCCGTAGCGGTTCTCCGCGGCCGGGGGGCGCGCGCCGGGCAGCCGCGGGTAGGTCACCGGCGGCAGCTCGTCCGGCATCTGGTCAAGCAGGTTGTAGGCGGCGAAGCTGCTTTCCAGGCAGGCGCGGTGCTGGCCCAGCTCGCCGTCGTCCATGGTCATGCCGAGATCGGCCGCGACGGCGCGCAGCTGGTCGATCGTGGGCAGCTTGAGGGTCCCCAGCGGCATGGCTTCCGTCTCCTTGTGCGTGGCGTCGGTGCGGAATGGCCAGGCCACGCTAGGCACCGGTTCGGCAGGACGCAATCGCCTTCGCCATCCCCCCGCTCACCTTGATAGGGCCGCCCTAACCGTGCGCGCCGCGTCCTCGCCCGCCAGGAACGCGCCGCCCACCGTGCCGGCCAGCCCGTCCGTGCGGGTCGCCTCGCCCGCGAACACCAGGCGGCCGCCGGCCAGCGGCGCGCCCAGCACGGCGCGCGCCCCGGCGCAGCCAGCTTCCGCATAGGCGTAGGAGCCGAGCGAGTGCAGGTCGTTCTCCCACTGCGTCACCACCGCCCCGGGGCGGAACGCCGCGTCGGCCCTCGCGCCGAACAACGCGCGCAACTGCTCCCGCACGAAGGATTCGATCCCGCCGGCGGCCTTCAGCCCGCGCGCCTGGTTGCCGCCGACGAAGCAGACCACGTGGTCGCGGCCGTGCGGCCAGGCGAGCATGGTCATCGCCAGGTCGTCCATCGCCGGCACGAACTGGTCCATGCTGCACGAGTCCGGCAGGTCGAGCCGGTCGGACCCGGCGGCGCGCAGCGCCACCTTGTTCAGCAAACCCATCGGCAAGCCGTAGATCGCCTGCTCCACCGCGTCCGGCAGCTCGGGGATGAAGCGGATTTGCCCGATGGCCGCCGTGGACACTGTGACGATGGCGGCAGCGGCGCGGATGACGCCGGCCGCGGTCTCGACGCTCACGCCGTGCCCGTCCCAGCGCACCCAGTCCGCGGCGACGCCCAGCCGCACCGGCCCCGCCGGCGGGCCGAGCCGGCGGGCGACCCAGGCGCCGAGCCCGCCCTCGACCTCCCAGTTCGGCGCTTCCAGCTGGTTCGCGTGCCAGTCGCGCAGGCTGAGCGCCGAGGCGTTCGCGGCGGCGATCACCGGGGCCTCCCAGTTCGCCACCGCGGGCAGCCAGGGCAGGTCGGCCGGCCGCAGCGCGTCGGCGAGCGTGACGTCGGGGCCGGGCAGCGCCGCCGCCGTGCGCTCGGCAAAGGCCCGCTCCGCCGCCGCATACGCCGCCAGCTCGGCCGGGTCGGCGAACCGGCCCGGCAGCCGGGTGCGCTCCGTGCGCACGGCGTCGCTGTCGATGGTGCGGTCGCCCAGCCGGGTCGCCAGGGCGGCCAGCGGGTTGCGATGGGCGGCGTGCAGCCAGGACGCGCCATGGTCGAACGACGCTTCCAACAGGGCGGGCGTCGTCGTATGGGCGCGCCCGCCGATGCGGCCCGAGGCCTCGATCAGCGTCACCGCCACGCCCTCCCGCCGCAGCGCCGCCGCCGCCGCGAGCCCCGCCACGCCCGCGCCCACCACCACCACGCCGCCGCTGCCATCCATCCGCCGCACTCGCCCCCCAGCATTCAGCCGCCCGCACCAGGAGGTGGCATGCTGTTCCCCGGTTTCACCCTCGCCACCGCCGCCGTGCCCGGCGGCGCCGTGCGGTACCGCACCGGCGGCACTGGCCCCGCCCTGCTGCTGCTGCACGGCAACCCGCAGACCCACCTCATGTGGCACCACGTGGCGCCCGCGCTGGCCCGGCGCTTCACCGTGGTCTGCCCCGACCTGCGCGGCTACGGCGGCAGCGAGAAGCCGCCCGCCACGCCCGACCACGCGCCCTACGCCAAGACCGCCATGGCGCAGGACGTGGCGGACCTGATGGCGCAGCTCGGCCACGCCACCTACGCCATCGGCGCGCACGACCGCGGCGCGCGGGTGGCGCACCGGCTGGCGCTGGACCATCCGCAGCGGGTGAGCCGGCTCGCGGTGATGGACATCGTGCCGACCATCGAGCACTTCGAGCGGGCGGACATGGCGTTCGCGCTCGGCTACTACCACTGGTTCTGGTTCGCCCAGCCGCACCCGTTTCCCGAGGACCTGATCGACAAGTCGCCGGACACCTGGTTCGCCGCCCACACCGGGCACGGCGCCGGCATCCCGCCGTTCTTCGCCCCCGAGGCGCTGGCCGACTACCTGGCCGCCGCCAACGACCCGGCGGCCATCACCGGCATGTGCGAGGACTACCGCGCCGCCTGCACCATCGACCTGGTGCACGACCGTATGAGCCGCGCCGAAGGCCGCCAGGTGCAGTGCCCGATGCTCGTGCTATGGGGCAAGCACGGCAAGGTGGGCGGCTGGTACGACCCGGTGGCGATCTGGCGCGACTATTGCGCGGCCGAGGTGTCCGGCGCCGGGGTGGCAAGCGGCCACTACCTGGCCGAGGAAGCCCCCGGGGAGGTCATCGAGCATCTCGAGGCATTCTTCTGACGGCACTGCGCCGTGCCTGATCGACGGCGCAGCGCCGGATGCGGGGCCGCCCTCACCCGCTGTTGAACCGCGCGCGGGCGTTTTCCCGTTCGATGGCGGCGGCGAGCTGGGCGTCGGTCATCTGGGAGAACGCGATCTTGTCGTCCGGGTGGCGCAGCACCAGGCCGCTCCCGGCGCGCGGGGCGGCCAGCGGCGGCAGGCGCTCCGGCGGCGTGCCGGGCGGGGCGGCGGCCCAGAC
>CAXTJU010000097.1:0-11230 GCA_964244655.1 uncultured Acetobacteraceae bacterium | reverse complement strand
GGCGGTCAGCGCGGCGAGCAGCGGCGCGGCCAGGCCGAGGTCTTGGAAGGATGACATGGGTGACTTTCGTGTGCGGACGCGCCATCGCGGATGTGCTCTGGGGCGTCAATCGCGATCAGCAGGACCACGAACCGGCGCGAGACACTGGATGGGATGGAGGCTGGCGTTCGGAAACGGCAAAGCCGGGCATCGAGGTGCGCGATCCAATGTCTAGTGTTGCGGTGCAGCGAAGTCAAGGAAAATGGGCCTGCGGGCTACGAGATGGGCATTTCCCGGGCCTGGCACGCGGCTGGAGCGGGCGCGGGCGGGCTCCAGCGCAAGGTGAAGGCGGTGCAGCCGGGGCCGGCAACCTGGCCAGCATAGGCGTATCCGTTGACGGTGCCGCTCAAGTCCACGCTCACGTAGCCATACGGGCGAAGCAGCCACTTGCCTGCCGCGAGGTTCATCTGTCCCTTCGACAGCGTTCCCTGCATGGCGAAGCAGCCTTCGGGGCGGTCCATGCTGCCATCGCCGAAGTGGAACAGGGCCAGCGGCGCGCCGCCGGGTGAGACGGTGACGAACAATTCCAGCGCCGTCGGGCCTTGCTGGCAGAAATAGCTGCCGGTCCAGACGCCATCCAACGCGTTCGCCCGGGCGTTCGGGGCTGCGAACAGGGTTGCAAGGACAAGGCTGAAGCGGCGCAGCGTCATTCGGCTTTGGTGCCATGGCTGCGTTTCAAAGGCCATGGTTCTGCGGGCAGGATGGCTGATCGCGAGGCGAATGCGGCAAAAGTGCTTTTGGTGCTTTTCTGTCGCTTTCCCACACGGCTGCCGCGACCGGTTGGCCACTTCGTAAGGATCGCGGCGAGCTTGTCCAGCAGGGAGAGGTATGGCGATTGGCTGATGAGCAGGCGATAGGTAATAGTCCTGTTCGACGGCGTGAACGCGTCCGCTTGCGCGCTTCGATGGTCTTGTAGCTGCGGCAGCAGGGCGTGGTCCTGGCCGGTGCGGACGAAGCTGCGCCGGACGCTGCCCAGCGTTTGGCCTTGGCGAGTTGGCGCGCCTTCGCTCTTTGCCCTAACGACTGTTGCCGCCCTGACGGAACAGGCTTGCCACAGACTTCCATCATGCTGGGCTGCAGCGCTTGGAGCCAGAGTTTGCCGAAATGCGGCCCGAGAACACCAAGCCGCACGGTTGCCGTGCTGCTGCTGTCCCTCCTGCTTCCGGCGTGCGGCTCGGGCGTGAACGGCGTTGCGCCGCCGCCGCTGCTGGACATGACGCATATTGTGCGGCCAAGCAGCCCCAACACGGCGCTGGCCGCGCCCGAAGGCTTCACCCCCAGGCCGGACATCGTTACCCCATCGATCGGCAAGCCGGCCGCCGCGCTGTTCGCCGCCATCGTCAGCGTCGCCCTGGCGCAGCCGCGGACCTTCCTGCTCGCCCGCTACGACGGCCAGCTCCAGGCGCACTTCGTCGCCCGCATCCCGGTGCTCGGTTTTCCGGACCTGATCGCCGTCCAGGTACTGGCCGACGGCGCGGAGCGGTCCAAGCTCGTCATCTGGTCCCGCAGCGTTTATGGCTGGTCGGATTTTGGGGTGAACCGGCGGAGGGTCACCGCGTGGCTGGCTGCCCTGGAACGTTCGCCCAGTTGAGGCGCCCGCCTCCAGATATTGGCATGGACAGCGTCATTCTGGCCGAAGACCTCGCCGGTATGTGGTCGCAGGCCCTCGGCCTCGCGGAGGCCGCTGGGCTGACGCCGCGCAAGCTGCCCTTGCTGCCCCGGCCTTGGTGGCGGCTTGCCAGCGCGGGGCCGCCGCCGCCCGAGTCTCTCGCCCTCGGCTGCGGCGGCAAGCCCGCGCGCGTGCTGGCGGCCTGGCGGCGGCAGGGGCGGCTTGCCGTGCAGATCCAGCACCCCCGCATGGACCCGCGCCGCTTCGACCAGGTGGTCGTGGCGCGGCACGACGCCCTCACCGGGCCGAACGTCATCGTCACCCGCACCGCGCTGCACCGCGCGACCCCGGCGCGGCTGGCGGCGGCGCGGGCCGACTGGGTGGCCCGCCTGGCGCACCTGCCGCGGCCGCTGGTGGCGGTGCTGGTGGGGGGCAGCAACGGCCGGTTCCGGCTGGAAGCGGCGGAGGGCGCGGCCTTGGCTGGCCAGATCGCCGCCATGCTCCAGGCGGACAAGGTGGGCGTCGCCGTCACCCTGTCCCGCCGCACCGCGCCCGCGGTGGGGGAGGCGTTGCGCCGGGTCTTGCAGCCGCTCGGCGGCTGGGTGTGGGACGGGACGGGGGAGAACCCGTATTTCGGCCTGCTGGCCAGCGCGGACGCCATCATCGTCACGGCGGACAGCGTCTCCATGGTGTCCGAGGCGGTGGCCACGGCGGTTCCCGTGCTGGTGGCCGAGCTGCCGGGCCGCTCGCGGCGGATCGGCACGTTCCTGGCCGGGCTGCGGACGGACGGGCGCATCCGCCCCTTTCGCGGCCGGATGGAGGCGTGGTACGCCACCCCCCTGGACGACACGCAGGAGGCGGCCGATACCATCCGCCGGCGCTTGGGGCTGTGACGCGACACATGCTGGACATCCAAACCTTCGACGCGCGGCAGGGCGGCAACGTGCTCTACAAGGCGTTCGCCCACCCGCTCGCCGCCGAGGCGATTGCCAAGCTGGCCGCGCGCCTTGAAGGCGCGCTTGCGGTGTATGACCCGGACGGCGTGGCGGACGCGCTGTTCGCGCTGCACCCGGAGATGCCCGCCCCGGCCGAGCTTTATGTGCACGACACCGAGCAGGTCGGCCAGCGCCGCGCCGGGTGCCGCGCACTGCCGCTGGTGGACCTGCCGCGGTCCGCCGCGGGCACGCTGCTGGTGGCGAGCTTCGACTCGGCCAAGCTGCGCGACCGGCTGCGCCCGCTGCTGCCCCCCGGCATGGCGATGGCCTCGCTGGACGAGGCGCGGCTGCCGCCCTCCATGCTGACCAACGCCCGCAAGTATTTGGACACGCTGAACTTCGCCACCAACTTCGCCTTCTTCCGCGACGCGGACGGGCTGTCCACCCGGCTGGTCACCGCCAATTACTGGGCGAACTACGGCGCGAAGTCCGTCCGGCTCTGGCTGCGCCTGTTCGACGCAGCCGGCAGCGTGCTGGCCGAGTGGGAGCAGCCGTTGCCCGCCGGACCCGGCGGCGTCGCCATCGACAGTGCCGAGGTGCGCGCCCGCTTCGGCCTGCCGCCGTTCCATGGCCAGCTGTTCGTGCACGCGATCGGGGTGGCGGGCCACGACGTGGTGAAATACGCGCTGGACACCTACGGCGCCGGCGGCGACCCCAGCCTGTCCTGCACGCACGACGCCAATGCCTGGCCGTCCGACCGCTATGCCGGGCTGCCGGCGCCGCGAGAGGGCGAGCGGGTGGTGCTGTGGGTGCAGAACAGCCATGCCGCCCCGATTCCCGCCGGCACGCTGCAGCTCGACCGCATGGGAGCGGAGCAGCCGGTGGCGCTGGAGCAGGAGGTCGCGCCGTTCGCCACGGTGGCGCTGGACGTGGCGGCGCTGCTGCCGGGCCTGCGCTGGCCCGCCCAAGTTGAGCTACGCTCCGGCCGCCACATGGTCCGCCCGCGCTACGAGGTGGTGCAGCAGGGGCGCACCCGCATCGCCCACATCAACGTCGAGCGTGCGGATTTGCGGCCGGACCCGGGCATCCCGGCGCTGTCCAACCTGCTAGGGCGTGGCTACCTGTTGCCGTTCCCGGTGCTGCCGGCCGAGCGGTTCTCAACCGTGGTGCAGCCGACGCCGATGGCCGAGAGCCAGGCGGACCTGCCGCTGCGGGTGGACGTGTTCGCGCCGGACGGGCGGCTGGTGGCCGAACGTTTCCTCGGCCGGCTGCCGCGCGACCATGACCTGGCCCTGGACTTGGCCGATTTGGGCGCCGAGGGCGGCCATGCCGAGCTAGCGTACGACTTCCGCGAGGGCGGCGGCGCGGATGGCTGGATGCACTGCCTGGCGCGCTACCAGGACCGCCGCAGCGGCCACGCGGCGGAGACGAGCTTCGGCGCGCACATCTTCAACACCTTGATGACCTACAAGGGCGAGCCGCAATCCTACGGCGGGCCGCCGCCGGGTCTCTCGACGCGGCTATTCCTCAAGCTGGGGGAGGGGGGGCGTCGCTCCTTCGCGCATTTGAGCTACCCGGCCTCCGCGGCCTGGCACCCGGTGTCCAGCACGCGCCTGGTGCTGCACGATGGCGAGGGCGCGGAATTGGAGGAGCGCCCGCTGGCGATCGCCTGCTCCGGCTCAGCGATGGTGTGGCCGGACGCGGTGTTCGGCGAGGCGCTGCTGCGTCGGGCGGGGCCGCGGGGCTACGTGATGGTGGATGACCGGACGTGCCGGCTGTTCGGGTACCATGGGTTGATGGATGATCGGGGCGGATTTTCGCTGGACCATATGTTTGGGTTTTAAGGCCAGGGCGCTGCCCTGGACCCGCCAAGGGACAGTCGTCCCTTGGAACCCTTGGTAGGAGACGGTTTGATGTTTGGCAGATTGATCGCGGCGGTCGTCCTGATGGCCTGCGCGGGCCTCCCCAACGTGGCCAGCGCCCGGCCGTTCTGCACCGACCCGCCCTTCGTGCCGCTGCTGCCGCCCACCGGCACGCGGGTCAGCGCAGTGTTCGAGCAGAACTTCGACATCATGCCCGGCGACGTGGCCTGCTTCCGGCTGCACCTGCCGGGTGCGGTGCGCGGCCACGTCACTGTGGCGACCGCGCATAATTATGGCACCTTGCAGCTTTACCCGCCGGGCTGGGTCATCACGCAGCACGGCCGCGCCTTCAGCTTCGGCGTGCCGGCCCTGCCCGGCATGGCGGACGGCGACAACGCGCGCAGCTGGACCGGGCAGCTGCCGCCGCAGGGGGACCTGCTCATCGTGGTCGCCATGAAGGGCAACGGCCGCCAGTATCGCATCCACGTCGAGGGGGATTGAGCGCCGCGCCCGGTTGAATCGTTGGGGAAAGCGACCATTTCCAGAAGCCAGAATCGAGGCTGCCATGGACCTGCTGCAAAAACTCGAAATCCTGGCCGACGCGGCGAAGTACGATGCGTCCTGCGCCTCCAGCGGCACCGACACCCGCAGCTCCAAAGGCGCCAAGGACGGTGTGGGCTCCACCGAGGGCATGGGCATCTGCCACGCCTACGCGCCGGACGGCCGCTGCATCTCGCTGCTGAAGATCCTGCTGACCAACTCCTGCGTGTACGACTGCCTGTACTGCATCAACCGCCGCTCCTCCAACGTGCGCCGGGCACGCTTCACGGTGGAGGAGGTCGTCACCCTCACGCTCGGCTTCTACCGGCGCAACTGCATCGAGGGGCTGTTCCTGTCCTCCGGCATCATCAGCAGCCCCGACTACACCATGGAGCAGATCGTCCGCGTGGCGCGCACGCTGCGCGAGGAGCACGGCTTCCGCGGCTATATCCACCTGAAGACCATCCCCGACGCCGACCCGGCCTTGCTCGCCGAGGCCGGGCGCTATGCCGACCGGCTTTCCATCAACGTGGAGCTGCCGACCAAGGGCAGCCTGGCCGCCCTGGCGCCGGAGAAGGACGGCGCCGGCATCCGCCGCTCCATGGGCCGGATGCGGCTGCGCATCGACGAGGCCCGCGCCGACCGCAAGGCGCCGCGCTTCGCCCCCGCCGGGCAGAGCACCCAGGTGATCGTGGGGGCGGACGCCAGCTCGGACCGGGACATCCTGGGCATGAGCACGAACCTGTATGGGTCCTATGGGCTGCGCCGGGTGTACTACTCGGCGTTCAGCCCGATCCCGGACGCCTCGGCCAGCTTGCCGCCCGACCACGCGCCACTGGTGCGGGAGCACCGGTTGTACCAGGCCGACTGGCTGATGCGCTTCTACGGCTTCGAGGCACCCGAGCTGGAAACCGACGCGGCCGGCAACCTGGACCTGACTATCGACCCCAAGCTGTCCTGGGCGCTGGCGCACCGCGACCAGTTCCCGGTCGATGTCAATGCGGCTCCGCGGGAGATGCTGCTGCGCATCCCCGGCATCGGCGTGAAGTCGGTCGAGGCGATGCTCCGCGCCCGGCGGCACCGGCGGCTGCGCATGGACGACCTGGCCCGGCTGCGCCTGCCGCTGGCCAAGATCAGCGCCTTCGTGACGGCGGAGGGGCACTCGGCCGGGGCGGCGCTGGACGGCGAGCGGCTGCGGGCGCGGCTGACGCCGAAGCCGGTGCAGGCGGACCTGTTCGCGTAACAGCTGCGGAACTTTCGGGCCGGAATCCCCTTCCTCGGGCAGAGGGAGACGCCATGAGCCGTGCCATTGTTTTAGCGCATGAAGTGGACTGGGACGGGTGGCGCAGCGCCGCCCGCCGCCTGGCGCTGGACGGCGTGCCGCCAGAGGAGGCCGTGTGGTCGGTGCGCGAGCCGGACGACCTGTTCGCCGCTGCCGCCGAGCCGCCGCCGGACGCCGCCCCCGCCGGCACGTTCAACGTCAGCCGCGCCCTCGTGGCCTTGGCGCAGACGGTGATCCAGGCGCGCGAGCCGGCGCGCTTCGCCCTGCTGTATCAGCTGGTGTGGCGTGCCCATGCCGGGGAGCGCTCCCTGCTGGACCAGGTGACCGATCCGGACGTGCAGCGCGCCCAGCGCCTGGCGCAGGCAGTGCGGCGGGACACGCACAAGATGCGCGCCTTCGTGCGGTTCCGCGAGGTGGCGGAGCCGGAGGGCACCCGCTACGTCGCGTGGTTCGAGCCGGACCACTACATCGTGGAGGCCAACGCGCCATTTTTCGAGCGCCGCTTCGCTACCATGACCTGGTCCATCCTGACACCCTACCGCAGCGCGCATTGGAACGGCACGGAGCTGTGCTTCACCGCCGGGGCGTCCCGCGCGGAGGTGCCGGACGACGACAAGCTGGAAGCCTACTGGCGCGCCTATTTCAGCAGCATCTTCAACCCCGCCCGGCTGAAGGTGGGCGCGATGACCTCCGAGATGCCGCGCAAATACTGGCGCAACCTGCCGGAGGCCGCCGCGATCCCGGAGCTGATCCGCGGCGCCGCCGCTCGGGTTGCCGACATGGTGGAGCGACCGGTGATCTCGCCCGAGAAGCCGGCTCGCGTGCCTGCGGAGCCGATCGCTGCCGATCCGTCCGACAGTCCGCTGGCTGCGGCGCGCAAGGAAGCCGCCGGGTGCCGCGCCTGCCCGCTGTGGGAGCCTGCGACGCAGACGGTGTTCGGCGAAGGCCCGGACGACGCCCGGCTGATGTTCGTGGGCGAGCAAGCCGGCGACCAGGAGGATCTGGCGGGTCGCCCGTTCATCGGGCCGGCGGGGCAGATGTTCAACAAGGCGCTGGCGGAGGCCGGGATCGACCGTGGCAGTGCCTACGTCACCAATGCGGTCAAGCACTTCAAGTTCGAGTTGCGCGGCCGGCGGCGCATCCACGCCAAGCCGGACACCGGCGACATCAACGCCTGCCGGTTCTGGCTCGACTTGGAGCGCCGCGAGGTCAAGCCCGCCATCACAGTGCTGCTGGGTGCTACGGCCGCGCGGGCGGTGCTCGGCAAGGCGATCACCATCTCCCGCGAGCGGGGCCGGCCGATCGTGCTGGACGGCAACTCGCAGGCGCTGGTGACGGTGCACCCGTCCTACTTGCTGCGGCTGCCAGACGAGGAGAGCAAGCAGCGGGAGTATGCGGCGTTCGTGGAGGATCTGCGGCACGCGGCGCGACTGCTGGAGACCTAGGAAGATCGGGGCTCTGCCCCGGACCCCGCCAGAGGACGAGGTCCTCTGGACACCTGATTATGGGTGAAGGGCAGCTCGCTGGGCGAACAAGGTTTCTACGCTGGTCCCTAACGCTCCAGCAAAGCGCATAGCCAGTTGGGCTGACGGCTCATGCCGGCCGCACTCGACGGCCTGGACGGTTCGGCTGGGCACGTCCATCTGCTCGGCCAACGCCGCATAGCTCAGCCCTTGCCGGGTGCGGGCGTCGCGCACGCCGTTGGCGGGGGCCGGGCCGTGCGGCTCTTGCAGCACTGGTCGCCGTTCCAGCCAGGCCATCCGGATCAGGCAGGCCATCAGGCCGAGCAACAAGATCACCGGCAGGGCAGGGGCTGCGAAGCCGGGATGGTGGAAGCTGTATACTGCCGTGCAGAGGCCAAGGAGCGTCACCGCCGAGTAGCCGGCCCGGGCGGCTTGCTGCTGCCGCGCCCGGGTCAGCTCATCCGCCGGTTGACCGGAATAGGGCCAGTAGAATTCAAACCCGAACACGAGGTACGTGATGAGGAACCAACCGCTATCGGTGAGGGTGTGGCTATTAGAAACCAGGAACGCCGAACTTTTTTGCAGCGTAGTAAGGCTGATCAAGAAAACTAATATGATGCGTAGCTTGGCAGCGATGCGAAGCACTCTCTCTGCCTGAAGCCAGCGCATGTGCGGCGTTAAGGCTGAGTTCGCGGCAAGGCTCCAGCCCATGATTTTTGCGGCGCGCATTCCAGCAACTATCAACAGACCGCCACCAGCCAAGAAGACGAACGTAACGCCGACGTAGGCAGTGGTCTGGTCCATGTCGAACCGGCGCATCACCCAGCGATAGGTGACCCACCACAGGGACCCGAACGGAACCAGGGCCGTCATGCAAACGATTCGGCGGCGGTATATGCGCTTCAGCGCGAGCCGATCCGCCGTGCTCTCCAATCCCTCCACCGACGTTCCCCCGCATGGCTGCGGGAGAACGCTACATCAACGGATGGGCCTGTAAACTCGCGGCCGCCACCTCACTCCGCGCTGGCGACTTCCGGCGTCTTGGGCTTCTGGCGCAGCTCGGCCAGCTTCTCCTGCACATGCTGGCTGAACACGTAGTCGGCCGGGCGCTGGCCCTCCAGCTTGATCTCCGGCGCCATCGGCCCGGTGACGCGCGGGCCGCGCAACGCCACGGCCAGGGTCTTGATCGGGCTCTTCACCGCATCCATCACCGCCGTGCTCTCGTAGCCGGAATGGACCATGCAGTCGGCGCACTTCTCGTAGTTGCCCGTGCCGTACTTGTCCCAGTCGGTGGTGTCCATCAGCTCCTTGAACGTCTTGGTGTAGCCCTCACCCAGCAGGTAGCAAGGGCGCTGCCAGCCGAACACGTTGCGCGTCGGCTTGCCCCAGGGCGTGCACTGGTAGCTCTCGTTGCCGGCCAGGAAGTTCATGAACAGTGGGGATTGGGTGAAGCGCCAGCCCTTGCCCTTGCCGCGCGCCAGGATATCGCGGAACAGCTGCTTGGTCTTTTGGCGGGACAGGAAATGCGCCTGGTCCGGCGCGCGCTCGTAGGCGTAGCCCGGCGAGGTCATGATGCCGTCCACGCCCATGGCCATCACCTCGTCGAAGAACTTGGCGACTCGGTCGGCCTGCGCGCCATCGAACAGAGTGCAGTTGATCGACAGGCGGAAGCCGCGGCGCTTGGCCTCCTTGATGGCGGCAATGGCGCGGTCGTACACCCCGTCCTGGCTGACGGCGCGGTCGTGCATCTCCTGGTCGCCGTCCAGGTGCACGTCCCAGGAGAAGTACGGGTTCGGCTTGTACTGGTCGAGCTTCTTCTCCAGCAGCAGGGCGTTGGTGCAGAGATAGACGAACTTCTTGCGCGCCAGGATTTGCTCGACGATCTCCGGCATCTCCTTGTGCAGCAGCGGCTCGCCGCCGGCGATGGCCACCACGGGGGCGCCGCACTCGTCCACCGCCTCGATCGCATCCGCGACCGATAGGCGCTGGTTCAGGATTTCGCCCGGGTAGTCGATCTTGCCGCAGCCGGAGCAGGCCAGGTTGCAGCGGAATAGCGGCTCCAGCATCAGCACCAGCGGGTAGCGCTTGCGGCCGGCGAGGTGCTGCTTGACGACGTAGGTCCCGACCCGGATGACCTGCTGCAACGGAACTGACATCAGCCATTCTCCTTCGCCGGGGCCTGGCCCACGGCATCATCTCGGGCACACTCGCCACCGATCGGGCGCGGTTGCAAGCCGCGCGGGGGTGCTCTGCCATCACATTGGCACCGCCAGCCCCACGGAACAATGACGCTTGTGGCAGTGCAGCAGCACGGTTTTGCCATGATGTTGCAGCAAAGCCGCATTTTGGTGGCCGTGAAAGGCGCTATCTTGCATCGGGCGGAGGGGCAGTGTTTCTTGAGACGATGACATCGCCCCCGCCCCCGCCGCGTGCAGCGCCGGGTCGAGGCGTTCCGGAAAGGCTTGATATCGTGGTGGCGGTGAATGTCGGCTGACATGCTGGTGCGTGACGAAACGGGCGGGCTGACCGGCGTGATGGCGGGTGCCGCCTCTATCATAGAAGCCGCCCTGGTCGAGTTGATCGGCGGGTCCACCGGGCTCGAAGGCCGGCTGACCGATGCCATGCGCTACGCCAGCCTGAACGGCGGCAAGCGGCTGCGCGGCTTCCTGGTGCTGCAAGTGGCGGGGCTGTTCGGCGTGCCGCAGGCCCGGGCCGCTCGGGTGGCGGCGTCGGTTGAGATGCTACACGCCTACTCCTTGGTGCATGACGACCTGCCGGCGATGGACGACGACGATTTGCGCCGCGGCCAGCCCAGCACCCACCGCGCTTTCGACGAGGCGACCGCCATCCTCGCCGGCGATGCATTGCAGACTCGCGCCTTCGAGGTGCTGGCCGACCCGGCGACCCATCCAGACCCGCTGGCGCGCTGCGAGCTGGTGGCGGCCCTGGCGTCGGCTGCCGGCGCGCACGGCATGGCAGGGGGCCAGATGATCGACATGGTGGCCGAGGGGCGTGACCTGGCCATGGCCGACGTGCTGCGGCTGCAGGCGCTGAAAACGGGGCGGCTGATCCAGTATGGCGCGGAAGCCGGGGCGATCCTGGGGCGTGCCGGGTCGGCGGAGCGGGCGCAGGTCGCGGCCTATGGGCGGGATTTGGGGGCGGCGTTCCAGATCGCGGACGACCTGCTGGACGCGGCAGGAGACACCGCGGCCATCGGCAAGACCGCCGGCAAGGATGCTGCGGCGGGCAAGGCGACCCTAGTCTCGTTGCTGGGGCCGGACCGCGCCGCCGAGCAGGCCCAGGTGCTGAGCCAGCAAGCCGCCGCCCACCTGGACGGGTTCGGCGAGCAGGCCCGGCACTTGCGCGACCTCGTGCGCTATGTCGTGTCACGAGGGTTTTGACATGAACGCCCCTGTTCTTCCCCACCGTCCGGTGACGCCGTTGTTGGACCGTGTTGGTGTTCCGGGTGATTTGCGCAATTTCTCCTCCGAGCAGCTGCG
>CAXTJU010000096.1:0-11404 GCA_964244655.1 uncultured Acetobacteraceae bacterium | reverse complement strand
CGTGCGCTGCCCTCGCGTGGGTGCCCGGATCAAGTCCGGGCATGACGGAGGGGGGGGGGCGGTGATGGGGGTACGGCGCGCACGCGGAGCCTTGGGCGGCTCCGTCCGGGCAGGACGGCGGGGGACGGCGGGCACGCTGGCCCTTTGGGGGCTTCGCGCGGGCATGACCGGAGTGCGGCGTCGCGAGAGGCCGTGGGTTTCAGCCGCGGGGCTGCTGGCCTTAGTCACCCATCAGCTCGCCCTGCCGTTCGTTGCGCCTCGTGGTCCGCCGGGCTGGGCTGGGGGCGAGGCCGGCCAAGGCGGCGGGAACGAGGGGGCCGGCGTAGAGGCGGGCGAGCAGGTCGGCCTGCCGGGGTTTCAGCGCCACCAGACGGCTCAGCACGTGGAGCAGCTCGGCGGTGTATTCGGCGGGCCAGCCGGCGGGCTGGATGTCGCCCAGCGGCGAGGGCGGGCGGCGGTCGCCGATCAGGGGGCGGCTGCGGTCGCGCCCGTGGTAGCTGAACCATTGGGCCAGCACCTGCTTGCCGGAGACTTCTTAGGCCCACACGGCCGGGGCCACGTTGCAGATCGTCCCCGGCATGGCTTCGGCCTCGGAGGGGATTTCGCCATCTGCCGGCACGTCCGGGCGCTCGCCCTTCGGCAGGTGGGGCGGGACGGGGCTAACGGGCGGTTAAGCCGGCCCAAGCTCCGTCGATGTTTGCCCCATCCGGCGCTGCACGCCCTAGAACACCCGGCTGGCCACCGCCGGCTGGTGGCCCTCCGGCGAGCAACCGACCACCCACAGCTCGTCGGTGCTGCGGCGCAGGTGGTCGCGCATCGCCTGGAAGCCCAGGCCGTTCAGGAAGCCGGCCACGGTGATGAAGCAGACGATCCCCCGCTGGTCCGTGCCCGCCGCGGCGTCGCCGAACACCTTCCAGGTGGCCCAGCGCCAGAAGTAAACATACAGGTTGCGCAGGTGCTTGGCGTGCGCGCCGACGCCCCAGTCCGGCGGCGGCAGCCAGCGGGCGAGCGGGGCGGCCGCGGCGGCGCTGCCGGACTCGACCCAGCCGCCGCGGCCCTTGGCCTTCTCCTTGTAGGGCGGGCCCAGCGTGTTCGTGACGTACAGGCGCAGGCGCACGTCCTGCGGCACCGTGCCGCGCACGCGCAGCAGGTCCGCCACCTCCGCCATCAGCCGCAGCTGCGCCACGGCAAACGGGCCGAACTGCAGCTCGAAGCCGATCAGCCGGGGCAATGCTGCGCGGACCACGGCAGGAATCGCGCCGGCGCCCTGGTCGGCCCGGGTGGTCTCGGCGATGCGGCGCAGCACGCCGAGCAGGTAGGTGCCAGTACCGGCCGCCGGGTCCGCCAGGGTGACGTTCGGGGAGGCCAGGTCGGCGAGCAGGGCTTCGAGCGGGGCGCGCAGCTGGTCCTCGGGCGCGCTGGCGGCGGCGTCGAGCGGCTGAGCTCCCCTGGTCGGGGCTTGGCTCGGCCTTACGGCTTCCCCGGCCCGACCGCCTTCAGCTCGCCGATGTGGCGCAGCACGATGCGGTGGGTCTCGGCGGCGAAGGCGCGCAGCTTGGGGTTGGTGCCGCTCTTGGCCTCGGCCGCGAAGGCGGCGCCGTCCTTGGCGTGGATGTCCTCCATGTCTCGCAGGTAGGCGTTGTCGAACGCCGGGCCGGACAGCGCCTTGAGGTCGTCCAGCTCGTGCTGGAACTGCGGGTTCAGCGTGTCGGGGAAGGTGATCCCGGCGTCGGACGCAACCTGCTTGAGCTTGGCGCCGACGCCGTCGTGGTCGTGCGCCTCCGTGTTGCCCTGGTCGCGGATGTCCTGCGCGCTGCCCTGCTCGGCGCCGAGCTGGCCGGCCTTGACCTCGAACATGCCGCCTTGGCTGACCATGGCGACGAAGCTGCGGTCGGCGGCGGAGACCGCGTCGGCGGCGTGGGCGGAGGAGAGCAGGGGGGCGGAGGAGAGCAGCGGGGCGGCGAGCGCGGCCAGCAGGGCGAGGCGATGCGTCATGGGGTTCCTTGGGCTTGCGGGATGAAGCCGAACTGCCTGGCGCGCTCCTCGCGCACCTGCTCCGGGGATTGGACGACTTGCAGGGCGAAGTCCTTCAGCTGCGGCGGCACGTACCAGTGCAGCTGGTCGCTATGATAGGCCCCCCACACGGCCTCGGCCACCTCGGCCGGCGGCACCAGCCGCCACATGCCATCCGGCGGCGCCATGGCGCGCAGCGCGTCGGGCAGGATCGGCGTGTCGATCAGGCCGGGCAGCAGGTCGGCCGCGCGCAGGCCGTAGCGCTTGAACTCGACCGACAGCGCCTCGGTCAGCCCGCGCACCGCATGCTTGGTGGCGGAGTACACCGCAATCCCGCCGGTGCCCCAGATCGCCGACGAGGAGGAGGTGGTGAGGCACAGCGCACCCGGCGTCGCGCGCAGCAGGGGCATCGCGGCCTGCACGCCGATCATCACGCCGAGGAAGTTGACGCCCACGACCTTCAGCACGTCGTCCCAGGCCAGGTCGTCGAACAGGCCGCCGACGCCGATGCCGGCGTTGTTGAACAGCAGGTCGAGCGTGCCGCCCGTCGCCGCGCCGAACGAGGCGGCGGCCGCGAGAAAGGCCGGGCGGTCGGACACGTCGAGCGGGGCGAACAGGCCGTTCTCCGCGCCGATCTCGTCCTGCAGCGTGGCGAGGCCGGCCTGGTTGAGGTCGAACGCGCCGACGAACCAGCCCTTGGCGGCGAACAGCTGCGCGGTGGCGCGGCCGATGCCGGACGCGGCGCCGGTGATGAAGACCGACTTGCGGCCCCCACTCTTGATTGCGTCGTCCTGCGTCACGAGGCCAGCTCCTGGGCGGGGACGGGCTTGCCGTCGAGTTCCAGGCCCTCGAAGTCGCCCGCCTCGCGCCATTGCTGCAGCAGCTTGATGAACGCCATCGGGCCTGCGCCGTAGGGGGCGCTGCGGCTGGTGGCGTCGGTCACGTTGCCCTCGTTGTTGAAGTAGCCCGGCGTGCAGGTTTCGAGGAACTTCCGGCGGCCCTCGCTTTGCTTGATGATCGTCTCGACCCACGTCTGCTCGGCTGCCGCGGTGGCCTCCAGGGTGCGGACGCCGTGGTTCAGGCAGTATTCGACCATGTGGGCGAGGTGCTTGGACTGCTCGCTCAGCATGTGCGGGAAGTTGACCGACATGCCCGACTGCGAGTGGCTGAGCACGAAGCAGTTGGGGAAGCCGCGGCTGTGCATGCCGTGCAGCGTGGACATGCCGCCGCCCCACTTGTCGGTGAGCGACACGCCGTCCACGCCGCGCACCGCGAAGCCTGACCGCTGCGAGAAGTCGGTGTTGACCTCGAAGCCGGTGGCGTAGATCAGGCAGTCGATCGGGTATTCCTGGCCGGCCACCACGACGCCGGTTTCGGTGATGCGCTCCACGCCCTTGCCCGCCGTGTCCACCAGGGAGACGTTCGGCTGGTTGAACGACTGCAAGTATTCGTCGTGGAAGCAGGGCCGCTTGCAGAACAGGCTGAACCAGGGCTTCAGCGCCTCGGCGGTGGCGGGGTCCTTGACGATGCTGCTCATCCGCTCACGGATCTGCACCATCTTCTCCATGTCCGCGCGCTCCAGCAGCGCCGCCGGGTCGGCGCCGGAAGCCGGGTTCTCGGCCAGCATGGCGCGCATGGCGCGGGCGAGCACGGTCCAGCCGTCGGCGACCAGGTCCTCCTCCAGGATGTTGCCGGCGAGCTGGTTGGTGAAGCTCTCGATGCGGCGCTGCTGCCAGCCTGGCTCCAGGCTTGCCGCCCATTCGGGGTCGGTGGGCGCGTTGTCGCGGGCGTCCACGGAGGATGGGGTGCGCTGGAAGACGTACAGGTGCTGCGCCGAGCGGGCGAGCGGCGGCACGCACTGGATGGCGGTGGCGCCGGTGCCGATGATGCCGACCCGCTTGTCCGCCAGGCCGGCGAGCGGCTCGGTGGCGGTGCCGCCGGTGTACTCGTAGTCCCAGCGGCTGGTGTGGAAGCTGTGGCCCTTGAAGCTTTCGATGCCCGGGATGTTGGGCAGCTTGGGCCGGTTGAGCGGCCCGGTGGTCAGCACGACGAAGCGCGCCTGCATGACATCGCCGCGGTCGGTCCGCACCGTCCAGCGGGCGGCCGCCGGGTCCCAGTCGAGCGAGGTCGCCATGGTGGAGAAGCAGGCGTCGTCGTAGAGCTTGTAGTGCTCGGCGATGCGGCGGCAATGGGCGCTGATCTCGGCCGCCTTGGTGTAGCGCTCGGTCGGCATGTAGCCGGTCTCTTCCAGCAACGGCAGGTAGATGTAGGATTCGACGTCGCAGGCCGCGCCCGGGTAGCGGTTCCAGTACCAGGTGCCGCCCACGTCGCCGCCGGACTCCACGATGCGGACCTTGTCCACGCCGGCCTCGCGCATCCGCGCCGCCGTGAGCAGGCCGCCCAGGCCGCCGCCGACCACCAGCACGTTCACCTCGTCATGCAGCGCCTCGCGGGGCGCCGGGGCGGCGTACGGGTCATCGAGCAGGCGCTGGAAGCCGCGTCCCATGTCGAGGTAGCTGCGTTCGCCCTCGCCCGGGGTGCGGCGCTCCCGCTCGATGCGGTAGCGGTCGCGCAGGGCATCGAAGTCCTGGGCTGATGAAACAGGTCCAGTTTCAGCAGAAGGCATGCTCGCTTCCTCCCAATGGACGCATTGTTGCTCACGCTTTTGCGCGTTGCTTGTGCAACACAGAAACTTCTGCCTCAGCTATTCCATCCCTGGCGTCCTGGCGCAACCCGTGCTGGCCGCGGCACCTTATCCGAGCGCCGCGTCCGCCAGGCCGAAGCCGCGGCGGGTAAACACCGCCCGCGCCTCCGGGCCGGACAGGAAGCGCAGGAAGGCCCGCGCCTCCGCCGTGTCGCCGCCCTGCACCAGGGCGAACGGGTAGCTGATCGGGTCGTGCGAACCCGGCGGGAAGGCGCCGGCCACCGCCAGCCCGGGGCTCACCGCCACGTCCGTCGCATAGACGATGCCGGCGGGGGCCTCGCCGCGCTCCACCAGCAGCAGCGCGCCGCGCACGTCCTCGGTGCGGGCCAGGCGGGGTTCGGCGGCCGCCCACAGGCCGAGCCGGGTGAGCGCCTGCTGGGCGTAGATGCCGGCCGGCACGTGCGCCGGGTCCCCCACGGCGAGCCGGCCGCCGGGGCCGAGCAGGGCGTCCAGGTCGAGGCCCGCGCCGATGGCCACCGGATGCAGGGCGGCGCGCGGCTCGACCAGCACCAGGCTGTTGGTCAGCACGTCCTGCCGGGTGCCTGGCACCAGCAGGGCGCGGGCTTGCAGCCAGTCGGCCCACTGCTCGTCCGCGGAGGCGAACACCTGGGCGGGGGCGCCCTGCTCGATCTGCCGCGCCAGGGTGGAGGAGCTGGCGAAGGAGGCGCGCAACGCCGGATGCCCGGCGGCCTGCCACAGCTTGTCCACGTCGTTCATCGCGTCCGTCAGGCTGGCGGCGGCGAACACGGTGACGGGGGCGGGCTGGGCCTGGGCGAAGCGTGGGGCCACGGCTGGCAGCAGCAGGGCTGGCAGGGTAAGCAGGGTGCGTCGATGCATCGCGTGGCTCCTCCGGGCGCTGTGCTTATCGTCGAAGGAAGGAACACCTGCCAATGAAGATCAGCGCGCGCAACGTCCTGCGGGGCACCATCCTGTCGATCCAGCGCGGCGCCACCACCGCGCATGTGCGGCTGGACGTGGGCGGCACGGTCGTCATGGCCGCCATCACCAACGAGGCGGTGGACGAGCTGGGCCTGAAGGACGGCATGGCGGCGAGCGCCGTGGTGAAGGCCAGCGACGTGATGGTGGCGGTGGACTGAGCGCCCGTTTGACAACGCTACTGCAGCGGTCATCCGACGCGGCCTTCCTGTGCTCCGGTGCTCACGGCCAGCAAGGCCGCTCCGCTCCGGTGCTCGAAAGGCCACGCCGGGCGGCGCCAAGCGGGCGCCTCTGACTCGCCGCAGCGCATTCTCAAACGGGCACTGACGCTCCCGGACACGTACTGGCGGCGCAACCTCTGGGTCTGCCTGTTCGGCTCGTTCACCACGCTGGCCGCGATGACGCTGCTGCTGCCGTTCCTGCCGGCCTACGTGGCGGAGCTGGGGGCGGGCTCGCCGCAGGCGGTGGTGCAGTGGTCGGGGGTGGCATTCGGCGCGACCTTCCTCGGCGCGGGGCTGATGGCGCCGGTGTGGGGCCGGGTCGCCGACCGCTACGGCCGCAAGCTGATCCTGGTGCGGGCCAGCCTGTGCATGGCGCTCGCCATGGGGTCGATCGGCCTGGCGCAGAGCGTGGGCCAGCTGGTGATGCTGCGGCTGCTGGCCGGGCTGCTGGGCGGCTACTCCTCCGGCGCCGTGGTGCTGGTGGCGACGCAGACGCCGCGGGACCGGGCCGGCTGGGCGCTCGGCACGCTTTCGGTCGGCGCGATGGCGGGCAACCTGATCGGGCCGCTGGCGGGCGGCGTGCTACCGGGGCTGATCGGCATCCGCGGCACGTTCTACCTCGCCGGCGGCGTGATCTTCGTGGCCTTCCTGCTCACCCTGCTGCTGGTGCGCGAGCAGCCGCGCCCACCCCGGGTGGCCGCGCGCGGCGGCGGCTGGGCCGCCGTGCCGGACCGACGCCCGGTGGTGGCGATGCTGGGCACGGCCATGCTGCTGATGCTGGCCAACATGTCCATCGAGCCGATCATCTCGCTCTACGTCGGGCCGCTCGTGCCATCGGGGGGCAACGTGACCTTCGCCTCCGGCCTGGTCATGGCCGCCTCCGCGTTCGGCAGTATCCTTGCCGCCCCGCGGCTAGGGAGGCTGGCGGACCGGGTGGGCGCCTGGCAGGTGGTGACGGGATGCCTGCTGGCGAGCGGGCTGCTGCTAATCCCGCAGGCCTTCGTGACGGCGGCGTGGCAGCTGATCGGGCTGCGCTTCCTGATGGGCGTGGCGCTGGCCGGGCTGCTGCCGGCCGTCAACGCCACCATCCGGCGCAGCGTACCGGACGGGGTGGCGGGAACCATGCTGGGCTACGCGGTGTCGGCGCAGTTCGCCGGCCAGGTGGCGGGTCCGTTGCTGGGCGGGTTCGTGGCCGCGCATGTGGGCTTGCGCGCGGTGTTCGGCCTCACGTCGGCGCTGCTGCTGGCGGGGGCCGCCGTGAACTGGCGGCTGCGGCGGCTTACTTGATCTTGGCTTCCTTGAACGCGACGTGCTTGCGCGCCACCGGGTCGTACTTGCGCAGCTCCAGCTTGCCGGTGGCGGAGCGGGCGTTCTTCTTGGTCACGTAGAAATAGCCGGTGTCCGCGGTGGAGACGAGGCGGATCTGGACGGTGTTGGACTTGGCCATGGGGCTTCTCTGCTGAGCGGGGTCTGGCCGGGAAAATGCGTCCGCAGCCCCGCCGGGTCAAGCGCCGGGCGGGCGGCGGGCGATCAGGGCCGTGGACTCCACCACCTCCGTCACCATCCCGTCCGGCGGCAGCATCGCTTCGATCGCTGCGCCCAGGGCGGCGACTCCCGCCTCGCCCAGCCTGGCCCGGGTGGTGCCGGACATGGACAGCGCGCGGTCCACCAGCGCCCCGCCCGGGGTGCGGCGGCGCTCCAGCACGCTGAGGCGGCGCAGGTCGCGGAACGGGGAGTCGAGCAGCACCGCCTCGTGCGGCGCCCAGCCGGGCTGCCGCCAGGCGGCGCGCTGGCCGCCGCCGGTGGCCGCGTCCACCGCCTGCTGGAACCGGGCGCGCCAGGCGTTGTCGGGCAGGTCCGGGTGGTCGGTGCGCAGCAGCACCAGCGCGCCGCCGGGTTCGATCAGGCCGTCCAGCCGGCGGGCGGTGTCGGCGCGGTCCATCCAATGGAAGGCGCGGCCGATGACGACAAAGCGGAACGGACCCATGCCGGGGGCCCCCACGCTTGAAGGAAGGTCGTGCGACGCGCCCTGGCGGAACGCGATGTCCGGCGACAGGCTGCGCGCCAGGTCCAGCATCTCCGGCTCCGGGTCCATGCCGAGGGCGGCGGCCACATGGGGGCGGAACGCGGCGGCGAGCTGGCCGGGGCCGCAGCCGAGGTCCAGCAGGGTCCCCGTGCCGTCCAGCCCGCACAGCGCTGCCACGTCCTGGATCAGCGCCGGCGCGTAGCCCGGGCGGCCCCGCAGGTAGTGCGCCGCGGCGGAGCGGAAGCGGCCCGGCTGGAACGGGATGGGCTCGAACGGGATGGTCAGGATGCTTCCTTGAGCACCCGCAGCACGGCCTTGCCGTAGCGGTCCAGCTTGGACGCGCCGACGCCCTTGACCTGCGCCAGGTCGTCCAGCGTGCGCGGCTGCACGGCGGCCACGTCGCGCAGCACCGCGTCGCTGAAGATGATGTAGGGCGGCACCGCCTGCTGCTTGGCCTCTGCCGTGCGCCAGGCCCGCAGCGCCTCGAACGCGCCGGCGGGGGCGTCGGCGTCGCCGGGCTCGGCCTTGACGGCCCGGCTGCGGGCACGCGGCTTGCCGGCCAGCGGGTCCGCCACCTCCTCGCGCAGCATCACCACCTGCTCGCCGCGCAGGATCGGGCGGGCGCGCTCCGACACCAGGGCGAGGCCGGCGCGCTCCCCCTCGCCGCGCTGCAGCGCGCCGATCGAGACCAGCTGGCGGATCACGCCGCGCCAGAAGCCGTCGGTCTGGTCCTTGCCGGCGCCCCAGGTCGGCAGCCGGTCATGCGCGTGCTTCTCGACCATCGGGGTGCGCTCGCCGCGCAGCACGGCGGTGATGTGCAGCGCGCCGAACATCTGCCCGGTGCGGTAGATGGCGGAGAGCACCTTCTGCGCCGCCACCGTGCCGTCGAACAGGTTGACCGGGTTGGCGCAGATGTCGCAGTGGCCGCACGGCTCGCCCAGGTCCTCGCCGAAGCAGGCGAGCAGGGTGCGGCTGCGGCACTGCGGCGTCTCGGTCAGGCCGATCATCGCCTCCAGCCGGGCGGCGCGCACCCGGCGCTCCGCTTCCGGCGCGGTGGACTGCTCCAGCCAGTGCCGGGCGCGCACGATGTCCTCGCCGCCGTACAGCAGCAGCGTGTCGGCCCGCTCGCCGTCGCGGCCGGAGCGGCCGATCTGCTGGTAGTAGGATTCCGGGCTGTCCGGCATGTCCAGGTGCACCACGTAGCGCACGTCCGGCCGGTCGATGCCCATGCCGAACGCGATGGTGGCGACCATCACCACCGGCTCGCCGGAGCGGAACCGGGCCAGCGCCATCCGCTTCTCCAGCGGCGACAGCCCGGCGTGGAACGCGAGCGCCGGCTGGCCCGCCGCCTTGAGGCTCTGCGTCACCCGCTCGGTCTTGTTGCGGCTGCCGCAATAGACGATGCCGGCCTGGCCGGCGCGGCGGCGCAGGAACTCGGTGAGCTGGCTCATCTCGCCCGCTTTGGGCTTGGCGGCGATGTGCAGGTTGCGGCGGTGGAAGGAGGCGGCGAACACGTGCGCGTCCGTCATGTCCAGCGCCACCAGGATGTCCTCCCGGGTGCGCGGGTCGGCGGTGGCGGTGAGCGCGATGCGCGGCACGCCGGGGAAATCCTGCCGCAGCCGCTTGAGCATGCGGTACTCCGGGCGGAACTCGTGGCCCCAGGCGGAGACGCAGTGCGCCTCGTCCACCGCGATCAGCGCCACCTCCTGCCGCCACAGCCGCTCCAGCGTGCCGGACATCATCAGCCGCTCCGGCGACACGTACAGCAGGTCGAGCGTGCCGTCGGTGAGCGCGCGCGACGTGCGGGAGGCGTCGTCCGGCTCGACCTCCGAATGCAGCGCACCGGCGGACACGCCGAGCTGCCGCAGGGCGGCCACCTGGTCGTCCATCAGCGCGATCAGCGGCGAGACCACGATGGCGACGCCGTGGCGCACCAGGGCGGGCACCTGGTAGCAAACGCTCTTGCCCGCCCCCGTGGGCATCAGCACCAGCGCGTCGCCGCCCTCCACCACGCGCTGCACGGCCTCGGCCTGCAAGCCGCGGAACTCAGGGAAGCCGAACACCCGGCGCAGCACCTCGCGCGCGCCGTCGCGGCCCGTGGCACGATCCGGGGCGCCGTCCGGCATGGCGTCAGGAGCCGATGTCGATCTCGACCCGGCGGCGCTCGACGCCGGGCTGACTGTCCGGCGGGGTGCCGACGGCCTCGCGCGACAAGCGCGCGGCGCTGACCCCATCGCGTTGCAGCAGGGCCGCCACGGCGTCGGCGCGGCGCTTGGACAGGTCGATGTCGGCCTGGGGGGAGCCGGCGCGGTCGGCGTAGCCCGACACCTTCACCGGGACAGCGGGAAACTGCTTGGCGACGGACGCGGCGTTGGCCACGATCTCGGCGCCCGTGTCGTCCAGGGTCGCGGAGAACTCCTTGAAGAACACGGGATAGACCTGGTTCGGCAGCTGCGGCTGGGCGCAGGCGGACAAGGCGAGCAGGACCAGGCCCGGGGCAAGGCGGCGCATACAGTGATCTCCGACGTGGAGCGTCCCTAGTGCCTCCCGCATCCGCGCGGCGTCAACCAAGGGCGGCCAACCTCATGCCGCCGCGGCGACGGCGTGGCCGGCGGACAGCCGCCAGATGCGGTCTAGCTTCTCCACCCCGGTCAGCCGGTGGGAGATCAGGATCAGCGTGCGCCCGGCGGGCAGGCCGTTCAGCGTTTGCAGGAAAGCCCGCTCCGTCTGCCCGTCCAGCCCGGCGCAGGGCTCGTCCAGGATCAGCACGGGGGCGTCCGACAGCAGGGCGCGGGCGAGCGCCACCCGCCTGCCCTGCCCGCCCGACACCCGCGCGCCGCCCTCGCCGAGCCAGGTGTCCAGGCCCTCCGGCAGGCCGCGCACGAACTCGCCGATCTCCGCCTGGTCCAGCGCGCGCCACAGGGCGGCCTCGTCCGCGTCCGGGCGGCCGAGCAGCAGGTTGGCGCGGATGGTGTCGTCGAACAGGTGGCTGTCCTGCGACAGCCAGCCGAAGCGGGTCCGCAGCTCGTCGGCGGCAAGGGCCGCGATGTCCGTGCCGCCGAGCAGGATGCGGCCGGCCTGGGGGGCCGCGACCTTCAGCAGCAGCGCGGCCAGGGTGGACTTGCCGGAGCCGGACACTCCCAGCACCGCCACCCGCGCGCCCTGCGGCACGTCCAGCGTCAGCCCGTCGAACAGCTCGGGACGCTCCGGCGACCAGCGGAAGCGCACCCCCTCCAGCCGCAGCGCGGTGCCGCCGGGCAGCGGCGCGGGCTGCGCCGGCTCGGGCACCGAGTCGCCGGGCCGGGCGGCGTCCAGCACCCGGCGGGCGGCGGCGGCGGCGAACCCGGCGAGCACGCCGGCCCGCGGCAGGCCGCCCGCCGCCTCGAACGCCGCCACCAGCAGGAACACCGACCCGGCGGCGAACACCGGGCGCACGCCCGCGCCGAGCAGCATCGCGCCGACCGCGGCCTGGGCGCACAGGAAGCCGCCCGCGTTGGCCAGGGC
>CAXTJU010000095.1:0-11602 GCA_964244655.1 uncultured Acetobacteraceae bacterium | reverse complement strand
ATCAGACCGACGCTTACCCGCCATCCCAACATTCCCCCAGGGTGTTGCGACGACCGGTTGAGTCCACCGACAACTCCACGATCATTGTGCCTACCAGAGCGTGTAACCAGCATCCGCATAGAGGATGCTGCCGGTCATCAGGCTCGCCGCGTCCGAGGCCAAGAAATGCACGATCGAGGCGATCTCATCTGGCTGGCCGACGCGGCCCATCGGAGTGTTTGCCAGCCACTGGCAATACAGCTCCGGCTTTGCCATGCCGAAGCGCGTCAGTGAGGTTTCGATGTAAGTGGGTGCCACCGCGTTGACCCGCACTCCCTGCGCTGCCCATTCCGTGGCAAGCGAGCGGGTAAGATGGTGCACGCCTGCCTTGGAGGCGTTGTAGGCCGCCTGCTCCTGCGGGCGCACGACGATGGAGCCCGCCATGGAGCCGATGTTGACGATTGCGCCGCTTCCCTGCCGCAGCATGACGCGACCGAACTCACGGCAGCAGCGGAACACGCCGCTCAAGTTGATGTCGATGTGCCGGGTCCAAAGCTCGTCGTCGATGTCTTCAGCCTTCACCTCGGACACGACGATCCCGGCGTTGCAGACCAAGATGTCAATCCGGCCATGCTCCTCAACGATATGGCTGGCCACTGCAGCGACGCTCGCCGCCTGGGTGACGTCGAGGACGGCCGAATGCGCCGCTCCACCGACGGCGGTGATCGCGGCAGCCCCGGCTTTGGCTCCCACCGCATGGAGGTCTGTTACGACCACGCGCGCCCCCGCCTCGGCCAGCGCCATGCCGCACGCCAAGCCGATCCCGCCGCCGCCGCCAGTGACGACGGCGAACCGGCCATCGAGCCGCAGCTTCTCCAAGTACACGGCCGTCAGCTCAGCACGATGCCGCCGCACACGTTGAGCGACTGGCCGGTGACGAAGGACGACGCGTCCGAGGCCAGGAAGCAGGCCGGGCCCACCACGTCCTCCGGCTGGCCAAGCCGACGCAACGCGGTGTTGCTGATCCAACGGTCGGCCACCGCCTTCTCCTCCAAGTTGGTGCGGCCCATCTCGGTCACGATGATGCCGGGGCAGACGCAGTTTGCGGTGATGCCGAAGGCACCCACCTCCTGTGCCAGCACCCGGGTGAAGCCCATGATGGCGGCCTTGCTGGCGGAGTAGTGCGCCTGCTCCGGCGCGCCGTGCTTGCCGCCGATGGAAGCAACGTTGACGATCCGCCCATAGCTCCGCTCGCGCATGTGCGGCAGTAGCGCCTGCACGACGAGGAACGTGCCCTTTGCGTTCACGTCCATCACCGCGTCCCATTGCGCCTCTTCCAAGGCCTCGACCGAGTTGGCGATCAGGATGCCGGCGTTGTTCACCACGGCGTCGATCCGGCCCATCCGCGCGATCGCCTCCTCCACCATGGCGCGGACCGCAGCACGGTCGGCCACATCCGCGAGCAGCGCCAGGCTGCGCCGCCCGGTGGCGGCGATCTCGGCTGCGACCGCCTCAAGTTCCCCTTGCTGGCGCGCGATGTCGTTCACCACAACGTCAAATCCTTCGCGTGCGAGGCCGAGCGCGATGGCGCGGCCGATGCCGCGGCTCGCTCCCGTGACCAGCGCCGTCCGGCCTTCTCCCGACTGTGCCATGTAAGCCTCCTGCAAAACCTATGAGAAGAAGCGGATCTCGCCGCGCATCACCGCCAGGCTGACGGCCGCGATCATCACCACGCCGCGCACCTCGTTCTGTAGGTAGAACGGCGCGCCGAGCAGGTTGAGACCGTTGTCCAGCATGCCGATGATGACCACGCCCACCAGCGTGCCCTGCACGGTGGCGCGGCCCGGCTTGAACGCGGTCATGCCGAGGAACACCGCGGTCAGGCTGTCCATCAGGTAAGGCTCGCCGGCACCGGGCTGGCCGGTGCCGAGCCGCGCGGTCAGCATGATGCCGCCCATCGCGGCCCCCAGCGAGGACAGCGTCAGCGCCACCATGCGGCAGCGGTTGACGTTGATGCCGGACAGCCGCGCCGCCTGCAGGTTCGCCCCGGTGGCCACCACCGCCCGGCCCAGCCGCGTGTGGTTGACCAGCACGTAGAACACCGCCACCACGGCGGCGGCGATCAGGATCGGCACCGGCAGCACGCCGCCCACCCGCCCGGTGGCGATCACGTAGAACGACGCCGGGAAGCTCGCGTAGATCGAGTCGCCGCCGTCATAGGCGTAGTTGAGGCCGAGCGCGATCGGTCCCATCGCCAGGGTCGCGATCAGCGAGGGGATGCGCAGCCGCGTCACCAGCAGCCCGTTGACGATGCCGAGGCCCATGCCCGCCAGCACCGCCAGCGCGATGGCGGGCGCGATCGGCAGCCCCGACCACACCATCAGCCCTGCCACCAGCACGCTGGACAGCCCGGCCACCTGGCCCACCGAAAGGTCGAACTCGCCGCTCGCCACCGCCACGGTGAGGCCGGAGGAGATCACCATCAGCACCGAGATCTGCACCAGGATGTTGCTGATGTTGGCCGCGGAGACGAAGCGGCCGCTGCTCAGCGCGAACACCGCGAAGATGAGCAGGGCAGCGCCCACCGTGCCATAACGGGCGGCCAGCGGGCCCAGCTCCACACGGCGGCGGACGGGCTCGGATACGGTCGTGGACATGGTCAACTCACCTCCAGCAGCAGCCGGTCCTCGGTCATCTCGCTCCGCGCCACGGCGCAATCGAGCCTGCCGTGGCCGATGCAATACACGCGGTCGCACAGCGCAATCAGTTCGGAGAACTCAGCGGACGCGATCAGCACCGCCGCCCCCCGGCTCGCGAGGTCGCGCACCAGCGCGTACAGCTCCGCCTTGCTGCCCACGTCCACGCCCTCCGTCGGGTTGTCCAGCAGCAGCACCGGTGCGCTCTTGGGCGCGCTGTCGCCGATGCGGGCCAGCCAGCGGCCGAACACCACCTTCTGCTGGTTGCCGCCGGACAGCTGCAGCACGTCCTGCTGCGGCCCGCTGCACCGCACCCGCAGCCGGGCGATGATGCCGCGCACCAGCCCCAGCGCCGCACCGCTGCGGATAAAGCCGTGGCGGCTGACCTGGCGCAGCGAGCCCGACAGCACGTTCTCACCCACCGACAAGCCGCCGAACATCGCTTTGCGCAGGCGGTCGTCCGCTACGAGGTAAATCCCATGGCTGATCGCCTCCGCCACGGTGCGGGGCAGGTGCGGCAGGTCCGCAAGCCGCGCCGCCCCGGCAGCGACGCCAGGCGCGGCCTTGGCCACGACGCCGGGTGCGGCGCCGGCCAGGCATTCGAGCAGTCCCGTCTGCCCCGCGCCGAGCACGCCGGCGATGCCGACCACCTCGCCCCGCCGCACCGTCAGCTCCGGCACGTCTAGCCGGCCCACCCGCACGTCGCGCAGCGCCACCGCGGGCAGGCCATCCAGGGCCGCGTGGCTGTGCCAGTCGGTAGCCTCGATGGTGCGCCCGACCATCAGCTGCACCACCTCCTTCAGGGTGACGCCTGACACGGGACCGTCATGCACCTTGCGCCCGTCCTTGAGCACGGCGACCCGGTCGCATTGGGCGAACACCTCTTTGAGGTGGTGGGAAATGAACAGGATGCCGAGCCCCTGCCGCTTGAGGTCGAGCAGGAAGGCGAACAGGCGCTGCGTCTCCGCCAGGGTTAGCGACGCGGTTGGCTCGTCCAGGATCAGGATGCGCGGCCCGGTGGCGAGCGCCTTCAGGATGTCCAGGATTTTCAGCTCGCCCAGGCTCAGCGTGTCGCACTCGCGGGCCAGGTCGATGCGCACGCCGAACCGGTCTGCCAACTCCTGCGCCTGCGCCGCCAGGGCGCGGCGGTGTATCAGCCCTCCCCGCAGCGGCTCGCGCCCCAGCATGATGTTCTCAGCACCTGTTAGCGGCCGGATGATGGCGACCTGCTGGTGCGCCACGGCGATGCCCGCCGCCAGCGCGTCCGCCACGCCGCGGAACTGCACCGGCTGGCCGCCCACGCGCAGCGTCCCGGCGTCAGGGCGCTGCGCGCCGCAGATGATTTTTACTAGCGTCGATTTGCCGGCGCCGTTGGCACCCACCAGCGCCAGCATCTCGCCGGCGTGCAGGTCCAGGTCCACGCCAGACAGCGCGGCGGTGCCCTGGAAGCTCTTGCCCACCGCGCGGGCTTGGAAGAGAGGCTCGATCATGCCAGGAGCCGTGACGCGGGCGGCGCGAACCACCCGCGTCGCCGGGTCAAGCCTTCATGGCCGCGAGGGCGCGGTCGCGGTAGATGTAGTACAGGTCGGTTGCCTCGTAGGTCGGCGTGCCTTCCGCCGGCATGTTGACGCCGTTGACCAGCAGCGGGGCGGGGAACTCCACCGTGGGTACCGGCACCACCTCCTTGGCCGGGCGGCCCTTGCCGATGATCTCGTTGATCAGCCAGCCGGTGTAGGCGCCCCAAATCTCGAAGGACTGCGCCGTCGTGGCCTTGAGTGGGTAGGCCGTGTCGCGCATGCGATCCAGCGCCGTGGGATTGCCGTCGGCGGAGACCACGAACACCTTGTCCTGCATGTTGCGGGACTTGATCACCTCGGCCGCCGCCATGCCGGGTTCGTCCCAGGGGCACCAGATCGCGTCCAGGTCGTTGCCGTAGCGGGCAAGCCAGTCGTTCACCACGTTCTGGGTGGCCTCGTAGAACCCGGCATACTGGATCACCCGGTCGGCTTCGAGGTTGATCCACTCGTTCTCGGTCAGCACCGCGCGCATCACCTTGCCACGCTTGCGGGTGCCATGGTGGAAGTTGGCGACCACGGCGCAGATGTTGGCCTTCTGCTTGCCCTCGCCGAGCAGCCGATCGACCATGTACTGGGTGTACTGGCCGCCCATCACCCAGTTGTTGCTGGTGATGTCGGCGATCGCGGGGGCCTGCCAGCCGCTGTCCAGGCTGAAGAACGGGATCTGGGAGCGCGCCAGGTCGTCCAGCGCGCTGTGGGCGGCCGTCAGCGTGCCGTACATCACCAGGATCGCGTCGTACTTGGCGGTGATGGCGTTCTCGATCCGGTTGACCAGCGCGCCCGGGTCGCCCTTGGCGTCCGTCAGGTTCACCTCCCAGGTCTTGTCGAACCCGGTGGCCTTGAGCCATTGCTGGAACCCGGCCCAGCTGCGCTGGTCGGACTGCGCCGACATCTGCTGGGCCACCACGGCGAGCTTCACCGGCCGGGCGCCGCTTTGCGCGTGCGCCGGGGTGCTGCCGAGCGCGAATTGCGCCAGCTGCACCCCGCCCATCGCCGCCGCTGCAGCGCCTACGCCGCTCAGCAGCCGCCGTCGCGTCGGGTCGAAAACCTGGCTTGTCATTGCATCCTCCCGTTTGTTGGTTTGGTGTTCTGCCGGCACGTCAGTCGAACAGCGCAGCCACCTCGGCCGGCTGGTCCCAGTAGGGCACGTGGCCCGCATCCGCGATCAGGTGGATGGACGCGCGGCTGCCGGCTTCCTTCACCTGGGTCCAGGGGATGATGCGGTCCTGCACGCCCCACACCACCCGCACCGGCATCGGCAGCGCGCGCAGGTCGCCGGTGATGTCCACGACCTGGCCGCCGTTATCCACCAGTGCGTCCGCCAGGGCATGCAGCCGGCCGCGCCCCAGCTCCGCCGCCAAGGCCTCCAGCTGCGTGGGCGTCATCGCCGCCGGCCGCACCACCAGGCGGCGCAGCAAGTGCTGCAAGCCGCCGCCCTGGGCGCGCACGATGCCGCGCACGAAATCCACGTCGATCGCCCGGTCCAGCCCGGCCGGCGCCAGCAGCGTGACCCGGCGCACGCGCGAGGGCGCCACCCGCGCCACCCGCGCCGCCACCGCGCCGCCCAGCGAGTGGCCGACTAGCTCCACCGGCTCGCCGCCCAGCCCGGCCAGGAACGCCGCGGTCGCGTCCACCAGCGCGTCGAGGCCGGGCGCGTCGATCGCCGTACCGCCATGGCCGGGCAGATCGATCGCGGTCACGTGGCGGCCCATCCGCACCAGGACCGGCGCCAGCTGCGCCCAGCTTTGCACGTCCCCGGCCAGCCCGTGCAGCAGCAGGATGCGGGCGCCGCGCGGGGAGTCGGCCACCCAGTCGCGGCAGGCGACCAGGCCGGCCGGCACGGCCGCGTCCCGCATGGTGGCGGCAGCGGCGGCCGGAAGGGCCGCGTGCACGTCGGCGGCCTCGATGCGGCCGCGCCGCCCGGTGCCGGCCACCCCGCCCAGGTCGATGCCGCCCCGCTGCGCCGCCGCGCGGGCGAGCGGCGTGGCCCGCGGCTTGACGGACTGCGACAAGTCGGCGAGCGCCGGGGTGGGCGCTGTGGGGGCCGGCGGCGGCGCAGGATCGGGCAGCGCCGGGTCCGGCGGGGCGGAGACGGACGCTTCCAGCCCGTCCTCGTAGCGGCACAGCACCGCGCCCACGTCTGCGTCCTGGCCGGCAGGCACGACGATCTCGGCCAGCACGCCGTTCGCCAGAGCGGGCATCTCGACGACGGTCTTGTCGCTCTCGATCTCTACCAGCGTCTCGCCGCGGCGGAACGCGTCGCCGGGCTGCTTTAGCCAGGCGGCCACCCGGCCAGTCTCCATCGTCTCGCCCAGGCGGGGCAGCGTCATGTCAACGATCATCGGCGCAGCATCCGGCGAACAGTGTCCGCGACCAGCGCCGCGGTCGGGATGCTGGCGCTTTCCAGCCCGGGGGAGACCGGGATCGGGATGTCTTCGCCGGCGATGCGGACCACTGGGTCCTCCAGATAGTCGAAGCACTCCTCCGAGATGCGGGCCGCCAGCTCGGCCGCGACGCCGCCGGTCAGCGGCCCCTCGCTTACCACCATGGCGCGCCCGGTGCGGGTCACGGAGGCGATAACGGTCTCCATGTCCAGCGGGTTGAGCGTGCGCAGGTCGATCACCTCCACTTCGAGACCGTCCGCTGCCAGCGCGCCCGCAGCCTCCAGCGCCACGTGCACCATGCGGGAGTAGGTCACGATCGTCAGGTGCCCGCCCGCCCGGCGCACCAGCGCGCGGCCCCAGGGGGCGGCGGGGGTCTCGAGGTCGGCCTGCTCCTTGCGGGTGTAGAGCGCCTTGTGCTCGATGAACACGACCGGGTCCGGCAGGGTCAGGCTGTGGCGCAGCAGATGGTAGGCGTCCGCCGCGGTGGCCGGCATGGCCAACCGTAGGCCGGGCGTGTGCATGATCCAGCCTTCGAGGCTCTGCGAGTGCTGCGCGCCGGCGGAGCGGCCGGTGCCGCCCTGGGTCCGCAGCACCATCGGCACGCCGATCTGGCCGCCGAACATGTAGCGTATCTTGGCCGCCTGGTTGGCGAGCTGGTCCATCACCAGGCCGAGAAAATCGATGTACATCAGCTCGGCCACTGGCCGCAGCCCCGTCATTGCCGCCCCCACCGCGACGCCCACGATAGCTGGCTCGCTGATCGGCGTGTCAACCAGCCGCTCCTTGCCGAACTCCGTGATGAGATCCTTGGTGACGCCGTAGGCACCGCCATAGGCGCCCACCTCCTCGCCGATCACCATGACCGTCTCGTCCTCGCGCATCGCGTCCTGCAACGCCTTGCGGAGCGCGTCGCGGTAGGTGATCTCGGTGAGCGTTCCCACGGCGTCAGGCCCGCGCCAGGATGCGGTCGAGCCGGGTCTGCAACGGTTCCGGCTCCGGCTCGCCCGCGCCGTACACGTCGCGGAACATGCTCGGCAGCGGCGGGGCGGCCGCGGCGGCGGTGAAGTCGATGGTGGCGTCCATCTCGCGCGCCACCTCGTCGTCCAGCGAGTCCAGGGCGGTGGCGCTCATGTGGCCCCGGTCCACCAATGCGTCGCGGGCGCGCAGAATTGGGTCGCGCTTGCGCCCCACCTCCTCCTCGTCCGCGGTGCGGTAGGGGCTCTTGTCCATCCGGCCGTGGCCGAAGAAGCGGAAGCAGGAGATAGCCATGAAGCCCGGCTTGCCAACGCGCGCGCCGTCCGCCAGGCCCTGGGCCGTGTGGAACACCGCTTCCACGTCCTCCCCGTCCACCATCTCCGCCTTCAGCCCGAACGCCTCGGCGCGCCGGTCGAACTCGACCGAGCGGGTGGCGCGGTCGATGCGGGTGCCCATGCCGTACTGGTTGTTGATGCACACGAACAGCACCGGCAAATCCCACAGCGCCGCCATGTTCATGCTTTCGTAAAGCACGCCCTGCTGCATCGCACCGTCGCCGAAGAAGGCAACCGAAATGGCGTCGCTCTTGCGGCGCTTGTAGCTGAGCCCAGCGCCCACGACATGCGGGATGCCGCCACCGACGATCGCGTTGGCGCCGAGGTGGCCCAGCGCCATGTCCGCGATGTGCATGGAGCCGCCTTTGCCGCCGCAGTAGCCGACCTCCTTGCCGCCGATCTCCGCCATCATACGCGCCGGGTCCGCGCCGCGGGCCAGGAAGATGCCGTGGCCGCGGTGGTGGGTGGTGAAGCTGTCCTGCGGCTGCATGGCGGCGGCGACCCCGGCGGCTGCCCCTTCCTCGCCGATTGAGAGGTGCAGCATGGAGCCGGCGGACAGGCCGCGGGCATACAGTTCCGCCACCCGCTCCTCGAAGGTGCGAATGCGGCGCATGGTGCGATACAGGGCCGCGAGTGGGGAGTTGGGCAGCATCATGACGGGACAGCCTCGCGGAGCGGCTTGAGGGCGGGGTAAAGCCCGGCGTAGCGCCGGTAGATGTCGGCGTAACGCGCGACGTTGGCAGGGTCCGGTTCGATCCGCCGGCCCGGCCGCACCATGGCGGCAATGCCGTCGTCGATGCTGGCGTAATGCCCGGCGCCATGGGCCGCCAGCACCGCAGCCCCGAGCGAAGGCGCTTCCGCCACCTCCGGCACCACCACGGGCAGGCCGGACGTGTCGGCGTGGATTTGCAGCCACAGCGGCGAGCGAGCGACGCCCCCGCCGACGGTGATCTCGGCGGCGGTGGAGCCAGCCTCGGCCATGCGGTCGAGGATGGCGCGGGTGCCGAAGCCGATCCCTTCCAGCATGGCGCGAAACATGTGCGCCGCCGTGTGATGCAGGGACAACCCCGTGATGGCGCCGCGCGACAGCGGGTCCGTGTAGGGGGTGCGGTTGCCCTGGAAGTGGTCGAGCACCAGCAGGCCTTCCGCGCCCGGTGCGAGCTTGGCGGCCTCGACGTTCAAAGCGTCCAGGTCCAGCGCATCGCCCGTCAGCCGGCGCAGCCAGGCGATGATCGAACCGGTGGAGGTTTGCCCGCCCTCCAGGATGGTGCGGCCCGGGTACACCGCATCCTGGTAGGTGCCCCACAGGCCCGGCACATGGGTAGCGGTGGCACCGACCGCGAATTGCAGGTGAGACGACCCGGTGATGAGCGCCAACTGGCCCGGCTTGGCCACCCCCAGCCCAATCATGCCGATCAGCGCGTCGGCTCCGCCCTGCACCACCAGCACCGTCGCGGGCAGGCCCAGATGCTCGGCCGCAGCCGCTGTCAACGATCCCAAGACAGCACCTGGCGGCAGCACCTCCGGCGGCCACTTGGCGCGCAGGGCGGACAGGCCGAGCTTGTCCAGCAAGCTGTCCGGCCATCCGCCGGCGTCACTGCGGTAGTGCCAACGGATTGAGGCGTTGTTCAGGCTGGCGGCGCGGCGCCCGGTCAGCCGCCAAGTGACGAAATCCTGGTACTCGCAGATCGTGTGGGCGGCGGCGAAGGTTTCAGGCTCGTGGCGGGCCAGCCAGAGCGCCTTGGGGATCATCCATTCGGCCGAGACCGGACCTTGGCCTGCGCCGTTGACGGCGAGTGCCGGGTCGCGGGTCGCGAGCGCGGCGTCGGCCTCCGCACCGGCTCGCACATCCATCCAGAGCAGGGCAGGGCGCAACGGGCGCGCCGCGGCATCAAGCGCCACAACGGTGCAGCAGGTGGTGGTGGCGCAGACCGCATCAACATCGTGAGGAGCGGCGCCCGAGCGACTGACGGCCAATCGCACGGCTGCACCCAGCGCCGACCACCAATCCTGTGGATCCTGCTCAGCGCGGGCACCGGGCGCAAAGCGGGTGGAATAGGGCGACGACGCAGTCGCGATGGGACGGCCCGCCGGGTCGAACAGTGTCGCCCGCAAGCTCTCCGTCCCGCCATCGATGCCGATCACGTAGCCCACGACCTTCGGACTGCTCCCCGCACATATGCCGTCAGTGACGACTTTTGCTCTTGGGCAGACGTTCTCCGTTTGTCGGGATGGATGTCAAGTGCTAATCGCGCGTCAATGATTACGTTGAGCCTGGCGCAAGAGCCTGATTCCGCTATCATGGTGCGGGCGGCTTGGCTTTACCATGTCGGCGGCTTGACCCAGGAGGATGTGGCCGTACGCCTGGGCGTGCATCGCACCCGCATCGTGCGCCTGCTGGCCGAAGCGCGGGAGCGCGGGCTGGTCAGCGTCACCATCCACCATGAGCAGATACGCGACCTGGACATCGAGGGCGGCATCGTCCGCCGCTACGGGCTGGACTTCTGTCTGGCGACGCCGCCCCTGGGCTTCGAGGCCGGGGAAGCTGAGCCGAAGCTGGCCGCGGCGCAGGAGATGATTGCGCGGCAAGCTGTGGGCGCCGCCGCAGCCACCTTCCTCAAGGGCAAGCTCGCCGCCGACAAGCCGGTCACCGTGGGCGTGAGCTGGGGCCGGACGCTGGAGCAGGTGGCCCTGCACCTGTCGGGCGTGCATAATCCCCGGGCGCGCTTCGTGTCCCTGATGGGCTCGCTGACCCGCAACTCCGCCTCCAACCCGTTCGAGGTCGTGCAGGCGCTGGCAGCACGCACCGGCGGCGAGGGGCATTTCCTGCCGGTGCCGTTTATCGCCGATACCCAGGCGGATCGTGCGGTGCTGATATCCCAGCGCATCGTAGCCAATGCACTGGACCTCGCTCAGTCAGCTGACATCTACCTGATCAGCGTCGGCGAGCTGAGCGAAACTGCGTTTCTGCGCAAGCAAGCGATGCTGTCGGCCGCCGAGCTGCGCAGCGTCCGCGCCAAGGGGGCGGTCGCCGACTCGCTAGGACGGCTGTTCGACGGGACAGGCACGCCGGTGAACCACGAGCTGGCCCGTCGCACCCTAGCATTGGAGTTTGAGCGGCTGCGCGGCCGCGACGTGGTGCTGGTGGCAGGCGGCTTGCAGAAGGTGGCCGCGGTGCAGGCGATGCTGCGGACAGGGGTAGTGCGCGGCCTGGTGATCGATGGCGATGCTGCAGCGGCTCTGGCCGCGAGTGACTCTGCGCCGTAAGCATCCTCCCAATCCCTCTGCCGAAACCAATGCGTGTGAGCCAGTCAAGGCATCGCTTGGGCAGCTTATTCGGCGTTTGTCAGGTTACTAGCAAAGCGGAGCTCGTCGCGCATATGTCGAGCTCGAACAACTGCGGTTCATATCAGATGGCTACTCCAGCTTGGTTTTGAGTCTATGTTCCACCGTAATCACCTAATCTCATCACACTAAGGTTCAGAGACAGCCGTTTTAGAGTTTGCCCAAGGTTATTCTGCGTTCTGACACAGCTTTCGAAGCATCAATCTGATTGATGCCCAGTGCAGGAACGCAAGCGTGCTGCAGTTCAGGCGATTTCGGGTATTTGGTTTCAGAGTATTGTGGTGCTGTTTTGGCGCTGCGGCGGTGGAAGC
>CAXTJU010000094.1:0-11801 GCA_964244655.1 uncultured Acetobacteraceae bacterium | reverse complement strand
GGTGGCACCGCGGAGCAAGGGCGAGATCGCCCTGGCCGAGCTGGACCAGCTGCTTAGCGAATATGACCACCAGAACTGCTCCGTCGCCCGCAGCCTGGAATTAATCGGAGAGCGCTGGTCTCTCCTGATTATACGTGACCTCCTTGGAGGCGATTGCAGGTTTTCCGACCTTGAGCGGAGCCTCGGAGTTGCCAAAAACATCCTTGCGGCAAGGCTGAGCAAGTTGGCCGGAGCAGGTGTTCTGGAAAAGGCTGGCTCTCAAGGCTCAACCCCCTCGACCTACCGGCTGACGTCCAAGGGCAGGGATCTCTTTCCCATTATTGCCGCCCTGATGGCATGGGGAGACGCTTACTTAGCTCCTAACGGTCCTCCCATGATATTGCAGCATTGTTGCGGAGCCAGCTACGCCCTCAGCCCGATCTGCACCGTTTGCGGGGAGGTTCTCGACGCCACTTCGGTTCATGCCCTTCCTGGTCCTGGCGGATCAAAGCCCCCGCATACCGCGGACCGACGGCGGAAAGAACTATAAACCCACCTCGCCTTTGACTGAGAGAGGCGGGAAATGATGCATCTCGCTCCATGAGAAGAGGCAAGTTGTAAACTGGCTCTCATCAAAAAGGCGGCATGCTCGTGGGCAGTGCAGGTGAGATTGAAAATCGAGACGGCCGACTAGGTGTCTGGTCCTGGAGTGTGACGGTGCAAGCTTAGCCCTGACCCGTCAGGAGAAGGATGCGCTGTGGCAGCAGGTCTTCACGGTTCGGTTCGAATGGCGCCGAGAGTTCGAGCCGAACTCAAAGCGTCGCAGGCGTCGTCACGCTTGCTCGCCGTCCAATACGGCTTGAACCCCAAAACCGTCCTGAAGTGGCGCAAGCGGCCCGCCACTGCCGACGCGCCTACGGGACCCAAGCCTCGTAGTACCGTGCTGACCGAAGCCGAGGAGGCCATCGTCGTCGAGTCCAGGCGAAGAAGCCTGCTGCCGCTCGATGACGTGCTGAGCTGCCTGCGCGACACCATCCCAAACCTCACCCGAAGCGCGCTCCACCGCTGCCTCCAGCGTCACGGCATCTCCCGGCTGCCCAAAGCCGAGAACGGCGCGTCCAAACGCCGACGCTTCAGCGAAACTGAGATCGGCTACGTTCACGTGGACAGCTGCGAGCTGCGCTCCGCCTAGGGCAAGCTGCACATGTTTCTCGCCATCGACCAGGTGACCAAGTTCACCCATGTGAGTTCCACGCCGCCGTCGAGATGGCTGCCAGCGCCGCATTCATGCGCAGCGTCGTCCAGGCGTTTCCCTACCAGAGCCGCAAAGTGCTCACCGACAACGGCGTCGCGTTCGCCAAGAACGCCTCAACCAAATGGGACACCATGCGCCACCCGCTCGATCGCATGTGCGACGAGCACGGCATCGAACACAGGCTCACCAAACCCTATCATCCCTGGACCAATGGCCAGGTCGAACGCATGAACCGGACCGTCAAGGACGCAACTACCAAAGCGTTCCACTACAGCACCGCTGACAGCCTCCGCACCCGCGTTTTGATCTTCCTATTAGCCTACAACTTCGCCAAGCACCTTAAAGTGCTTCAATGGCAAACACCTTCCCAGGCTATCTGCGAAGCTTGGAAAGCAAACCCAGCCGTATTCAAGATCAACCCGCACCACCTCATCCCGGGACCGAACACCTAGGCTGACGGCACCCTGGCGGGCGAGCAGGGCTTCCAAGTCGGTGCCAGGCGAAGCCATGTCATGCCTCCTCGTTGCGGTTGGACTCGCTCACCGGAACGGATTGGCCATCGTCCTGGCGGCCGCGGGTGCCAATGTTGCATCAGGCAGGGCCTTGTCGGCCGGCGGCTGTTCGAGGCCATGCGGCAGCAAGGCCTGCAAGCCAACCAGGACGCACGTTCCTGACCGATGGCGGCGAGGAGGTGCGCTCGTTGACCCAGCTGGTCACCCCAGAGGCCGAGCACGTCCTGGACTGGTTTCACATTGCGATGTGCCTGAGGGTGCTGGAACAGTATGCCCGCCGCGTCGCCCACCATGACGAGAAAGAGGGAGTACACCCGCTACGGGAGCTGGAGCGGACCAAGTGGCTGCTTCGGCACGGCAACCACTATCGTGCCCGGCAGCACGCCGACGATCTGCGCGACGACGTAAAGGCGCTGCAGATGGGCTACCCGCACCGGGGCAAGTTCGCCCGGTCGGCACAGGAGTTCGCGGCCTACATCCGGTCAAATTCGGGCAGCCTGATCAACTACGGCGGGCGGTTCCGGTCAGGGGAGCGCATCTCATCGGCGATGGCCGAGAGCACGGTCAACGCGGTGGTCAGCAAGCACTTTGCCAAGCGCCAGCAGGTGCAGTGCACCTAGCGCGGCGCCCGCCTCCTGCTGCAAACCCGCACCCGCGCTCTCAACGGCACGCTCCGGCCCTTGTTCGAGCGGTGGCACCCTGGGCCTGGCCAACGACAACCCGGCCAGTGCCGGTCAGGCAGCCGCGGCGTGAACGCCCCACACTTCCTCATGGTCCGGTTCGATGTCGGCATGACGGGGCCGATCGGCTTCAGCTCCGAGTACTAGGCCACGATGGACTGCGACTTGCTGCTGATGCTTGGCACGCATTTCCCTCGAGACGGCGCTCAAGGAAAGCGGCGCGCGCAACACGATGAACCAGTTCGCCTGACATTGGGCTGGGCCGCTGATCTGGCTTACAGCCCGGGCGGCGCTGGCCGGGGCCGTCTTGTTCCGGAGGCCCGGGACGGCGCGCCCACGCAACGCCTTTGAGCGGCAAACTTAATCATTCCTTAACAGAAGTTCACCACCCACCCGGGTATGTCCTCGCCGGTCGAGGAGGCATTGTCATGTCCGTGCGGAACACTCTTGGCCTAGCTGCGGCCTTTGCCGGCATGATGGCTGTTGCGACCAGCCAGGCCGCCGTGGTCAACCAGTGGGTGCAGTTCGCGCCAAACAATACCGTGCTGCTGCGCGCCATTGAGAACGTGCCAGGCAACGGCTGTCCCGCCGCCCTAGTGGACGGTGCCGCGGTCGCCCTCGCACCGCGCGGCACCGTCGCCACGGCTGACGCAGCGCCGCAGACCTACTACCCCATCCTAATGTGCGAGAGCGCTCCGCTCCCGGCGTTCGGCCACACTTCGGCCAGCATCGCCGGCGTGCCGCTCAAGATGCCCGTCGTAAACCCCAAGACGATCCTGGTGATCGGCGACACCGGTTGCCGGGTGACGGCCGCGGTGACCGGCACGCAGAACTGCAACGACCCGACGCAGTTCCCGCTGCAGTTCATCTCGAACTACGCCGCCACCTTCAAACCCGACCTGATCATCCACGTGGGTGACTTCTTCTACCGCGAGCAGCCCTGCCCCGCCGGGTTCGCCGGCTGCGCCGGCAACCCGGCGTTCGACAACTGGGACAGCTGGAACGCCGACTGGTTCACCCCGGCGGCGAACCTGATGGCGGCGGCGCCGATGGCGATCAGCCGCGGCAACCACGAAAGCTGCAACCGCGGCGCCCATGGCTGGTATCGCCTGCTGGACGCATATGCCTACAACCAGGCGGCGGTGGACTGCAGCGGCCCTTACACCCCCATGGTCGGTGCACCCGGCGTCAAGGGGCCGCTCACGCCGTTCGACTACGAGCCGCCCTACACCGTGGCGGCCGGGCCGGTGACGCTGCTGATGTTCGACTCCAGCGACTCCAACACAACGGCGCCCGACCTTACGACACTCACGCCGGACGGGCTGACACTGGCCCAGAAATACACCCAGCAGCTGACCGCGGCGCTGGCCCCGCTGGCGAACAGCAACGTGTTCTACATCAGCCACAAGGCGAGCTACGACATCCGGCTCGCCACGATCGGCGGCAACCTGGCGGGCGGCGACGCCACGCAGCAATCGGTGTTCAACAGCATCACGCCGGGCGGGGTGCCGCCGCAGATTAAGCTGCTGATGTCCGGGCACGATCACCAGTTCGAGGTGGTCAGCTTCGCGTCCAGCAACTACGCGCCGCAGCTCGTCACCGGAAACTCCGGCACCCTGCTGGACAACAACACCGGCTCGCAGCCGCAGCTGTTCGTGGCCAACGCCACGCCGACCGACGCCGGCCGTGCCTACGCGCTGCCCGGCGTCGGCCCGGCCGCGACGACGACGATCCAGTCCAACGCGGACCGCTCCGAATACGGCTTCACCGTGCTGACCGCAGCCAACGGCGGCTACATCGCCAACGTCTACAATGTGTCGTCTAACAAGCTCGCCCGTTGCGTGCTGCAGCTCAACCCGCGTTCCATGCAATGCGTGCAGTGACCTGACGCAGCCCCTGTGGCTGAGTTGAACGTGCCGCACCCGCCGCCGGACGCAGGGCTGGCTTGGCCGGAGCCGGGACGCACGCTGCGCCTGGTCCGCCGCTGCGTGGCCGGCTACGCAGCCGCTTGCCTGGCCGTCGCCGCACCCCTGCTCGCGTTCCCCACGGCACCCCTGGTGGCGCAGGCGCGGTCGGGCGGCCTGGCCGGCCTGGTGCTCGGCGCGCTGCTGCTGCCGCTGGCCGGGCTGGCAGCGACGCTGCCGATGGCCTGGGCGCGCCGGGCTGCGCCGGCCGCCCTGCCTCGCCTGGCCCGGCAGCCGCAGGGCGTGATCGTGCCGCTGCTGAGCCTGGCCGCCGTGGCGGCGGCATGGGGGCTGCGGCCCAGCGCGCTGGACGCCGGGGCCGTGCTGCTCGGCACCGGCGCGATCGTGCTGACCTTCCCGCTGCTGCTGGCCGAGCGGGTGATGGCCGCCGTCGACGCGACGCGGCTCCCGGAGGCGCCGGCGCTGCAGGCGTTGCTGCTCGTGCCGGTGATCGTGGTGCCGCTAGGCGGGCTGCTCGACATCGCGACGGGGCTGGGCTGGGGCTGGACGCGGCCGGCCATGGCCGGGCTGGCCGCCTATCTCTGCTTAGTCGCGGCCGAGCTGGCGGTGCGGGCCCTGGCCAACTGGTTCCTGCCGCCGCCAATCCCGACGGCGGCGCGGGCGTCTGTCTCGAGCGCTGCGGCGCTGCTGCTGCAACCCGGCCGCCTGGCGCCGGACGGCCTGGCCGCCCCGCTGCGCACCCATCTCGGCCTCGATTTCTCCCGCAGCTGGGCACTGCGCTACACCCGTATTGCCGTCCTGCCGGTGGCGATGTCCGTCGCCCTGCTCGGCTGGGGCCTTTCGGGCGTGACCCTAGTCAACCTGGACGCGCGCGGCGTGTACGAGCGCTTCGGCGTGCCCGCTGCCGTGTGGCAGCCCGGCGCGCATCTCGGCCTGCCCTGGCCGTTCGGCCGCGTCCGCCTGGTCGAGCTCGGCGCCGTCCACACTGTTACGCTGGGGGCTGAGACGGCCATGGCCAGCACCGCCGCCGAGGATCCGGTGCCTCTCTCGGCCGACCGACTGTGGGACCAGCCGCACCCGGCGGAGGTATCCTACGTGGTCGCCAGCGTGGACAGCGCAGGCGCGCAGGGCTTCGGCAGCGTCAGCGTGGACATGCGGGTGCTGTACGGCGCGGGCGCCGACGACGCGTCCGCGCTGCGGGCGGCCTACGCCGTGGCGTCCCCGGGCAGCCTGGTACGCACGGAGGCCGGGCGGCTGCTGGCCCGCTTCTTCGCCGGCCAGACGCTGGACGCCGTGCTGGGCGGCAACCGGGAGGCGCTGGCCGGGTCGCTGCGCGCGGCGTTGCAGGCCCAGCTGGACCGGCAGGGTGCCGGCATCGCCCTGCACGGCGTGGTGATCGAGGCGATCCATCCGCCCCCGACCGCCGCCGAGGCCTATCACAACGTGCAGGCGGCGCAGATCGTGGCCGACACAGCGGTCGCCACCGAGCGCGGCCGGGCGCAGGCGACCGCCGCCATGGCGCGCCAGGTGTCCACGGGGCTGACCGACGCGGCGCGCGGCGGGGCTGCGGAAACCGCCGGTGGGGCGGAGGCGCAAGCGCGCAGCTTCGCCGCCGACCGCGACGCGGCCTCCGCCGGTGGGCAGGCCTTCCTGCTGGAGCGCTACTTCGCCAACTTCGCCACTGCGCTGGCAAAGTCCCCCCTGGTGGTTGTGGACCACCGCCTGCGCGGCCCGGGTGCGCCCGTCATCGACCTGCGCCCGTTCGGCGCGCCCGGCGGACGGCCCGCCGATGACGATTAGGAACGGGAGGATTGAGGACGGCATGATCCACGACCACGAAGGCGGGCACCACCACCACCACCATCACCACCCGGCGGACGGCCCTGGCGGCAGTGGCTGGCGGGTGGCGCTGCGCTTCGCCGCCGCCGGGCTGGTGCTGGCGGGGGCCGTGTTCGCCTCCGCCTCCGTGACGGTGGGCGCTGGGCAGGCCACGGTGATCACCCGCTTCGGTGACCTGTCGCGCGTGCTCACCGTGCCGGGCCTGGCCTGGAAGCTGCCTTCGCCGCTGGAAAGCGTCATCCCGGTGGACCTGCAGCTGCGCACCACCTCCACCGGCTTGCAGGATGTCGGCACCAAGGACGGGCTGCGCATCTTGGTGCAGGCGTACGTGGCCTGGCAGGTGCCGGACCAGCCAGGGCCGATCCGCCAGTTCGTCCGCGCCGTTCGCAACGACCCGGACGAGGCGGCGCGGCAGTTGCGCAGCCTGGTGGGCGCGGCCTTGCAGGTCACCGCCAGCAGCTTCGAGTTCGCCGACCTGGTGGACACCGACCCGGCGCGGCAGAAGCTGCCGCTGTTCGAGGACCGGCTGCGCGCCCAGGTCGAGGCGCAGGCGCTGGCGGTGTACGGCGTACGCGTCCAGCAGGTTGGCATCGAGCGCCTCAGCCTGCCGGACGCGACGCTGGCCGCCACGGTGGCGCGCATGCGGGCCGAGCGGGAGACCGTGGCCGCCGCCCGCACCGCCGAGGGCCTGCGCGCCGCGGCAGAGCTGCGCTCTGCCGCCACCCGCGACTCCCGCATCACCGTGGCCCGCGCCCGCACGGAGGCGGCGGAGATCGAGGCCGCCTCCCGCCGCGAGGCCGCGGAGATCCAGGCGCGCGCCTACCAGTCGGACCCGGCGCTGTACACCCTGCTCCGCTCCATGGACACGCTGGGCAGCGTCGTCGGCCCGAACACCCGCATCATCCTGCGCACCGACGCCGCACCCTTCAACGTCCTGGTGCAGGGCCCGCCCACGCCGCTGACGGGTACGCCGCCGGGTGCGCCGCCGCTTGGCGCCGAAACCTCGCAGACCGCCGGGCTGGCGCGGTGACTCCCGAGCGGGACGGGCCGGTCGCGCAGTCCATCGGCATCGGCTTCAAGGCGCTGACCGCCGCCACCGCGGCGCTGGCGCTGGCGTGGGCCGCATCCAATTGGCGGCAGGTGCCGGCGGACAGCCAGGCCGTGGTGCTGCGCTTCGGCCGCATCGCCGCGGTGCAGCAGGCCGGGCTGATGGTCTCCTGGCCGCGCCCGGCCGGCCAGGTCGTGCTGGCGCCGGGCGCCGAGCGGCTGCTCACCCTGCGCACGGCGGCCACCGCGCGGCCCGGCGGCCTGGTGGACGTGTTCACGGAGGCGAACGGCGCCGGCCTGCCCGAAGGGGCGGACAGCTACCTCACCGGGGACGGCGGCACGGTGCTGCTGGCCGCAACGGTCACCTACCAGGTGACGGACGGGGCGGCGTACGCCCTGGCGCAGCTGGTCCGCGGCAGCCACGTGCCCCCTGCACTGCAATGCCTGTTCGCCGCCAGCGCCGTCCGCGTAGTGGCCGCCCGCCGGCTGGACGACGTGCTGGTCGCCCGGCCGGACCGCGCCGAGGGCGACCCGGCGCAGGCCGCCGCCGCCCAGGACCGCCGCCAGGCGCTGCGTGGCGAGCTGGTCCATGAGATGAACTGCCGCCTCGCCGATCTGGCCGCCGCCGGCGCGCCGCTGGGTGTGGCCGTCACCCGCATCGACCTGGAGGCGAGCCTGCCGCCGGCCGCCAAGATCGCCTTCGACGGCGTGCTGGTGGCCGTGCAGCTGGCCGAGCAGGGCGTCGCCGGCGCCCGCACGGAGGCCACCCGCATCCAGCAGGCCGCCGACCGGGAGCGCGACCTGACCCTGGCCGCGTCCCACGCGGCTGCGGCCGAACGAGTGGGCCAGGCGCGCGCCGCCACCGCCGCCACCGTGGCGCTGCAAGCCGGCATGACGGCCGCAACCCGCCCCGCCGTGCTGGACCAGCTGTATCGGGACCAAGTGGCGCTGCTGCTGCACAAGGCCGGCCGCGTCACTGCCGTCGATGCCGCCGGCGGCCAGGTGATGCTGCCCGCGACCCCGCCGCTGCCCGGCGGCGCCCCATGAGCGCCACCTTTCTGCCAGCGGCCTCCTTTGCCCCGCGCGGCCTGCTGGTATCGGTGGAGCGCGGGCTGCTGGTGGTCCGGCTGACGCTGGCCATGCTGGCGGCCGGGCTGCTGCTGCTGGCCATGGCGTGGCAGGCGGCGCTCCCCGGACAGCGCGCGCTGGCGGAGCTGGTGGCGGGCGCGGCCGCGCTGCTGGTGGCCGTCCCCGTCGTCACCGCCGCCTGGCACAGCCTGCGCCACCCAAGCCTGCACGGCGTCACTGACCGGCTGATCGCGGTAGCGCTGGTGGCGGCCTGGGCCAGCGGGGACCTGATGACCGCCGCCGTGCTGCCAATCATCATGATCCTCGGCCACGTGCTGGAGGAGCGCAGCCTGCTCGGCTCGCAGGAGGCGATCCGGGCGCTCGGCCAGCTCAGCGCCACCCATGCTCGCCGCCTGGGCGCGGACGGCCGGGCGGTGCTGGTGGCCACCGCCGACCTGCGCCCCGGCGACCGCATCGAGCTGCTGCCCGGCTCGCGCGCCCCGGCCGACGGGGTGATCCGCGCCGGTCAAGCGAGCCTGGACATGGCGTCGTTGACCGGGGAGAGCGTGCCGGTCGATGCCGGCCCGGGCGACGCGGTGCTGGCCGGCTCCATCAACACCGACGGGCGGCTGGAAATGGAGGTCACCCGGCTCGGCGCGGACACCACGCTCGGCAAGATCATCGCCCTGATGCGCACGGCGGAGCGTGCTAAGCCGCCGGTGGCGCGGCTGCTGGAGCGCTACGCCGGGCACTACATGGCGCTGGTGCTGCTGATCGCCGCCGGGTCCTGGTTCGCCACCGGCGAGACGGGAGTGACGCTGGCGGTGCTGGTGGCGGCGTGCCCGTGCGCGCTGGTGCTGGCCGCCCCCGCTACGTCGGTCGCCGCCATCGCGGTGGCCGCCCGCCACGGCATCCTCATCAAGGGCGCGGCCTTCCTGGAGCAGCTGGCGGAAGTGACCTCCGTGGTGTTCGACAAGACGGGGACGCTGACCACGGGGGAGCTGACGCTGGTCGCGTTCCAGGCGGAGGCGGGCGTGGACAAGCCGGCGGCCTTGCGCCTCGCGGCGGCCCTGGGCGCCGCGAGCAGCCATCCGGTCAGCCGTGCCGCCGCCCGCGCGGGGACCGGAAAGCCTCCGGCGCTGGACGGGGTGCGCGAGGTAGGCGGCTTCGGCGTCACGGCGCTGTGCGGCGGCGAGGCCGCGGCGCTGGGGCGGCCGGATCTGTTCGCCAGCCTCGGCGTGGCTGCCCCGCCGCCGCCGGCGCATGACGGCCCGATCGCCGGGCTATGCCGGGGCGGCTTGTTCCAGGGTTGGCTGCTGTTCGCCGATCGCGCCCGGCCGGAGGCGCGTGCCGCGGTGGCGGAGCTGCGGGCGATGGGGCTGGCGCGCCAGGTGCTGCTGACCGGCGACCGCCCGGCGGTGGCGCATCGCATCGGCGATGAGCTGGGCCTTGCGGACATCGTGGCCGAGGCGCTGCCGGAGCAGAAGATGCAGCGGGTGCTGGCGGAGATCGCCGCCGGGTTCCGCCCCCTGGTCGTGGGTGACGGGATCAACGACTCGCTGGCGCTGAAGGCCGGCGCGGTGGGGGTGGCGATGGGCGCGCAGGGTACGGACGTGGCGTTGGCCTCCGCCGACCTGGTGCTGATGACCAGCGACCTGCGGCGCCTGGGCACAGCCATCCGGCTGAGCCGGCGCTGCCGCCGCACCATCCACGTGAACGTGGCCATCGGGCTCGGCTGGACGGTGCTGCTGGTGGGGCTGGCGGCGGGGGGGCTGCTGGTGGGGCTGGCGGCGGGGGGGCTGCTGGGGGCGGAGGGCGCCATCATCGCGGCGCTGCTGCACAATCTCAGCACCTTCGTGGGCCTGGGCAACGCCGGGCGGCTGCTGCTGTTCGACGAGACCGGGCCGGCCGCGAACGCTGCTAATTGACGCGGAAACGTCGCAAACGCCGCGCCCGTCCTCTGCTAACCGCAATTGCAATGACTGTTGAAAGGCTCACGACCATGCGCACCGCCCTCCTTGGCTTGGCCCTCGCCGCCACGTCCGTTTCGGCCCAGGCGGCGGTGCTGACGACCAGCCTGTCCGCGTTCGAGGCTGCCTTGGGCAACGCCGCCGTGACCAGCACGCCCACGACCGGCCTAGCCAACCCGCTGGCCCTAGCGTTGCCGACCACCTCCGCCGTCCCTCTGGCTGACGGCCAGGGGCTGGCGCTGTCCACCCCGGCGCAGGTGACGCAGCCGCAGAACGGCTATCCCTACGCGTTCGCCGACGGGTTCGGCGGCGACCTGCTGATCCCGCTGGCCACAAGTGGCAACCAGGCGATGTCGGAGACGATCACGTCGGTATCCGGCAGCCTGAGCGCCCTCGGCTTCGAGGTCGCCCCGTTCTCCAGCAGCGAGCCCGTCCCCTATCTCGGCGAAGCCGGCGGTCCGTTCAGCATCACCGTGACGCTCTCGACCGGCCAGGCCGACACGGTCAGCCTGCCCGGCGGCGACTTCGACAGCGGCGTTACGCAATCCGCTTTTATTGGCTATTACGGCGGGCCGGTCTCGTCGCTCACGATCACCACGACCGACCCGAACGGGTTTGCCTTCGGCAATTTCGTCGATGTTCCGGAGCCGACGCCGGCGCTGTTGCTGATGACGGGGCTGATCGGCTTGACCTGCCTCCGGCGCCGACGCGCTTGAGGCGACGTGCGCGATGGTGGAGATGCGTCGGGCTGGCTGCCTGCATTCCAGCCATGGCCTGCGCGCAAAATGGTGCAAGGCGGGTCTCTGACCCGGATGCGCCTGGCGCGCCGCCTCAGCTGACCGCGATCATCGTCAGCGGCACGATAAGGAAGGCAATTTTCTTGGCTCCTGACGGCCTCAGCTGTCTCGTGGTCGGCGAGGGCGGGCGGATCGGCGCCTTCGAGGTAGCTGCGATCCTGCCGGACAGGGCGGAGCTGACCAGCCCCTCGGGCAGCTACACGATGGAGCCTACGCCGCATGCCGGCCGGCGCTCGCTGTGGGCCGCGATGGCTCCGGCAGTGCCTCTGGTCAACCCAGCCTACCGTGAAGCCGTGACGGAGAGCGACCAGTAGCGGCTGTCCCCTGGGCCATGCGACCAGGACAGCACTGCTTGATCAAGCCGAACGCTTCCGGCACGCGCGACGGAAAACAGTTTAATCGCACCTCAAGTGTCAGCACTAATTAAATAGAGATAAATATTATTTGATGTACAATACTAAATTTGAAGTAAAAACTTAAATTGTTGGTGGCACACGAGACGGCTTGATGCCCAATGCGTCAAGGTATTTCATAAAGCTGATTACCCGCCATAAAAATCAGCGCCCGATCAAGCGTTTAGGCTGCACAAAGCTTTCACGCTGTCTTGCCTTGTATCATGGTTGTGTTGGATGATGCTAAAACCCTAACGAAGCCCCGCAGACTGGATAATTTAGAGCGGGATTACTTTGCCTGTCGGTATCTGGAGTTGGCGAGGTAGTTTGCGCATTT
>CAXTJU010000093.1:0-11901 GCA_964244655.1 uncultured Acetobacteraceae bacterium | reverse complement strand
GGCTGTTCGGGCGCATGGCGGCCAAGCGCACCTTCACCCGGGCGCAGATGGACGCTTGGCTGACGGAGCGGGGCGTGACCCTGGCCGGCGGCGACCTGGACGAAAGCCCAATGGCCTACCGCCGGCTGCCCGACGTGCTGGCCGAGCACGCCGGCACCGTCCGGGTGCTGCACACGCTGCGGCCCTTCGCGGTCGCGATGGCCGGGGAAGGGGACTTCGACCCCTTCAAGGACTGACTCCGGCGTGGGTCGGGAAGGAGCGAGGACGATGAGTGACGACGTGTCGGACGACGACCTGGCCAAGACGGTCGGGCGTCATCGGCTCGGTATCCTGAAGGTGCTGGCACTCCAGGAAAGCCGGATCAGCCGTGAAACCCACGGGATCGGCGAGCTGGTCCGGTTCTCCGGCACACCGCGATCCGCTTCGGGATGCCTGCTGCCGGACGGGACGCAGATCGCCGCTGAGTGCCTCACGTTGGAGGACGAACTGGCTGACGAGGGCAGGGTGTGGAGCCGGGATATATCGCCTGGCTCCCCGCTCCGGCGTCGTGGCCGGCTGCAGATTGACGAAGGGACCGGCCTGTTCTTCATCGACGAGTCGGAGGCCGACGCCCCGGCCCGGGACGCGGTCGGGCCAGCCGACATGGAGCGGGACATGGGCGCCTCCATCCCGTTCCGGTCCCTGGTGGCGCGGAGTGACCTGTTCGCGCGACTGCTCTATGCGGCCATGTGCAACATCATCTGGGTGCACGAAACAACCGGGCAGCCATGGTCTGTCAGCTGGCGCGGCGCGGGCGGTGTGGTCAGCCGGCTCCGTGGCGAAGGTTGCTACGCGGACTGGTACTGCGGCGGGCATGAGGGCACCGTGGACGAGCAGGTGTTGGCCAAACTGAAAAGCATGGGGTGGCAGTTGCTTGCGGACCCGCTTCCAGGAACGGAGGGGTTTTAGGTGACAGGCGCGAGCATCCCATAATGTTCCATGGAAGCGGCGATCTGCGCAGAGTTGGCTACAATTCCGTAAGGGCGCCGTCGCATTGAACAACTGGTCGGCAGCCTCGAACGGCTTGCACCCGTTTTGTCGCAACGGCACCCACTTAGTTGCAATAGATCACCCGTTTCGTCGCATTGAACCTCATCAAGTTACTGAGGTCCAAGACGTCGTTTGGAAGCTGCCGGACCTCCGCCATGACGGGCCGATAGAGCCAGCAAAGCGGCTGAAAAGAAGAGGGTGAGCGGCTCATGGATGCATTTCAGAAGTGAAGGTCCCGAAGCGGTCCGTGCTCTGGGCGACCACACTGTCCTGCCCCATTCCATGGCACACCTGACTACCCGCTGATGGAAAGTAGCTGACAAGGTAATGCGGATGCATTACCACTACTGGCGGTTCAAGCGTGGGATACACAAGCATGTCGGTTGTCGTCGAGGAGGTTTGCACCATTACCGCCAAGGGTCAGACAACGGTGCCCAAGGCAGTCCGGCAGGCACTCGGGGTGGGCTACGGCGGCCGTATCGCCTTCCGGGTGAAGGGCAAGGTCGTCACCGTGTACGCTCTCCCGGAGGAGGATGTCTCCCATCCTGCGCTGGCGCCGTTCCTGGCTTTGCTGGAGGCGGACATTGCCGGCCGGCCTGCGATGGCCGTGCTGCCCCTCACGGACGCCCTGGCGGGCCGTATAGAGGGGCTGACAGGCGAGCTGGGCGTGGTGGACCCGAATGCACCGATCGAGGGTGAGGTCGCGCTGTAGCCGGTGCTGGAACGCTATGGCTGGACACTCCACGCTCACCCGCTGTTCCTCGACCAGCTGGGCCGGCTTTTGACGGCGGTAGAACGGGCCAAACAGTCGGATCCGAAGGGATGGCAAGGCAAGGCCGACACAAAGCTCTTGGCGGCCTTACAAGCGTTGATCCTGGACCGCATCCCGCGCAACCCGTTGGCGTCGGAGTTTCGTCAGGGCAACACGCTCGGCAAGGAGCACCGGCATTGGTTCCGGGCCAAGTTCGCCGGCAACCGCTTCCGGCTATTCTTCCGCGCCGACTCACAGGCCAAGGTGATCGTGTACGCCTGGGTCAACGATCGCGACACGCTGCGCAAGGTCGGATCTGGGACCGACCCCTACGCGGTGTTCGGCCGCATGCTGGCGAGCGGCAATCCGCCTGACGACTGGCCCGCGCTCCTGGTAGCGGCCCAAGAACCGCAGGCAGTGAAGCGCCTCGATGCGGCCAGCAAGAAGCCTTGAGCAGCCACCATGCTCTCCCGAAAACAGGGCCAGACGGGAGATGCGTTAAATTGCGCTCAAACGGAGCGTCCCCCCTAACAACAGCGCCATAGTGATGCGTCACATTGAGCGGCACGCCGTCACTAACCGTGAGGATGGTGGTCCCACATCGTGCAGCTCGACATTGCATGCGGCGAATATCCGCCTTAATAACCGCATATAATGCGTCGAATAACCTACATCTATCAACGAACCGATTGGCCCCAGTTCCGCTGGAACAGCGAAACCCTGTCAGGTCAGCTCGCCGCAGTCCGCCATCGTCAGGGGCGTTTGCTCGGCCGTATCGAAGCGTTGGGTCTCACCCTGCGTGCTGAAACCATGCTGCAAACCCTGACCCGGGACGCCCTCAAGACCAGCGAGATCGAGGGTGAGCTGCTCGACCACGACCGGGTGCGTTCCTCGCTTGCGCGGCGACTGGGCATGGAGAAGGGCGGACTGGCGCCCATGGACAAGAAAGCGGATGCGATCGCCACCGTCGTGCTCGACGCCACGCAGCGCTTCGATCAGCCCCTGACAGCCGAGCGCTTGTTCGAATGGCACGCAGCCCTGTTTCCGAACGAGAGCCGTGGCCGTCAGCCAATCACGGTCGGCGGGTGGCGGACCGACGAGCATGGCCGGATGATCGTCGCGTCGGGCCAGCCCGGCAAGGAGACCGTCCATTTCGAGGCGTCGCATGCGCGGGATGTTCCGGGGGAGATGGACCGCTTCCTACGCTGGCTTGAGGACCCGGCGGACAAGACGGATCTCGTCCTGAAAGCCGCCTTGGCTCACATCTGGTTCGTGACCATCCACCCATTCGATGATGGCAACGGGCGCATCGGCCGTGCCATCGCCGACATGGTGTTGGCACGGTCGGAGGGCACCGGGCAGCGCTGCTACAGCATGTCGGCACGGCTGCGTGTGGAACGGCCGGCGTATTACGAAACGCTGGAAGCCACCCAGAAGGGCGACTTGGACATCACACCTCGGCTAGCCTGGTTCCTGACCGTGCTGGATCAGGCCTTGTCCGATGCGGGTACCATCCTCGCTGCCACCCTTCGGAAGGGGCGGTTCTGGGAAGGGATGGCGGGGCTGCCGATCAACCAGCGGCAGCGGGAGATGCTGAACCGCTTGCTGGACGGGTTCGAAGGCAAGCTGACCAGCTCGAAATGGGGGAAGATCACCAAGTGCTCGCAGGATACCGCCCTGCGCGACATCGGCGAGCTGACCCGCCACGGCGTGCTGGTGCAGGATGCTGCCGGTGGGCGAAGCACCAGCTACAGCCTGAAACAGGAGACGCCAGGGTGACTTCGCCGATCGCGATCGATGGCGGGCAAGGGGCCGACGAGGTAAGGAGCGGCGCGGTGAAGGTCACGCTGGATCTGACGAAGCTGCTGAACGAAGGCGCCATCACATCGGCGGAACACGAGCGGCTGGCACGGCTGGGCCGGGCGGATACCGGGACGCTGCTGGTCAACGTGCTGGTCGGGTTCGGCGTGGTGGCGGTGACGGCCGGGTGCCTGCTGCTGGTGCCAAGCCCGATCGTCGGCACGGTGCTGGGCGGGGTGTTGATGGCGGCCGGGCTGGCGCTGTCGATGCGCGGCCCGGCTGGGTGGGCGGTCATGGCCAACATCTGCATCCTGGTGGCGGCGCTGCTGCTGGGGGCAGGGATCGTCTTGCTCAGCCAGGGCATGATCACCTTTGACGGGAGTAGCGTGCCGGTAATGCCGTTCTACGCGGCCTGCCTGTTGGTGGCGGCGTTGTTTGCCCTATGCGCGATCCCGGCGCGCAGCGGGTTGCTGGCGAGCCTGACTGTGCTGGTGCTGTTCACCGTGCTGGGCAGCTCGTCCTCCTACGGCCACGCGTTCTACGAGCTGCAAGTGCGGCAGCCGCTGGCGACCGTGGTGGCGTTCTCGGCGCTGGCCCTGGTGGCACATGCGGCATCCCGCGCCGTGGCCTGGGAATGGGCGCGGCTGCTGACGATCGTGGCGCGGACGTCGCTGTTCCTGGTGAACCTGGGTTTCTGGGTGGGCTCGCTGTGGGGCGATGACCTGGATTGGCTGCCCCGGTCGACCGTGGCCATCCCGGACGTGGCGTTCGCGCTGGCCTGGGCGGTCGGCCTGGTGGGTGTGGGCGTGTGGGCCAGGCGAACGGACCGGCGCTGGGTGCTGAACCTAGTCACCGTGTTCGCCGGTATTCACTTCTACACGCAGTGGTTCGAGCACCTTGGCGCCACGCCGATGACCGTGCTGCTGGCCGGGTTGGCCATGCTGGGATTCGCGGTGTTCCTGTGGCGGGTCAACCAACGGCCGGCTGTCGTCGCTGCTACGGCGTAGATAGATAATTCTGGATAGGACCTGATTTGGCGGACGCTGAATTCACGGGGTGAGGGTGGACTTTACCGCGCACCTGACCGGGTTGGTTTGCGCCGGGGTCCTAGCCATTTATGCAAGGATCGCAAGCTCATCCCAACGTGCAAGGTGATCTCGACACTGCTGATTTCACTAGACGGCTTGGCCCATAGCGGCCGCGCAGCCTCGATCTTCGCCCGCCGAGCCTCCTCGGCCTTGGCGGCGATGACCGTAGCCGCAGCCGACCGGCCCTCCTCTGTCTGACCCCGCCGCCAGGCTTCGTCCAAGCTGGCAAGCGCCTCCAGCAAGCCCGGGTTGAGCGTGCCGACGCCGAACGTATCGCCCGTGTCGATCGCGCAGACGCCGGCACCCAGCCGGCTGGCAACCGCCAAGGCACGGGCGATATCGGCCACACCCCAGCCTATGCAGCGTAGAGCGGCGACATGGATTATCTGCGGCACCACATCGGGCGTGGAATAGGTCGCCAGGCTGAGCATCTTTGCTCGCTGCCGAAGGCTGCCCGGCTCGCGGCGCCGGAGCTGGGTCGGGTTCAAGCTATCCCGGTAGGCTCCCGCCAAGCTGATTCCAGCCTGCGCAAACAGCTCTTCCTGCTGCGCGATCGACAATCCCGGCACACCCTCCCGCAAGTAGGCCACGGAAACGCCCAGTCTCTGTCGGCTCAATTGTTAGACCTGTCGTGCTTGCGTAGTCTGCGGCTTCGTGCACAATGGCGAACAACACGGCGGGGACGTTCGATGGTCGCGGTGATGAACTGGTTCGAGGGCAGGGGCGGTTTGCAGGCAGGTGCTGCCGGACGCGCACAGCCGTGAGCGGCAGCAGCAGAGCGCGCTTCATCAGCCCGGGCGCCATCATAGGCATCGTCGTGCTGGTGCTGCTGACGATCGGCAGCGGCATGGTAGGCTGCCCGATCTACAACGTGTGGCATGCCCAGAAAGCCGGCGAGGCGGAGCTGGCGCAGGCGGACCAGAACCGGCAGATTGCGGTCGCCCAGGCCCGGGCCAAGGCGGAGAGCGCCCATTTCGAGGCCGACGCCGAGATCACCCGGGCTGAGGGTGTCGCACGCGCCAACGAGATCATCGGCAAGAGCCTGCAGGGCAACGAGGCCTAACTGCGTTACTTGTGGATCAACGGGCTGGAGCAGAACCGGAACGCGGTCATCTACGTGCCGACCGAGGGCAACCTGCCCATCCTGGAAGCCAGCCGCCTGCCACGCCTGCCGAACGCACAGCCTGCGACCACCCAGCCCGGCCCGTGACAGGACAGGAAGCTGTTTGGCCACCGTCGTCGCTTCACGAGGAGGGATGTGTCCGATGCCAGATCCTGAGGATCGCGAGATCATTCGTGAGCCGCATCCCGAAGTGGTGCGCTGGGAAGAGTATAGGCCCTGGCCGGCGGACAAGCCGTTCCCACTGACGCCGCTAGAGGCTTGGTATGTGATGCAGGGCTATACGGTCAAACCCGCCGCCACGTTCAGCTTCGACGAGTTCATGAAGCTGCCCGGCGCCCTCGAAGGCGGCCCGGACGGGGTCATGCTGCGCCAGAGCTAGCCGGGTATGGCGCGGCTATGGCTGATGTCCGACCTGCACCTGGAGGCGGTGCCTTACCCGGAGGCCTTCCGGCCTGCGCGTCCGGCCTTCGACGTGCTGGTCGTCGCCGGCGACGTGTGGGAGGGCAGCAGCGCCCGAGCCCTCGCCATTGTGGCCGAGCTGGCGGGCGGCAAGCCGGCCGTGTTCGTGCTGGGCAACCACGAGCCTTGGCACCGCGACTTGGCCGAGGAACGCGGCGTGGCCTGTCGTGCCGCCGACCGGCACGGAGTCACGCTGCTGGACGACGGTGAGACCGAGTTCGCCGGGGTGCGCTTCGTGGGTGGCACGCTGTGGGCCGATGGCGAGCTTGCCGGCAAGGAGAGGGCCCCGAGGCGGGCGACGGGCGAGCAGATCTACGTCGATCGCAGCCGCAGCGCCCGCTGGATCACCAACGGAGACGAGGCGGCGCTGCATCGGGAAACCCGGGACGTGATCGCCACGGCGCTGACCCGGCCGCGCGACGACCGGCCCGTGGTGGTGGTGACGCACCATGCGCCGCACCCATGCTGCCTGCCACCCGCCACTCGGACTGGCTGGGTGGCGGGCAACTCGGCGTCGGATTTGTCGTACCTGACGGACGCGGGTTTGGCCAACCTGTGGGTGCATGGGCATGTTCACCACTCGATCAACCTGGTTCGCCCAGGCGGCACCCGCATCGTCTGCAACCCGGCCGGACCCGGTTTTAGCAACCCCGACTTCCAAGACGACCTGGTGGTCGAAGTCTGAGGGCAGGGCGCCTCAGATAGCAATCCTGATAAGGCGACCCACTGACTCCTGCTGTCGGGTCACCCGCTACAAAAGTCCACACATTCTCATCGCCAACCGCGGCGTTCGTCGAGCACGCCGAACCACGATTGCTGCGGTGCACAAAAACTCTTGCCATGGTTTGGGACGAGTGGCTTACTTGCGCGGCGGCGCTGCTTCGGCGCGCTGCATTCATGGACGTTTCCTCCCTAAACTTGGCGGTGCTGGAAGGTGCCGCCATTTTTTTGGCGCCGGCTGCAGAGTCAACAGCCGTGTTTGTCGCCGGGTGGTTGGTCAGGTTTGCATCGTCAAAGTCCATTCAGGCACTTGCTGATCGTGGCGCAAGCGGAGCCGCTGGACCTGTAGGGCGGCAAACACGTCGTCTGGCGCGGGCACGGCCGACAACTCGGCCAGGCCTGGCAAGCTGGCGCGAGCTTCGTCGGAAAAGCGTCGGGGCGGAACGGACTCTGTCTTCGTCAGGTAGGCCTGTTGCCACCAACCCTGGATCGCCTCTCCGGCTGCCCTGAGCCGCCCATCGGCCGGCAGGCGGTCTCTCTTCTCACGTTGGTTCACCACGCGATGCGTCGGCAGCAGGTTCCAGAGATCACCGCACGGCCAAGCCGACCAGGGCAGGCAATGATCGATGTCCAGGTTGGCGGCATCCAACCGCCGGCCGCTCCACACACAATGCAGGCCGGCACCCGCTTCGATCAGCTGCAGAGCGCGCTCGCGGGGCAGGGCGACGCCGCGCGACGGTTCGGACCAGATCATGGCGGCCGCCAGCACGCCCTCGTCTAAGCTTCTATTCTGGCTTGCCGCGTAGCCATGCATGAGCCGAGCCCACTCCGCGATCAGCGCCGGCTCCACCCAGGCGGCAAAGCGTCCCAGGGCCTGCCACAGCGTGCGTGGCACCTCGAGCGTGCCGAAGCCGGCTAGGAACGCGGCGTCGATCACCACCTCTCCCGTTGTCGCCGGTGCACGCCGTCGCACGGTCGGCAGCACGGGACCGCCGTTCGGGTATGTCATATATGTCGCCGGCATACGGGCAATCAGGTCGGCCGCCTCCTGCAACGCCGCCTTGACTGCATGGGCGGCGTCACCGGCGAAGCAGGCGCCGATCCGCAGATCGAGCCGCGGCACCAGCCCGGCCAACAAGGCACGAAAGCCCGGGCCGGCGAAACCCAGCCCGTCCGGCCCGGCGTTGCGTAACGCCTGGGGCAGCTTCGCCGCCACCAGGGGAAGGTAGAGACGCAGCCAGTCGAGAGCGACCAGCCCTAGCGGCAGCACGACGGCGTCGTCGCCGCGCGGTTCCGCCAACCCGGCGTGACCGTCAGCGGCGCGGCACAAGGCGCGAAGCAGGCCGAGCTTGTAGCTGGCGCTCTTCTGGTCGTTGAGGATGACGTGACGTAGCAAGGGCAGGGCACCCGTGCCGTCGTCCGGCAGGCGCAATGCGACCCTGGTCCAGCTCACCTCTGGCCGGCCCATCGCGTCAGTCGCTGGCTGGACCCGCACGACAACGGCGCCAAGCTGACGGGCCAGGGTTTCCAACTCGGCCAGGGACACGGGGTGCATGCCGCGCTCGCTCTCGGCCCGACCGTGACGCAAGGTGATGGCGAGCACGCCGCCAGGACGGAGCAGGCCGAGCAGCTTGCGCAAGGCCCGGGCGCGATCAGCGGGCAAGACATGCTGCCAGACGCCGCTGAGCAGGATCAGGTCGAAGGCCAAGCCGAGCCGCAAGGTGGCGGGCAGCGCGGGAAGCTGGTCGGCCAGCCAGCGGATTGCCGTGCCGGGATGGCGACGCGCGGCCTCGGCCCGCAAAGCGGGAGCCGGCTCGACGGCGACGACATCATGCCCGAGCCCGGCCAGCCAGGCGGCATCGCGTCCGCTGCCGGCGCCCACGTCGAGAACGAGAGCCGGGGCAGGCGGGTGCAGTCCCTCCAGCCAGTCATGCAGCCGCTCCGGCTGCAATGCCTCATAGCTGTCGGCGATGCTGCCGGCTCTGGCGTCGTACCAGCTGATCGGGTCAGGCGAGGTGGTCATGTGCCAGGAGCCTACCCGGGCCGGCGCAATGCGACAGCACAGGATCGCTGCATCGCCGGCGGGATGGCTGATCCATACAGGTTTGGGAACTCTGCAGAAATGTAGTAACGTATCTACATCTGTCGCGGAAGAGCTGATGCCCGTTACCACGCTGTCCAGCCGTGAGTTCAACCAGGACACCAGCCGCGCCAAGAAGGCGGCCAAGGATGGCCCGGTGTTCATCACCGACCGGGGTGTACCAGCCCACGTCCTGCTCAGCATCGAGGACTATCGGCGCCTGTCGGGCGAACAAGTCAGCCTGGTCGACCAACTCGGCTTTCCCGAGGGCGTTGAAGACGTCGAGCTTGAGATCCCGGTGCTTTCGGGAACGTCGCGGCCTGCGGATTTCGCCTGAGTGTTCCTGCTCGACACCAACGTCGTTTCCGAACTGCGAAAGGCTAGGGCAGGCAAGGCGGACCCGAACGTCGCCGCATGGGCGCGATCCGTACCAGCTGGCAGCTTGTTCCTGTCCGTCATTGTCGTTCACGAGCTGGAGCTTGGCGTGTTGCTGGCCGAACGGCGGGACGCGGCACAGGGTGCGGTTTTGCGCGCCTGGCTGGACGGCCACGTCCTGCAAGCTTTCGCCGGCCAAATCCTTCCAATCGACGTCGCCGCGGCGAAGCGTGGTGCGGCGCTGAGCGTCCCCGATCCCCGTCCGGTGCGCGACGGGCTGATTGCCGCGACCGCTCTCGTCCATGCCCTGACAGTGGTGACCCGGAACGTGAGCGACTTCATCCCGACAGGAGTGACGGTGTTGAACCCTTGGTAAACGGCACGATGCCGGAGGGCGAAACTGGTGTGCGACGTGTCGGCTCGCGTCCCTGGGCTGGCGTGATGCGACAGCACAGGACCGCTCCATCGCTATGAGCCGGGCGAGGTGGCCATGGTGGGTGCCATGGCCACCACCTGTCCTACTCGGCTGCCGTGCGTACCTCCCGCGGCAGCATCGCCGCTTCGGGCCGGATCTTGGCGTCGACCTCCGCATCGAAGGCACGCAGGCCCTGCCGGCGCCAGCGCAGCTTCAGGTCCGCTGGGCTCACCCGGGCCAAGTCGTCATCACCCATGTCGTCGAGCAGGTGACGGAGCGCGAGGAAGGCGCCGAGCATGGTCGCCCGGTCATCGTCTACGCGCGCCACCAGCCCCGCCTTCAGCACGAGGCCGCCGAACACGATGATGCGGTGCGTGGCGGCCTGCCGACCGTCCAGCTGAAGCCTACTCTCGGCAGCAGCGTCGTCCCCGGCGGGAGCGAGGGCTTGCCGCCCCCGTTCCCGCCAACGGGCAACCAGGCCCTCTGGACCGACGCCGGCCCAGAGGATGCCCACGCCGTCGAGCAGGTCGGCCGCCATCAGGAAGGCGCCGAGCAGGTCGGCCCGGTCATCCTCGAGACGGTCGGCCAGCTGCGCCACCACGACAAGGCCGCCAAGCTCGATGAGGTGGCGGGTGCGCGCATTACGCTTCGCCACCTCGTCCCGGCGGCTACCCAGGGCCTTGGCCTTGAGCAGCCGGACGAGGGCCTGCTCACTCCGCCGCAGCGCCGCCCAGGAGGTCCGGACCGCGAGCGCGGCCGGGCTCAAGGTCCGCGTGCCCGTTGGTTTTGCGGGGTGTGGCCGGCTTCTCCGGAAACGTCCCGTTGGCCTTGCCGTGCCCCTGCTCCTGCGAGTGGGCCCTGGCGGCAAGGATACGGTCTCGTTCCCGGATCAGGATGCCCCGGAGCTCGTCGGCGTCGACTTCCTTGTGGATACCAGTCTCGGTAACGATTTCACCGAGCTTGAGCTGGTTGTCGGTCTTTAGCTTTTCGATCTTGGCCAGCAGGGTGCTGATGACGGGATCGATGTCGAGGGTCTTGCGGTTGGACACGGTTGGTAGCTCCTGCGGGGTGATCCCGCAGGACTAGGCTCGGTGAAGAGCTTGCGAACGGCGCTATGCTCGACGAACTTTTTTCAGAAATTTTTGCCGCCCGTTATTCACTGTTTGCGAACGGCAACCTCGTCGCTCGTGTAACAGTGACGATCACCCCATTCTTTTCCGAAAGCCCTCTTCAGCCAGCCCCGACCTGCCGGGCGAGGACGAACCAAGGCGCAGGGTCCCAGAAGCCTGCAGCAGCACCGGAGGTGGACGGCAGCACCACGATCGGCGGCCAGCCCGGTGCGTCCGGGATGGGGCCGTAGGGCAGCAGCCCAGTCGGTCGACCGAGCGCCATGGCGGCGGCCTTCTTGCCGTTAAAGGCGAGGCAGCCCGGCCGGACTTCTGCCATGCGCGCGTGCAGCCGCACGCGGTTGAAGGCGTGGGCCGGCAGGTCGGCATCGGCGCCGGACACGGTCTTGGCCACGTCTGTCAGGCCGATGCCGAAGCCGAGCAGCAGTGGGAACTCGTCCGGCCGCAGCTGGCGCGGGATCAGCCCGGTCTTGGCGAGGGTGGGCCAGAACCGGTTGCCTGGCCCGGCGTAGTAGGCGCCCTTGGCCGCCGACACGGCGCCGGCGGCGGTGCCGCAGAACACCACGCGTAGCCCAGGTTGCAGCAGGTTGGGCAGGACGTGCGTCATCGGCAGACCGCTCCCTTCCAGTTGCCCGGAGCCTGACAGCCTGTCGGGCGTTATCATCTAGGTCATAACGACCCGCCGACCTTACGGCTCACCTGGTGCAGTGCCCGCCAGCCACTCCAGCAAAGCAGGGGACGGCAGAACCGCGTCATTCCCGACCGTAGCGCAGCGAACGTCAGTTGAATGCGCGCTTATACAAAAGCTACGCTTTTGCTTGCGGGCGGCCGAACGGGGCTGGTTGTTGAGTTGCATTGAGATCTGACCCGGAGAGGGTCTGAGTTTTCGCTGAGAAATGACCCGTGTCTGTTTCACCTCCCCTGGCGCAATTGC
>CAXTJU010000092.1:0-12143 GCA_964244655.1 uncultured Acetobacteraceae bacterium | reverse complement strand
CCATGCCCGGCAGCAGCATGATGTATACCGCCGGGTGCGAGTAGAACCAGAACAGGTGCTCGAACAGCACCGGGTCGCCGCCGAGCGTGGGATCAAAGATGCCGATGCCGAACGCCCGCTCCAGCAGCAGCAGGATCAGGGTAAGGGTGATGACGGGGGTGGCGAGCAGGAAGATCAGGCTGACGGCGTAGTGGGTCCAGCAGAAGATCGGCATGCGGAACCAGGTCATCCCAGGGGCGCGCATGGTGTGGATGGTGACGACGAAGTTCAGCCCGGTGAGGATGGAGGAGAAGCCGACGATGATGACGCCGAACAGCGCCGGGATGACGTAGGTGTTGCTGAAGGTGCTGCTGTAGGGCGCGTAGAACGTCCAGCCGGTGTCCACGCCGCCAATCAGCAAGTCCGCCAGGGTGAACAGCGAGCCGCCGATGAACACGTACCAGCTCAGCAGGTTGAGCCGGGGGAAGGCGAGGTCCTTGGCGCCGATCATGATCGGGATCAGGAAGTTGCCAAAGGTGGCGGGTATGGAGGGGATCAGGAAGAACCAGATCATCACCACGCCGTGGACGGTGAACAGCTTGTTGTAGGTGTCATTGGTGAAGATGGTGCCGTCCGGCACCACGAGCGACAGCCGCACCAGGCCGGCGGCGATGGCGCCGACGATGAAGAAGCCGGTGATGGTGGCGAGGTACAGCAGCCCGATCCGCTTGTGGTCCGTGGTGAAGAACCATGACCACAGCGTATGCTTCTCATGCAGGTAGTCGAGCGGCCGCCCGATGGTGGCGTGGGCGGTGGCCGGGTCCCGCAGGGCGGTGTCGAGGGGGCTCATCGCGGCTGCTCCGTCTGGCTGCCAGCATCTTTGATGTAGTCGATCAGCCGGGCGACGTCGTCTTCCGGAATCTGGCCCTTGAAGGCCGGCATGATCTGCTTGTAGCCGGCGATCTTGTTGTGGTCCGGGTTCAGGATCTTGTCGCGGATGTAGGTGGTGTCCGCCGCGACCGTGCCGCCCTCCTCCAGCGGCACCTCCTTGCCGAACAGCCCGACCAGGGAGGGCGCCTTGGTGGTGTCGTTGGACTGGTGGCAGCCGCTGCAGCCGTAGCTGGCGTAGATCTTCTCGCCCGCCTGCACCATGTTCGGCCGGGTGCCCTGCTGGCTGAGCCAGTCGCCGTAATCGGCCGGCGTCATGACGTAGAGCAGCCCGCCCATCACCGAGTGGTCGGTGCCGCAGAACTCGCTGCACAGGATATGGTATATGCCGGGCCGCTCCGCCTTGAACCAGAGCTGGGTGTAGCGGCCGGGCAGGGTCTCCATCTGCGCCCGCAGCGCCGGGATGTACAGCGAGTGGATCACGTCCTGGCTGATCATGTTGATCAGGATCGGCTCCCCCGTCGGCACGTGCAGGTCGTTGATCTCCGCCTGGCCGCCCGGGTGCTGAAACTTCCACATCCACTGCCGCCCGATCGCCTCGATCTGGGTGGCGTTGGCGGGCGGGGTCTTGTCGCCCACGAACATGCTGGCGCCCCACGCGAAGAAGATCAGAGTGAGGGTGAACGGGATGAACATCCAGGTCAGCTCCAGGATGCGATCCCGGGTCTCGGTGTAGGCACGGTTCACCACCCGGCCGTCGCGGTAGCGGACGGCGAACAGCGTGATCGCGAAGAAGATCGGCACCACCAGCACCAGGGTCAGCGCGGTGAAGGACCAGATCAGGTGGTCCATCTCCGCCGCGTTGCTGGAAGCGGAGGGTGGCCAGAGGGCAAGCGGGTTGTTGCTTGGATTCATGGTGCGGTGTCCAGCGGATGGCCCAGGATCAGCGTCATGGCGCGTTCGATCGGGATGCGTCCGTGCGTGTGATTGGGGTCGTTCCAGGCGTAGTTGTCGAGCAGCACGTTCTCCCGGCCGTGCAGCGCGGCAAGCTCCTGCACCGGGTTGGACTGCAATGTCGGTGCGGCCGGCTTGATGTGAACCAGCTGCTCGGCCGTCAGCTGCGGCCGGGCGTTGTTGTGGTCGTGGGTCAGGAACACGCGCAGCGCGATCATCCCGCCAAACGCGACCGCAGCCCCTGCGCCGAGTGCGGCGATGAGCTTGCCGACCGTCCCGGCGCTGACGTCCTCCGTCTCGTGGCCGGATTGCGCGGCCGACTGGCTGGGCGGCTCGACCGGCTCGCCGCGGCCGAGCTCGCCGTTGTCCAGCGGCTCGTCCACGCTGTAGGCCTGCTCCGCGGGGGACAGGAACGAGATTTCCTTGGGGGTGACGGCCGCGGGCGCGGGCGCGGGCTTGCGGCGCAGCCCCACCCGCATGGCCACGGTGATGCCGCCCACCAGCAACGCCGCCCGGGCTGCTAATCCTGCAGCCGCGCCAGCCACCGTGGAGCCGTCCCGCATCTCAGGCTGCTTCACGCTGCAAGCTCCCTCCCTGGCGCGGCAGCACCAGCAACAGCAGGCCCATCAGCAGGCCGCCCAGCCCGACTATCGCGAGCGCGTCCGGCAGCGTCACGATGAAGCTGCCGCGGAACGCTGGGGTCACCAGCCACAAGGTCTCGGCCAGGTGCAGCGTCAGCAGCATCGCGGCCAGCGTGGCCAGCACCGCCGGCACCTTGGACAGCGTGGTTGGCAGCAATCCCAGCGCCAGCACGCAGGCGGCGACCCCGAACCAGACGGTGAAGCTGCCCAGGCCCGGCGTGCGCGCCGTGTACCACACCACCTCATGCGGCAGGTTGGCCGACCAGATGACGAGAAACTGCATGAAGTGCAAAAAGGCCCAGGTCGCCAGCAACACCGCGAGCAGCAGCCCGAGCCCGCTCAACGACCCTGCCGCCCGCGTGTTCACCGCCAGCAGGAAAGCGGCCAGGCAGGCGGCGACGCCGATCTGCGAGGCCATCAGCAGCACGCCGAACGCGGAGGAGCCGATGCCCGGCTGCAACGCCAGCACCCAGTCTACCGCCGCCAGGCTCACCAGGCAGACGTGCAAGGCCAGCCCCGCCATCGCCAGGCGGCGGCGCGGGGTGGCCGGCGTGCGGCTGAACAGCACCGCCAGCACGGACAGCACGGCCAGGATCACGACGGCGCGGGCGATGAAGAAGCCCGGCGCCATCCAAGCCGCCGGCAGCGGCGCGTCGATGTCCGGCCGACGGAACAGGGCCGCCGTGCTGAACAGCACCGGCAGCGCCAGCACGGCGCCGACCGGCAGCAACAGGCAGGCCCGGCGCAGCGTCAGCAGAACTGGCCATTCCGCCCGGCCCAGCGCCTCCAGCCCCATCACCAGCGGCAGCGCCCCGAACGGCACCGCCATCCAGAACAGCCAGGCGGCGAGGTAGGACGGCATGACGTCGGCGTCGGCCAGCGCCATGGCCACCCAGCCTGCGGCGGCCAGCAGCCCGATGGCGATCGCCAGCAGCGGCGCCAGCCTCACTGGGCCGCCTCCAGCGAACGTCGGTCCATCTCGGGCAGGCTGTCCGGCGCGCTGTTCTGGCTCAGCTGCAAGGCGCGGATGTAGGAGATGACGGCCCACCGGTCCTCGGGGGAAAGCCGATCCTTGTAGCTGTACATGGCGCCGTAGCCGTTGGTGATCGCCTCATAGAACAGCTGCGCCTTGGCGTTGCGCAGCTTGCCCTCCACGAAGGAGGGCGGATGCGGGAAGCCGCGCTGCACGATCATGCCCTCGCCGTTGCCGGCGCGGCCGTGGCAGGGGGTGCAAAAGATATCGTAGCGTTGGTGGCCGCGCTCCAGCAACGCCTCGGTGATGATGCCGGGTTCGGCCGCGGGAGCATACGGCGCGTCCCGTGCCACGGTGTTGATGACGGGGGGGCGCATGGAACTCTGGTTCTTGAAGAAAGTCGTTTTGTCCCAGGTTCGTGCGGAGTCCTGCGTGTACATGTCTTCCCGCTTGCAGGCGGCAAGCAACGGTAACAGGCACAGCGCGGCGGCGGTTGCCGGCCTCATCGGGGCACCCGGCTGATGCGGCGGGGCTGCATGGTCAGCGCGGTCAGCGCGTCCTCCACTTTCTCGGCGTCGAAGGTTTCGTCACGCGCCTGCACGGCCACGAAGAAGCGGCTTTCGGTGACCCGGGTAAAATACGGGATGTTGAACGCCGGGTGGTTGAGCCGGGGCAGGCGGCTCAGCACCAGCATGACGCCGAACACGGTCAGCGCGCCCAGCAGGCAGCCGAACGACACGCTCGGCACGACGAAGGACGGCCAGCTGAACAACGGCCGCCCGCCGATGTTGAACCGGTAGCCCACGATGGTCCCATAGGTGCACAGCCCGAACATGGCGCCGGCGCCCAGGAAGGCCGCGCCCACGCCGAACGGGAACACCGGCTGCCGCGGCGTCTTCAAGGCCTCGGCCGCCGCCGCGATCGGCACCGGCGAGTAAGCGTCGAGCCGGCCCAAGCCGCGGTCCCGCAGGGCCAGCAAGGCGGCCACCATCGCCTCGGAGGTGTCGAACTCCGCGCTGACGCCCCAAAGCGGGGAACCCGAGCTGTGCTGGGCGTCAGCCACGGCGTGCTGCCATGCCAGGAGCCGGAGCGGCAGCCAGAGCGGCGGATGGGGCGGGAATCAGGTCGCGCATGCCCACGATCGACAGCACCGGCAGATAGCGCAGGAACAGCAGCAGGAGGAACATGAACAGCCCGACGGTGCCCAGGAACGTCGTCACCTCGATCAGGTCGATCGAGTAGGAATGCGCCGCCGACGGCAGGAAGTCGTGCTGCAAGGTGATGACGATCAGCATGAAGTGGTCCGCCCACATGCCGAACGCCACCAGCAGCCCGACCAGGAAAAGCGCCACCGCCGAGCGGCGCACGGCGCGGAACCAGAACAGGTGCACCGGCACCAGCGAGCAAAGGATCACGGCCCAGGTGGACCAGGCGTTCGGCCCGCTGAAGCGGTGCTTCATGACGGCGGAGTCGAACCCGGTGCCGCCCAGCGCGGCCGTCGCATAGTCGGCCGCGTAGCAGTACAAGTTCGCCAGCCCCAGCCCGAGCAACAGAATGCCCAGCATGTCGAAGTGCCGCGGGGTGATGAACGGGCGCAGCGGGAACACCGCCCGCATGGTCACCAGGATGGTGGACACGACGCCGACGCCGGCGAACAGCGCGGCGAACACGAACGACACGGGGGACAGCACGTCGTGCCAGCCAGGCTCCACGGTGCCGGCGAACATCACCGCGGCGCCCGTCTGCAACGACACCACCAGGATCACGCCGAACACCGCCAGGGTGCGGTAGGCTTGGTCCCAGCGTTGCCAGTGGGTGATGGACCCGCGCCAGCCGAGGGCGGTGATGCCGTAGAGCTGCGCCTTCAGCACCCGCGTCCAGTTGCCGGGCCGGTTGGCGTACAGCTCCACCCGGTCCACGGCACGGTCCCGCATTGCGGCCAGGTCCGGCATCATGCCGACGTACCAGAAGGCGAGCGCGATGCCGAGGAAGCTGACGATGTCGATCGCGTCCCAGTAGAGCGGGCTGCGGAACTGCGGATACAGCAGGAAGGTGTTGGGGTAGGGCAGGTTCCAATAGAAAAACCACGACCGGCCCAGGTGGATAATGGGATACAGCCCCGCCGCCGCGGCCGCGATCACCGCCATCGCCTCGGTGATGCGGTTGACCGCGCCGCGCCACTCCACCCCCAGCAGCAGCAGCAGCGCCGAGGTCATCAGCCCGCCGCATGCGACGCCGATCCACCAGTCGTAGCCCACGATGTCCAGCGCCCAGGTGACGGGGATGTTGTTGCCCCAGACACCGGTGCCCTCGTAGAGCACCCAGAACACGCTGGCCGCCAACATCCCCACCAGCCCCAGCGAAACCGCGAACGCATACCACCAGCGCATTCCGCCCTCGTGGCCGAACGCCACGTCAGTGACCTCGTGGCCGACCGAGGTCCAGTTCTCGCCGGGGGCGATCAGCGGGTCGCGCGGGCGCTGCCCAGGGCCTCGCATGGTGACGCTCATGTCATCCCTCTCCGGTCTCGGCCGTGCGGCGCGGCGCGCGCTCGGCCAGGTAGGTGGTGCGAGGCCGCACGTTCAGCTCGCCCAGCAGCGCGTAGTTGCGCTCGTCGGCCCGGGCGGCCGCGACCGCCGTGCCTTCGCCAGCAAGGTCCCCGAAGGTGATGGCGCGGGTGGGGCAGGCGGTCTGGCACGCCGTCTGCACCTGGCCGTCCAGGATCGGCTGATTCAACCGGCCGGTGCTGATCCGCGCGCTCTCGATGCGCTGGACGCAGTAATTGCACTTCTCCATCACGCCGCGGGAGCGCACGCTGACCTGCGGGTTGCGCTGCAGCTGCAAGCTCGGGGCGGCGCCACTGGTGTAGTCCAGCCAGTTAAAGTGCCGCACCTTGTAAGGGCAGTAGCCGGAGCAGGCGCGGGTGCCGATGCAGCGGTTGTACACCATCAGGTTCAGGCCCTCGCTGTCGTGCAGCGTCGCCTCCACCGGACAGCCCACCTCGCAGGGCGCGTCCTCGCAGTGCATGCACGGCACCGGCTGGAAATGCGTCTTGGGCGCTTCCACCGGCCCCTCGTAGTAGCGGTCCACCCGCAGCCAGTGCATCTCGCGGCCGAGCGCCACCTGCTCCTTGCCCACCACGGCGATGTTGTTCTCCGACTGGCAAGCGATGACGCAAGCATTGCAGCCGATGCAGGCATCCAGGTCGATCACCATGCCCCAGGCAATGCCGTCCCCACCATGCTTGGGCGAGCCGTAGATGGTCGGCTGCGTCCAGCTCTCGGTCTCGCCGGCCGGCGGGTCGCCTTCGTGCTGCACCCGCACGAAGTCGTGGCCCTCCATCGTGCTGTGGTCCTGCGTCGTCGCGAACGAAGCCCGGCGCTCCGTCTTGTGCAGGCTGACGCCTTGCACCTGCCAGGCATCGCCCGCAGCCCGCAACGCGTAGGCGTCGTAGCCCCAGCCGGTCGAAACCATCTCCGGCACGGTGCGGCCGTAGCCCAAGGTGGCGCTCACCACGCCATCCGCCATGCCCGGCAGCACCCAGGCCGGCCCCTCGATCTCCCGCCCCGACACGGCCAGCGTCACGATGTCCCCGGTGAGCAGCTTCTCGCGCGCAGCCAGCGCCGGGCTGACGTACAGCGCGTTCTCCCATACCAGCTTGGTCAACGGCTTGGGCAGCTCCTGCAGCCAGCCGTTGTTGGACTGCTTGCCGTCCCACACCGTGGCGTCGGGGCGGAACACCACCGTCAGCCCATCCGGCGTCGCCCCGGCCGAGGCGGCCTGCGCCCGCGGCAGCAGCTTCACGTCCTGCGGCGGGAAAGCCGACCCCGCGATGAAGCCGTTCAGCAACGCCTTGCGCCATTGATCGGCGAACACGTCGTCGTCAGGCTGCGTGCTGCGCCAGTAGCCTTTGGTAAGCTGCTCGGCGTTCTGCGGCTCCGCATCCGCCAGCACCGACAGGATTTCGGCGGCCGTCCTGCCGTCAAACAGCGTCTCGATCATCGGCTGCACCAGCCCGACCGTGCCATCGACCGAACGCGCGTCGCCCCAGCTCTCCAACGGGTGCGCGAGCGGCAGCTGCCAATCAGATCGCAGCCCCGTCTCGTCCTCGAACAACCCGGCATGGATCTTGAGCGGCACCTTTTGCAGCGCCTCGCCAAAGCCCAGCTCGCCCGGCGCGTCGTAGGCCGGGTTGGTGTCGAGCATCACCAGCGTCTCGACCTCGCCGGCCTTCATTGCCGCCACCAGCTCGGCCAGCGACTCCCCGGGCTGCACCACGGGGGCGGTGTAGAACACGCTGCGCCCCGTGTTGCCGAGCGCCGCATTCAGACGGTGCACCGCCTCCTGCACCGCAACCGGCGCCGTGCCGCCGACGAGCACCAGGCTCGCGCCGCGGTTGGCATGCAGGGCGGCCGCCGCACGGGCGCGCCACCGCTCCAGCGGCGGCGCATCGGCCGCCGCAGCGGCAGGAGCCGCCGGGTTCGCCGCATCGGCCAGCAAGCCCTGCGCCAGGGCCGCCACCTCCGCCGGGGTCGCTGCCAGGGTGAAGTCGGCCTTGGACGAGGTGAGGTTGGGTACCGACCCGGCATGGTGCATCGCGAGCAGCGATCCAGCCTTGGCCGAGGCTTGCCGCGCCTGCACCCAGTCGAGCGAGGTGCCGACCTGCGCCGGGCCGGGGTCGAGGAAGTCGCCGTCCAGCGAGACCAGCACCTTGGCCTGATCGAAGCGGAGTCGCGTCTCCAGCGGCTGGCCGAAGGCGCGCCGGGTGGCGTCATAGCTGGCGGCGCGGTCCACCGGCGTATGGCTGTGCCAGTGCATGGCGGGGAATCTCTGTTGCCATTCGGCAATCTGCGCCAACAGGGACGGGGAGGTGACAGGGCCGGTGAGCAGCCGCAGCCGGTGGCCGCCCGTGCTGCGCAAGGCCGCGAAATGGTTGAACGTGGCCACCCGCAGGCCCTGCCAGTTGCTGGCCTCGCCGGCATGGCGGGGCGTTTGCAGCCGCTGCGGATCGTACAGGTCCAGCACGGAAGCCTGGCCGAACACGTCCGTGCCGCCCCGGGTCCACGGATGGTCGCCGTTGCCCTCAATCTTGAGCGGGCGGCCGTCCCGCACCGTCACCAGGATGCCGTTGGCCAGTCCGTCCGTCATCGCCAGCGACGCGTAGTGCATCGTCTGGCCCGGCTCGGCGCGTTCCGGCTTGATGACGAACGGCACCTCGTGGTCGCGCCCGTCCGGCGGATCGTCACAGCCCGCAAGCCCGGCCAGCGCCAGCGAGGCCGCCATCAGCTTGAGGAAGCTGCGCCGCTCGGGCCCTGACGACAGGTCCGTCACGGCGGGAAACTCGGCCTCCATGAACTGCCGGAACGCCGGCGTATCCGCCAGCTGGTCGAGGCTGCGCCACTGCGCCAGGTTGCGCGGGCCGCGGTGAGGCGGGATCAGGCGGGTCATCGGCTCACCGGTGGCAGATCGAGCAGTCGGACAGCGCGTTCGGCCCCAGGATGTGGTTCTCCTTGACCAATTGCTCGCCGAGTTGCTTCTGGTTGGCCGGCGGCGTCCATTCCATGTTCCAAATCTGGTCGGAGGTCCGGATGTAGTTCTCCGGGTTGCGATGGCAGTTCAGGCAGAACTCCATCCGGAACGAGTTGGCGCGGTAGGTCAGCTGCATGGTGTCCATGGCGCCGTGGCAGCTGGAGCAGCCGATGCCCTTGGTGATGTGGATCGAGTGGTTGTAGTACACGTAGCTCGGCAGCTTGTTCACCCGCGCCCATTCCAGCGGTTGGTCGTTCGCCAGGCTGGCCCGCACCGGCTCCAGCATCGGCGAGCTGGTCCATATCTGCGAATGGCAGGTCATGCAGGTATGGGTCGGCGGCAGGCCGGCCGACGCCAGGTACTCGACCTGCTGGTGGCAGTTGCGGCAGTCGATGCCCAGCTCGCCCGAATGGTGCTTGTGGCTGAACGGCACCGGCTGCTCCGGCGCGATGCCAACGCCGCCGATGTAGTCGCTGTGCGACCAGGCGTACAGCCCGATGCTGGCAGCCAGGATCGTTCCCACCAGGCCGAGCGCCGCCAGCCGCAGGATCGCGTCCGCACCCGGCAGGAACAGCTGGCGGATCGACGAGCCGCCGGAGCCGGCCGGCGTGGTCTGTCCCGACATCAGCCGCGGCCTTGCCGGCAAACGGGCACCGGCGCCGCCGAAAGCCGTTGCGCAAATGATAACAGGCAGTTCATGCCTTTATCTTCCTCCGAATTCGACCAGCTGCGCAAGGGATCAAAGTGTTATCCAAGGTCTCATTCATGCCCTTGCGAACATTGCAAATCAGCAGCAAGGCACGAAGCCGAAACCGCAATTGCAAATCCCGCAAGCGACGCCAATTGTCTCCGCCTTCGTTTCGTTTGATCGGTCAGGCAGCGTTGCGGGCAGTGCGCCTTTTGCAACGGCCGCCGTCTCAAAACTGCAGCCTTGCGATTTGCTTGGATGGTTTGCCGCCATGAGCGGGCCTGTCCTGCAACGCGCTCGCGGTGAACTCGGCGTCGCCGTCAAGCAGCGGGACAGCTCCACCGTGCTGCGGGACCTCCGCCAGTCCGGCTGCCTCAAGGCGCGGCTGCCCCGCCCCGAGAACGGCGCATGGACCACCCTGGTCACGCTCAACAGCTCTGGCGGCGTGGCGCAAGGCGACCAGCTGGAGACACGGATCGAGGCCGGGCCGGGCTGCCGGCTGACCGTGGCGAGTCAGGCGGCCGAACGGTTCTACCGGGCGCAGGACGGCCACCCTCCGGCCCGGCTCCGCACGGCGCTGCACGTGGCGGCCGGCGCCGCGCTGGAATGGCTGCCGCAGGAGGCCATCCTGTTCGACGGCTGCGCCCTGGACCGCCAGCTGGACGTGGCGCTCGCCCCGGACGCCTGGTTCCTCGGCGTCGAGACGCTGGTATTCGGCCGCACCCTGATGGGCGAGACGGTCCGCGCCGCCCGGCTGCGCGACACGGTGCGGCTGCACCGCGGCGGCCACCTGCTGTGGCACGACGCCATCCGGCTCGAAGGCCCGGTGCAGGCGGTGCTGGACCGCCCGGCCTCGGCGGCCGGGGGGCGGGCGGTGGTCACCCTGCTGCTGGCAGCCCCCGACGCGCCAAGCTGGCTCGACACGCTGCGCGCCGCTCTGGCGCCCTGGGACGCGGGGGCGTCGGCCCTGGACGGCCTGCTGGTCGCCCGGCTGGTGGCGCGCGATGGGGCGTGCGCGCGGGCGGCGGTTGTGGCAGCCTTGGCGGCGGTGCGCGGCGGCCGGCCGCTGCCCCGGGTATGGAGCTGCTGAATGAACCTGACACCGCGCGAGAAGGACAAGCTGCTGGTCGCCATGGCGGCCGAGGTTGCGCGCCGCCGCCTGGCCCGCGGCGTCAGGCTGAACCACCCGGAAGCCGTGGCGCTGATCAGCGACTTCGTGGTGGAGGGCGCCCGCGACGGCCGCTCCGTCGCCGACCTGATGCAGCACGGCGCCCACGTGCTGACGCGGGACCAGGTGATGGAGGGCATCGCCGAGATGATCGCCGACGTGCAGGTGGAGGCGACCTTCCCCGACGGCACCAAGCTCGTCACCGTGCACGAGCCGATCCGTTGAAGGTGGGCCGGTGATCCCGGGCGAGGTCGTCACCCTGGACGGCGACATCGACATCAACGCCGGCCAGCCCCGCACCACGCTGGCCGTGGCCAACACCGGGGACCGCCCGATCCAGGTCGGCAGCCACTACCACTTCGCCGAGGCGAACCCGGCGCTGCAGTTCGACCGCGTCCTGGCCCGCGGCCAGCGGCTGGACATCGCCGCCGGGTCAGCCGTGCGGTTCGAGCCGGGCCAGGCGCGGGAGGTGACGCTGGTGCCGTTCCGCGGCGCGCGCGAGGTCTGCGGCTTCCGCGGCAACGTGATGGGCAAGCTGTGATCACCCGGCGCGCCTACGCCGACATGTATGGCCCCACCACGGGAGACCGCGTGCGCCTGGCCGACAGCGACTTGTTCATCGAGGTCGAGCGGGACATGACGACCTACGGCGAGGAGGTGAAGTTCGGCGGCGGCAAGGTGATCCGCGACGGCATGGGTCAATCCCAGCGCAGCCAGGCGGAAGGGGCGGCGGACACCGTCATCACCAACGCGCTGATCCTGGACCACTGGGGCATCGTCAAGGCGGACGTGTCGCTGGTGAACGGCCGCATCGCCGCCGTCGGCAAGGCCGGCAACCCGGACGTGCAGCCGGGTGTCACCATCATCATCGGCCCTGGCACGGAGATCATCGCCGGCGAAGGCAAGATCCTCACCGCGGGCGGGGTGGACTCCCACATCCACTTCATCTGCCCGCAGCAGGTGGAGGACGCGCTGGCCTCCGGCGTCACCACCATGATCGGCGGCGGCACCGGGCCGGCCAGCGGCACCGCCGCCACCACGTGCACGCCGGGTCCGTGGCACCTCGCCCGCATGTTGCAGGCGGCGGAGGGGCTGCCGGTGAACCTCGCCTTTGCCGGCAAGGGCAACGCCTCCCGCCCGGCGGCGCTGGAGGAGATGCTGCGGGCGGGCGCGTCCTGCCTCAAGCTGCACGAGGACTGGGGCACCACGCCCGCCGCCATCGATTGCTGCCTGTCGGTCGCGGACCGGTTCGACGTACCGGTGATGATCCACACCGACACGCTGAACGAGAGCGGCTTCGTGGAGGACACCATCGCCGCCTTC
>CAXTJU010000091.1:0-12225 GCA_964244655.1 uncultured Acetobacteraceae bacterium | reverse complement strand
ACCTGATCTACGACGTGCTGCGCCGCCACCAGCCGGACCACATCCTGCTGCGCGCCACCCGCGCGGACGCGGCGCACGGCCTGACTGACGTGGGGCGCATCGCCGAGATGCTGGCGCGGGTGGCGGGCAAGGTGCGCACGGTGCGGCTGGACCGCGTCTCGCCGCTGGCGGTGCCGGTCATGCTGGACATCGGCCGCGAGTTCGTCCGCACCTCGGACGACGAGGATGCGCTGCTGGCCGAGACGGAGGCGCTGGTGGCCGAGGCGTCGGGCGAGGCGGAAACCTCGCAGGAGCCGATGCGGGTGCATCCGGTGCACCGGGCGAACCTGACGAAGATGGTGCGGCGGGACCGGGCGCGCGAAGCGCCGCAAGAAGAACCGTCATGGCCGGACTTGATCCGGCCATCCACGCCGTTGCGACAAAATCGCGTTCTGCCGGCGAAGCGTCCTTTGCGGCCCCACCGCGTGGATACCCGGGTCAAGCCCGGGCATGACGGTGGAGGAATGCCATGACCACCGCCGCCCCCGTCCACCTTGCCGGCCACCGCCTGCTGCTCGACCCGGCGGGCGCGCTGTGGTGGCCGGAGCGCCGCCTGCTCGCCGTGGCGGACCTGCACCTGGAGAAAGGCTCCGCCGCCGCCGCCCGCGGCCACCTGGTGCCGCCGTGGGACACGGGGGCCACGCTGGACCGGCTGGCGCTGCTGCTGCGGCGGTATGCGCCGCGCACGGTGCTGGCGCTGGGCGACAGCTTCCACGACACCGGCGGGCCGCGGCGCATGATGCCGGCGGACGCGGCGCGGCTGCACGCCATGGCCGCCGCGCAGGAGTTCGTCTGGCTGCTCGGCAACCACGACCCGGCGCCGCCCGAGGACATGCCCGGCGACGCCGCCGAGTGGTGGGAGGCCGACGGCATCGTGTTCCGCCACGAGGCCGGCGGGACCGGGCCCGAGGTGTGCGGCCACCACCACCCCAAGGCCAGCATCGCCACCCGGGCGCAGACCGTCACCCGGCCGTGCTTCGTGGCCTCGCCGCAGCGGCTGATGCTGCCGGCGTTCGGCGCGTTCACCGGGGGGCTGGACGTGCGCCATCCGGCCATCGCCAGGCTGTTCCCCCAAGGCGCGCGGGCGTTCCTGCTCGGGCGGGACCGGCTGTTCGCGTTCACGCTTGGTCAAGCCATGGCGATACCGGCCGGCTGCTAGCGGCTGCAACATTGCCGCCGTGGCTGCGGCACCACACATTGCGACAGATGAGCCGACCGAATCGCAAAGCTGACCCGCACCACGCGCATGTATCGATCGTGTGGTTCCGCCAGGACCTTCGCCTGGCCGACAACCCGGCGCTGCGGGCTGCCGCCGCGGCCGGCCCCGTGCTGCCAGTCTATGTGCTGGACGAGGCGGCGGCCGAGGACTGGGGTATGGGCGGCGCGCATCGCTGGTGGCTGCACGGCAGCCTGGCCTCGCTCGGCCGGGATTTGCAGCGGCTCGGCGCCGGGCTGGTGCTGCGCCGGGGCGAGGCGGCCCACGTCATCCCCGCACTTGCTGCGGAGGTGGGCGCGGCCGTGGTGCACGCGGGCAGCATGGCGGAGCCGTGGGCGCGGCGGCAGGAGGCGGCGGTGGCGGCGGCGCTGCCGCAGGGCGTCGCATTGCAGCTGCACCGGGCCGCCACGCTGTACGACCTCGGCTCCATCCGCACTAAGACCGGCGGCGCCTACGGCGTCTACACCCCGTTCGCCAACGCCTGCCGCGCCAAGGGCGCGCCGCCGACGCCGGAGCCGGCGCCGGAGCGGCTGACCGGGGCCGACGCCCCGTCGGACAAGCTGGACGACTGGCGGCTGTTGCCGACGCATCCGGATTGGGCCGGCGGCTTCCGCGCCCTCTGGCAGCCCGGCGAGGCGGGCGCGCATGGCCGCATGGAGCGGTTCATGGCGGCCAAGCTCGCCGGCTACGCCGAGGGGCGCAACACGCCGGGCGAGGACCTCACCTCCATGCTGTCGCCGCACATGCACTGGGGCGAGCTGTCCCCGGCGCAGGTGTGGCACGCGGCGGAGGGGGTCGGCGGCAAGCTGGACGTGTTCCAGTCCGAGCTGCTGTGGCACGAGTTCAGCGCCAACGTGCTGTGGCACCACCCGCACGTGCCGGACGCGCCGTTGCGCCCCGAGTTCGGCCGCATCGCCTGGCGGGACGACCCGGCGGGCCTGCGCGCCTGGCAGCGCGGCCAGACCGGCGTGCCGATCGTGGACGCCGGGATGCGGCAGCTCTGGCAGTGCGGCTGGATGCACAACCGGGTGCGGATGATCGCCGGGTCGTTCTTGGTGAAGCACCTGCTGATCTCCTGGGTGGAGGGCGAGCGCTGGTTCTGGGACACGCTGGTCGATGGCGACCTGGCGGTGAACGCCGCCTCCTGGCAGTGGGTGGCCGGCTCCGGCATCGACGCCTCGCCGTTCTTCCGCGTGTTCAACCCGGTGACGCAGGGCGAGAAGTTCGACGCGAGCGGGGCCTACGTGCGCCGCTGGGTGCCGGAGCTGGCCGCGCTGCCGGACCGCTGGCTGCATGCGCCTTGGACCGCGCCGCCCGAGGTGCTGGCCAAGGCGGGCGTGGCGCTGGGCCAGAGCTACCCGAAGCCGCTCGTGGCGCTGGACGAGGGCCGCGAGCGGGCGCTGGCGGCATTCAAGGCCATGCGGCAAGCCGCATGATTACTCTCCTTGAGCGGCAAGCCGCATGATTGTTCCCCTTGGCCGGCAAGCTGCATGATCATCCCGCCGGGCCAGCCGCTGCGGGTGGTGGGGGACGTGCACGGGGACTCCCGCGCCTTCGCCTTTGCCGCCGAGACGGACCGCTTCGTGGTGCAGCTGGGCGACCTCACCGACAGCGGCCCGGACAGCGCCGGCGCGCTGGAGATGGCGCTGCGCCTGGTGGACGAGGGGCGCGGCGTGTTCCTGCTCGGCAACCACGACCGCAAGCTGGGGCGCGCCCTGGGCGGCCAGCCGGTGCGGATCGACGGCCCGCTGGAGGTGACGCTGGCCTCGCTGGCGCCGCGGCTGCGGGAGCGGGCGCTGGACGCGATCGAGCGGGCGCCGGCCTGGATCGTGAACGGCCGCCGGGTGTTCGTGCACGGCGGCTTCCACACGGCGATGCTGGACCACACGCCGCCCCCTGGCCTGGGCCGGGTGGACACGGCGCTGTCCCGCGCGCTGTTCGGCCAAACCACGGGGCGCACCCAGCCGGACGGCTACCCGGAGCGGGTGCTGCGCTGGGTGGACCGCATTCCGGACGGGGTGACGGTGTATTGCGGCCACGACCGCCGCAGCACGGATGGCCGCCCGTACATCCGGTCCGGCAGCGAGGGCGGCCGGGCGGTGTTCCTGGACACCGGCGCGGGCAAGGGCGGCCACCTGTCCTGGATCGACCTGCCGGCGGAGTGAGCGCATGACGCTTTCGTGCGCGGGCGATCCGGCCGCCGCCTCAGCCGTTGCCCAACGGTCGCCGAGACCCGGCGGCAGCATGGGAGACACAGCATGAGTGGCAGCGCCCTGGCGTCGCAGATCAAGGAACACATGGCGGTCGTCGGCAGTGATGGCGGGCACGTCGGCACGGTGGACAAGCTGGACGAGGACCGCATCAAGCTGACCAAGCAGGACGATCCCGGCGGCCGCGCCCTGCACCACCACTACCTGCCGGTCAGCGCCGTCGCCGCGGTGGAGGACGGCGAGGTGCGGCTCAACATGGACGCGCACCGCGCCCGCGAGCTGGCGACCATGACCGGCGCGTCGGGGTCTACGCACGGTATGGGGAGCATGGGGGCAGTTTAGGGCATCCAGCCCGCCGCCTGGCAGGCCGGCCGCCCCACCCGGCATGGATCAGCAGGGTGGGCGCCCGCAGCACCGGCGGGGTCTGCGCCGACCCCGCCGGGTCGGAGGGAACAGCCAGTTTCGTGACCTTCACGTCGGCTGCGGGCGTCGTTGGCAGGAGGCTAGGAAGGTTCGGGCGAACGGGCCAGGGGCGGTCAGCCCAACCCGGCGGTGCGGTAAAGCGCGGCAAAGGGCGTGGTAAAGCCGATGCTGTCCAACGTCAGGGTGCTGTCCTTGCCCAGCCTCTCCGCATCGGCCGGCCAGTTGCCGTCCGCGTCGCGCCGCAGCAACTCGGCCTCGATGCGAGAGGAGCGCACGAGCAGGATCTCTTGCAGGCTCGGGATGGTGGTGTAGGCCGATATGTTGGCCCGAGTTTCGGCCTCATTCGAGGGCGAGAGTATCTCCGCCAGGAGAACTGGGTCCCTCACCATTTGTTCGGGTGCCGAAGGCAACGCCGCTACGCCGAGGTCCGGGATGCGGAAGTTCATGTCCGGCCGGATGGACGGCACGACCCCGGGCGCATCGATGACATGGCATCGGCTGCCCGATGCGAGGAGGTGGTTGCCAAGAAGGCGGATCAACTCGGCCAGAACCAGGCCGTGCCGCAGGTTCGTGGGGGCCATCTCGACAGCTTCGCCCTCCATCAGTTGCCAACGATGCGGCCCGGGCGCGTCCCACACCAGGAACTCGTCGAGGCTCATGCGGCCAAGGGCTGGGCGCGACATCTCATTCATGCCGTCACGCTATCACCGCCGCGGTCACCGTGCCAACGCCAGCAGCGCCGCCACGTCCATGTGCGCCTCCACGTGTGCGGCCAGCCGGTCGAGCACCGCCTCCACCTCCGCCTCGTGCTGCCGCGGTGCCGGGTCAGCCCCCAGGCGGTGCAGCCAGGCGGCGCGTTGCGCGTCGTGCGAGAACAGCCCGTGCACGTAGCACCCGGCCACCAGCCCGTCTGCCGACACCGCGCCGTCCGGGCTGCCGTCCGTCCGGCGCAGCAGCGGCGGCGCGTCGCCCGCCGTGCGCCCGACATGCATCTCGAACCCGGCGAACGGGACGCCGCCCAAGTCGCCGCCCACCGCCAGCAGCCGCTTGTTGCCGCCCAGCACGGTATCCACCGGCAGCAGGCCCAGGCCCGGCACGTTGCCCGGCGGCCCTTCGACGCCGTCCGGGTCGGCGATGCTGCGGCCCAGCATCTGGTAGCCGCCGCACAGCCCCAGGATGCGCCCGCCGCGGCGGTGGTGGGCGCGCAGGTCGATGTCCCAGCCTTCGGCGCGCAGGGCGGCCAGGTCGGCGATGGTGGCCTTGGAGCCGGGCAGGATCACCAGGTCGCACGCCGGCAGCGCCGTGCCGCGGCGGACCAGGTGCAGGTCCACGCCGGGTTCGGCGGCCAGCGGGTCGAGGTCGTCGAAGTTGCTGATCCAGGGCAGCACGGGCACCGCGATCCGCAGCGGCGCGCCGGGCTTGCGGGCGAAGGCGAGGTCCGCCGCGTCCTCGGCCGGCAGGCGGTGGGCGTCGGCGAAGAACGGCACCAGGCCCAAGGCGGCCCAGCCGGTGCGGGTGGCGATGGTGTCCATGCCGGCGGCGAACAGCGCCGGGTCGCCGCGCATGCGGTTGACGATGAAGCCCTGCACCATGGCGCGGTCCGCCGGGTCCAGCACCGCGTGGGTGCCGACGAGGCTGGCGATGACGCCGCCGCGGTCGATGTCCCCCACCACGACGACGGGCACGTTGGCGGCGCGGGCGAAGCCCATGTTGGCGATGTCGCTCGCGCGCAGGTTGACCTCGGACGCGCTGCCGGCGCCTTCGACCAGCACGATGTCCGCCTCCGCCTGCATGCGGGCGAAGCTGTCGAGCACGTGGGGCATGAGGCTGGGCTTCATCGCCTGGTACTCGCGGGCGCGCGCCTGGCCGATGACGCGGCCCTGCACGACGATTTGGCTGCCGGTCTCGCTTTGCGGCTTGAGCAGCACCGGGTTCATGTGCACGCAGGGTAGCACGCCGGCGGCACGGGCTTGCAGGGCTTGGGCGCGTCCTATTTCGCCGCCGTCCGGGGTGACGGCGGCGTTGTTGGACATGTTCTGCGGCTTGAACGGGCGCACGCGCAGGCCACGCCTGTGCAGGGCGCGGGCGAGGGCGGCAACGAGCAAGGACTTGCCTACGCTGGAGCCGGTGCCTTGGAGCATGAGGGCGGAGGCATGGTTAACCTGCTTTGCTTGCTTTAGTGGCACGTCGCTCAGCTCTTATGTCGGCTGCAATTTGATCTGCTCTATCGCAAAGTTCAATTATCTGATCTCGAATCTTTTCTAGCTCGGCATATCTTGGCGACGATGAGTTTGGTACTTCGTCGATCACTTGGAACTCTGCAAGAAAGCCTGCAATCAAGTTTTCTCGTTCTCGATTTCCTGTATCAGCCGAGGACTTCTCAGTTAAGTATCGATCCCATTTCTTATTTCCCTTGCTGGAGTTACAAGCTTTGCAACAGGGAGCAAGATTGCCTAAGCGGTGACCATGTCCGCTAAACTTTCGTTGCACAACTGTTGAATAAACGTGATCCCACGTTTCAGCTGGTTTCGGGCAGTACACGCACTTCAAGTCATTCTCCGGGTCCTGTCCCAGTGCAATTATAGCTGCCCGTACTCGGTCCTCGTCATACTCGTCATACTCGTCATTCGGAGCGATAGCGGCCGCAAACGCGTGGTTTATTGTCGTCTGCCGTCGAGCCTTGATGACATATGGACGTAGATGTTCGCGAATGGACTTATAACGCATTGGAATTTCGTGCCTGCCTGCGGCGAAGCTAGTGCTTGGCCGCAGGCATCTCTATCACCAAATTCGTCGCCATCAGGGCAGGATGTTTTCACAAAAGGTAGCTCCTTTCCGTCGGCCACTATACCGCCACCAGCGTCTCGATGCCGGACACGTCCACCTCTCGCTCGGCGTGCCATAGGTCGTGGGCCGCCTGCATCCGCAGCCACAGCGTGGCCCCGTTGCCGAACAGCTTGCCCAGCTTGACCGCGATGGCAGGCGTGACCGCCTGCTTCTGGCCCAGGATGTCGTAGAGCGTCTGGCGCGAGATGCCGAGCAGGCGCGCGATCTCCGCCTTGCTCTTGCCAGTGGCCGGGATAATGATGGTTTCGAGAATCTCACCTGGATGCGTGGGCACGATCGATGGGTGGCGGGTCACCTTATCGTCCATGGTAGTCCTCCAAATCGACGTTCACAGCATCCTCGCCGGACCAGCCGAACGTGACACGCCAGTTGCGCGAGACCGTCACGGCGTAGTCTCCAGCGCGGTCGCCGGTCAGCGGGTGAAAACCGAAGCCGGGCAGGTCGAGAGCATTCGGCACGCTGTTCGCATTCAGTGCGTCCAGCACGATGCCAACCTTGGTCCGCCATTCCGGCTTGACGCCGCTCGCATCGCCTCTGGTCCAGAACTGCTTGAGGGCCTTTGCGAATGCTGGCGATTACAGCCAGATCGTAAGGCTCAAAGCGTCAATCTGTCAACCGCCGCCTTACAGTGCGGCCTTGACGGCGCATCAGAACTCGATCCCCTCCTGCGCCTTCACCCCCGCCGCGAAGTGATGCTTCACCGCCCCCATCTCCGTCACCAAATCCGCCGCCGCCAGCAGGGCAGGGCGGGCGTTGCGGCCCGTCGCCACCACGTGCAGCCCGGGCGGGCGGGCGGCCAGGCCGGCCAGCACCGCAGCCTCCGCCAGGTAATCATACCGCAGCGCGATGTTCAGCTCGTCCAGCACCAGCAGGCCGAGGCCGGGGCGCGCCATCATCGCCAGCGCCTGCGCCCAGGCGCGCTCGGCCGCGGCCACGTCGCGGGCGCGGTCCTGGGTGTCCCAGGTGAAGCCCTCGCCCATGGTGTGCCACTCCACCTGGTCGCCGAACCGCTCGAACGCCGTGCGCTCGCCCGTGCTCCAGGCGCCCTTGATGAACTGCACCACGCCGACCGGGCGGCCGCGGCCCAGCATCCGCAGCGCGAGGCCGAACGCCGCCGTGCTCTTGCCCTTGCCGGGGCCGGTGTGGACCATCAGCAGGCCGCGCTCCGTCACCGTCTTGCCGGCCACCTCGGCGTCCTGCACGGCCTTGCGCCGGGCCATCTTGTCGCGGTGGCGGTCCGCGTCGGTCATTTCACCACCAGGGGCAGGCCGGCCACCATCAGCAGCACCCGGTCCGCCCGCGCCGCCACCTGGGCGTGCAATATTCCCGCCATGTCGCGGAAGCGGCGGGCCAGGGCGTTGTCCGGCACGATGCCCAAGCCGACCTCGTTGGACACCAGCACCGTGGGCTGCGCGCGGGCGTCCAGGGCGCCGAGCAGGGCGGGCCAGTCCGGCTCGCGCTCCGCCAGCAGCAGGTTGCTCAGCCACAGCGTCAGGCAATCGACCAGCACCGGGGCGTCGCAGGCCAGCGCCGCGGCTAGGTCCAGCGGCGCTGGCGCCGTCTCCCAGCCGGCGGGGCGGCGGGCGCGGTGGGCGGCGATGCGCTCCGCCATCTCGGAGTCGAACGCCTGGGCGGTGGCGACGTAGCGCCAGGGCGGCGGGTGCGCCTGCACCAGCGCCTCGGCGTGGCGGCTTTTGCCGGAGCGCGCGCCGCCGAGCACGAAGGTGATTTGACCGGGCACGCCGCGGCTCATACACAAAAGGCGATGGTCCCTCCACCCGGAGGGTTAAAAGGGAACGCGGTTCGACGCCGCGGCTGCCCCCGCAACTGTGAGCGGAGAGCTGACTCGGCATACGCCACTGGACCGCAAGGTCTGGGAAGGCCGCCGGGGCAGCGCCTGATCCGCGAGCCAGGAGACCTGCCATTGCCGGCGCATGCTCGCCCCGGCGCTGCCACTGCGACGCCGGGCGGGGTGCACCGGGGTCGGCGGCCATGCGAGGCCGACCGCCGGGGCAATGCCTCGGGGGCAGTGGGCATCCGTGCCTGCCGCGGAGCCGCCATCCATGAGTCCTGTCCTGCACGTCTGCACCACCTGCCGCGCCGGCCGCGCCCTGGCCGAGGGCGACGTGCCGCTCGGTCGCGCGATGCACGCGGCCCTCGCCGCCCATCCGGACGCCGGCGCGGTGGAGCTGCGGGAGGTGCAGTGCCTATCCGTGTGCGGCGACGGCTGCGCCGCCGCCATCGCCATGCCCGGCAAGTGGAGCTACCTGCTGGGCCGGCTGCAGCCGGAGCTGGCGGGCGACGTGCTGGCCTATGCCCGGAGCTACGCCGCCCACCCGACGGGCACGGTGCTGCCGTCCAAGCGGGCGGCGTCCCTGGCGCGGATGGTGATGGGGCGGCTGCCGGCATGAAAATCCCCTGCACGGTCATCACCGGCTTCCTGGGGGCGGGCAAGACGACGCTGGTGCGCCACGTGCTGGCGAACGCGGGCGGGCGGCGCATCGCGGTGCTGGTCAACGAGTTCGGCGCGCTCGGCATCGACGGCGACGCGCTGCGCTCCTGCGGCATCCCCGGCTGCGAGGAGGTGGACATCGTGGAGCTGGCCAATGGCTGCCTGTGCTGCACGGTGGCGGACGAGTTCATCCCGGCGATGCAGGCGCTGCTGGACCGGGCGCAGCCGCCGGAGCACATCCTGGTCGAGACCTCCGGCCTTGCGTTGCCCAAGCCGCTGCTCAAGGCGTTCGGCTGGCCCGGCATCCGGGCGCGGGTGACGGTGGATGGCGTGGTCGCCGTGGTGGACGGGCCGGCCGTGGCGGCCGGACGCTTCGCCGACGACCCGGCGGCGGTGGCGGCGCAGCGGGCGGCGGACGAGAGCCTGGACCACGACAACCCGCTGGCCGAGGTGTACGGCGACCAGGTGGCCGCGGCCGACCTGGTGGTGCTGAACAAGGCCGACCTGCTGGACGCGGCAGGCCTGGCCGCCCTGCGCGCCGCCGTCGCCGCCAGCCTGCCCCGCCCGGCCGCGCTGGTGGTGGCGACGGAGGGCCGGGTGGATCTGGCGGTGCTGCTGGGGCTGGGCGCCGCGGCGGAGGACGACCTGGACGCCCGCCCGTCCTGCCACGACGCGGAGGATGGCGCGCACGAGCACGACGACTTCGCCAGCTTCGTGGTGCCGGTGGGCGAGACGGCCGAGCCGGACGCGCTGCTGCGCCGCCTGGCCGCGGTGGCCGCGCAGCATGACGTGCTGCGGATCAAGGGTTTCGTCCCCGTGGCGGGGCGGCCGATGCGGCTGGCGGTGCAGGGCGTCGGCGCCCGCTTCCGCCAGCATTACGACCGCGACTGGGCCCCGGGCGAGGCGCGCGCCGGGCGGCTGGTGGTGATCGGCCAGGCCGGCATGGACCAGGCCGCGATTGCCGCAGCGCTCGCCTGATGCACCTGCTGGTCCGCGAGCAGCACTCCCTGGACGAGGCCGCGCCCGCGGTGGACTTGGCGCACGGGCCGGCTGACCTGGTGGTGCTGTCATTCTCCGACGCCGACCTGGCAGCCTTGGCCGCCGCGCGCCGGCCGGGGCCGTCGCTGCGCCTGGCGCCGCTGGGCAAGCTGCGCCATCCGCTGTCGGTGGACCTCTACCTGGAGCAGACCGTGGCGCACGCGCGCTGCGTGGTGGTGCGGCTGCTGGGCGGGGTGGAATACTGGCGCTACGGCGTGGAGGAGGTCGCCGCGCTGTGCCGCGATCGCGCCATCCCGATGGCGGTGCTGCCTGGCGACGGGCGGGATGACCCGGCGCTGCTGGCGCACTCCACCGTGACGCCGGATGCACACGCCCGCCTGCTGGCCTGCTTCCGCCAGGGCGGGCGGGCCAACATGGGGCGCGCGCTCGCGCTGATGGCGCACCTGGCCGGGCTGGCGGACGAGCCGGGCGCGGCGGAGGCCGTGCCGCAGCATGGCGTGCACGCGCTCGACCTCGATGCCCGGCCGTTGGCGGCGGTGGTGTTCTACCGCTCCCACCTGCTCTCGGAGGACATTGCGCCCATCGAGGCGCTGGCGGCGGCGTTGCGCGCCCGCGGCCTGGTGGTGGGGGCGATCTACGCCGCCAGCCTGAAGGCGCCGGAGACCGCCGCGTTCGTGGCCCGGACCCTGGCCGCCTGGCGGCCGGCGGTGGTGCTGAACGCGACCGGGTTCTCCTCCCGGGCCGGCGCACCGGAAACCTCCCCCCTGGACTCCCCCGATGCTCCCGTCCTCCAGCTCATCCTGGCCGGCACCGCCCGCGAGTCCTGGCTCGCCTCCTCCCGCGGCCTCGCCCCGGCCGACCTTGCCATGCAGGTCGTGCTGCCGGAGCTGGACGGCCGGCTGCTCACCGCGGCCATCTCCTTCAAGGCCGAGCGGGACGGCCGCACCGTGCACGCGCCGGACCCGGACGGCGTGGCGCTCGCCGCCGACCGCGCCGCCGGGTGGGCCAGGCTGCGCGCCACCCCGGCCGCGGAGCGCCGGGTGGCCATCGTGCTCAGCGACTATCCCGGCGCGGGCGGGCAGCGCGGCCATGCGGTGGGGCTGGACGGGTTCGCCAGCCTGTCCGCCGTCACGGCGCTGCTGGCAGAAGCCGGCTATGCGGTTGGCCCCGCCAGCACCGCCAGCCTGGTCGAGACGCTGTGCCATGCCGCGCCCGCGCCGTTCCTGCCGCTCGCCGAGTATCGCCGCCGCTTCGCCACCCTGCCGCTTCCCCTGCAAGCCGCCGCCCTCGCCGCCTGGGGCGACCCGGCGGACGACCCCGCCGTGGCGGACGGCCAGTTCACCCTGCGCCACCTGCGGCTCGGCCACGTCACCGCCCTGGTGCAGCCGGACCGGGGCGACCGCGGCGACCGCCGGGCCGCCTACCACGACGCCGACCTCCCGCCGCGGCACGGCTTCATCGCGTTCTATCTCTCGTTGCAGGGCACGCACGCGCTGGTGCACCTCGGCACCCACGGGTCGCTGGAATGGCTGCCGGGCAAGGCGGCGGCCCTGTCCGCCGGGTGCTGGCCGCGCGCGCTGACCGGCGGGCTGCCGGTGATCTACCCGTTCATCGTCAACAACCCCGGCGAGGCCGCCGCCGCCAAGCGCCGCCTGGGCGCGGTCACCATCGGCCACCTCACCCCGCCGCTGCGCCCCGCCGGGCTGGACGGGGAGGCGGCGGGGCTGGAGCGGATGATCGACGAGTACGCCGCCGCCGACGGCATGGACCGCCGCCGCACCGCCCTGCTGCGCGCCGGCATCCTGGACCGCGCCGCCGCCGCCGGGCTGCTGGACGAGTGCGGCGCGGCCCCCGGCGCGCCGGAGGACGACGCGCTGGCCCGGCTCGACGCCTACCTCTGCGACGTGAAGGAGCTGCAAGTCCGCGACGGCCTGCACGTCTATGGCACCGACCCGGCGCCGGAGCGCCTGGCCCTGCTGCCACCCGGCGCCGCCGCCTGCGCCGCCGCCGAGCGCGCCGCGCTGCTGGCCGCGCTGGAC
>CAXTJU010000090.1:0-12319 GCA_964244655.1 uncultured Acetobacteraceae bacterium | reverse complement strand
CCCGATATCTTCAAACTAAACCCACGTCACCTCATCCCGGGACCAAACACCTAGCGGAAGTCTCGGCGAGATACCTGACTTCAGCTTGAGATTGGGCTGCCGTGATGATAGGTCGCGAACTGTTTGTAGCCGACGTTGCGTTGTGCCCACGGCACCTCGGCCGCTTCGGAAGAGGTGCTGCCCAATGCAGAAAAGATCAGGAGGAGTGACCGTCTGTCGGAGATTACAGCAGTGCATTCGCTCGCCTAAAGCGCTCCTTGCATCCGCCCTCGGCGCGATCGTTATGGTTGGCTTTGCGGCCCAGGCCCGCGATATGACGACCCTGCTTCGTTTCCCGAATGCAAGCAGCGACCAAATCGCCTTTGTCGCCGAGGGTGATCTCTGGACCGTTCCGCGTGCCGGCGGCACCGCAACGCGTCTCACGCAGGAACCTGGACAGGTTTTCCTGCCGCGCTTCTCGCCGGACGGCACAGCCATCGCCTTCACCTGGCGCCGCGCCGGCCTTGAGGACGTGTGGCTAATCCCGGCATCCGGGGGCGCGCCGCGACAGCTCACCCACGGTCCCTCGTCCGGCCCCTACGACAACATGGTCACCGGCTGGACCCCAGATGGGCACGACGTGCTATTCCTGTCCACGCGACGCTCGGCCTTTCCGAAGCGCGACGTCGCGGCCTACGCGGTTCCGACAGTGGGCGGTCTCGCCCGTCGGCTGCCGATGCAGACGTCCGGTCTCCTGAGCGAGGCCGGCGATGCCCATGCGATCGCGTTCGATCGCACTTTCCGGACCTTCGGTGGCGACCGCTGGAAGCGCTACGTCGGCGGCCAGGCGCCCGCCATCTCCGTCTATGACCTGAAATCGGGGCGGCAGACGCGGCTCATGCGCTGGGTAGGCGCCGACACGGCGCCTATGTGGTGGCGAAACCGCCTCTATTTCCTGTCGGACCGCGGCACGTCCCGGCACCTCGACCTCTGGGTCACGGATCCGTCCGGCCGATCTGCGCGGCAGGTCACCCATGCCGCCGACTTTGATATCGACGTGCCCGCGCTTGGAACCGACGCGATCACTTTCGGGCTTGGCGGCCGGCTCTGGTGCCTCGACCTGCCGTCGGAACGCCTGCACGAGGTGCCGGTCGCGCTCGGCCTGACCGAGCGGACGCAGCAACGAACCCTCGCTGCCGCGCCGTTCGTGCGAGTATCCGACGTCGGAGGCGGACCAGACGAGGCGCTGGCACCGGACGGAAGTGCCGCGGTGTTCGCGGCGCGCGGCCATCTCCTCATGCGCCGGACCGACGGGTCGTCGCTCGACCTGCATGCCGGGCCGTCGACGGATGACGATCATCCCGCCGTCTCGCCCGATGGACGCACGGTCGCGTTCGTCACGGACGACGCGGAGGGCGAGCGGCAAGTCGCGACGGTGCCGATCAGCGGCGGCTCCGTCCAGCACCTGACGCGTGCCGCGCGAACAGCGTTCAATACCCCCGTCTGGGCGCCGGATGGCACAAAACTCGCCGTGCCGGACGAGGAGCACGGGCTCTGGCTCGTCGCCATAGGGGATGGGCAAGCTCGTCGCGTCGCCGAGGACCCGATCGCCGCAATCCGCGACCCACGCTTCTCCCCCGACGGTCGCCTTCTCGCTTACAGCACCACGCGCGAGACCGGTGCCCGCATCCTGCATTTCTTCGATCTTGCCTCGGGACGCGACGTCGTCGCGACACCTCCGCTCGAGAGCGACCATGCGCCCGCGTTCTCGGCTGACGGGCGCACGCTGTTCTTCTTGTCGGCGCGCCACGATCGCCCGGTTCTTTCCGACCGCGACCAGGGTCCAGATATTGCGGCGGCGGAGTCCGACGGGCTCTATCGGGTCGCGCTGCCCGCTTCTCCGGCCGTTCCTTCTTCCGGCCTGACGCGCGACGCCGTTCCCGTGGCCACGGCGCCAGGCGTCCTGTCCGACCCGGAGACGGAAGGCGACACCCTGTTCTACAGGGTAGCACCCGCCGCCCTGGTGGACGGCGCTTTGCCGGGCCCGCCTGCCGCCCTCCACGCGCTCGACATCCCGGCCGGACGGGACCGCGTAGTCGCAACGGACGGGGATGGCGTGGTCGTCTCGCGCGACGGCGCCACGGCTCTGCTTCGACGTGACAGCGGCTGGCATCGCGTGGACACCGCGACCGGCCAAGACACGCCACTCGACCTCGGTTCCTTGCGCATCACGATTGATCCACGCAGCGAATGGACTAAGGGCGTCGATGAGGCGTGGCACCTCGATCGCAACCTGTTCCGGGACCCCAAGATGCGCGGCCTTGACTGGGCGGCGATCGGTGCCCGCTACGGGGCACTCGCCCGTCTATGCGGAAGCCATGAGGACGAGGTGTACGTGCTTGGCGAGATGCAGGGCGAGCTCTCGTCGAGTCACATGTTCGTTGCCGGCGGCTCGGACGACGACGACGACGAGCGGCCGGCGACGCCCACCGCGCTGCTCGGCGTCGACTTCTCGGCCGACCTCGCCTCCGGCCGCTACCGGCTTGCGCATGTCTTCCGGGGCGATCCGTCCCGGCCGCGCTATCGCGCACCGCTCGGCGTGCCCGGGCTCGACGTCCATGACGGCGACATTCTGCTCGCGGTCGATGGACAGGACCTTCGCGTTCCCGACGATCCATATCGTCTGCTCGCCGGCCGGTTCGACCGGCCGGCGAGGCTGACGCTCTCTGCCACGACAGATGGCCCGGCACGTGACGTCACCGTCGATCCCGTGTCCAGCGAGGTCGCCATCCGCCACCTGGACTGGACCGAGCGCAACCGTGCGCGCGTCGACGCACTGTCGCATGGCCACGTCGGCTACGTGTACCTCGGCGATTTCGCCGAGACCGGCACCGAGGATTTCCTCCGTCAGTACTACGCGCAGACCGACAAGCCCGGACTGGTGATCGATGAACGCTGGAACACCGGCGGCTTCACTAGCCAGTGGGCGATCTCGGTTCTGCGCCGTCCGGCTGATGGCGTCTTCGTCGATCGCGAAGGTGGTGTCACCACGCTTCCGGGCAGCCGGCCACCGCTCTCGATGGCCGTGGTCACCAACATCTTTGCGGCGTCGGACGGCGACCAGTTCCCGTTCTTCATGCAACGGGAACGCCTCGCGACGATCGTCGGCGAGCGAACCTGGGGCGGCGTCGCCGGCATCGCGGGAGCGTGGCCACTGGTCGATAGCACGACGATCACCATCCCGAAGGATCGGCTCCTCGGGATCGACGGTCAGCCAGTCCTCGAGAACGCGGGCGACGTGCCGGACATTGCTGTTTCCGACACGTCCGCCGACCTTGCAGTCGGTCACGACGCACAACTCGAGCGTGCCGTTTCGGCAGCACTAAGCGGCGTCCGGAGCCACTTGCGACTGTCTCAAACACATAAGCGGCGAGGCTCCAGAGTAGTTGATCGCTAATAGACGTGAGAATGTTGTGCAGAACGCGCACTATCGACCTTTGCTCGCCAATCCTGGTTCCTCGTGGATGTCGGGCGCGAGCCGGACAGCGCCACTGGCGTGCTAGAGCCGCTCTCTACCAAACTCAGCGCTTGCTGCTCCAGAGAGCGCTGGAAGAACTCCGCCACTTACCGCTGAAGGTCACAGGCTGCCAGCACGACGCGTGTGGTGCGCAGCAGCGCGGCTTCCACCAAGTCGGGCCCCCGCGCCGACAGCTGCAGCGGTCGTGTCAGGTCACGACCCCCTCATCAAACCAACATCCATCCAGCAGACTTCGACGGCCAGCGTCTGGACGCGCGACGTTGCATCATGCGATGTGCGGCTTCACGTCTGGGGCGGTCAGTGCAGGTCCAGACCCTCGACCTGAGGAAAGTGGGCTTCAGCGGCCCACCCGTAGACCGTGGGTTCGAACGGGCCTGCGTGGGAGCGCCAATCGTTCCCGACCGCAAGAATGATCTCATTTCGTCCCTTGCGTAGGTCCAGGGAGACCGAAGCGTTGTCGGGTTCGAGGCGCCCGTCCGGCGACAGGCGGGTTTCGTTGGGATAGTACTGGTTCTTGCCCGAGGAGACGAGCTGGCCGTTGAGGAACACCCATACCTCATCGGTGAAGCCGACCTGCAGGGTCCGGCGCATAGGCGCCGACGCGGTGACCTCGGTCTTGAGCCAGGCCAGGGAGGGTGACGGCGCCCGCGCCAGGCCGAACGCGCGGCCGATGTTGACCAGGCCGGTCGGCTCGACCTCGATCGGGCGCCAGGCGTTACCGGCCGGCGCGTCCTTCGCCGTCACCGTGCCGTTGCGGTCGTAGGCGGTGGGCTGCGCGGCGCGCCACGCCGTAATCGTCCCGGGCTGCACAGAGGCGGCCGGGACGGCCGACAGGCCTACCGCGGCGTGAGGGTCAATGACGAGGTTGGCGAAGACCGCTGGTCCTTTGAGGGCGAGGCCGCCGTCATGTCTCAGCCCCTGGAGCCGTGGGACGACCAGGGACGGTTCGGCCGCGTGGTTGAAATAGACCCGCATCCCGTCGCCGATGACCTCGATGTGGACGTGGTTCCAGCCGGTGGACAAGATCGGCGCCGAGCCCTGGTAGTTCGGATAGATGTTCCAGTTCATCATCGTGTGCGTGATAGGCGCGTACTGGAAGCAGTCGTCCGCGGCAGGGCAGTCCGGCCCGGCGCGCAGGTAGACGAACTCACCGTCCGTCACACCCTCGCGATGGAAGATCACGCCCGCGTCGCTGTAACCGAGCGGTTTGATGTCGAAGTCGATGACGCCTGTGGAAAACTGCGCCGTCTTCGAGGTGGCCACCCCATCGTTCAGCGTCATGCTTCCCGTCGGCATGCCCTCGTAGCGCGCGAATTTTGCCTCACCGGCCACGTTTTCCAGGTTGTAGATGGGCGGCTCCATCGACCAGGCGTCGGCCGACATGGGGTAAGACGTCTTTGCGTCGGAAGCAGGCCCAGCCGAGGCCAGGGTGCTCGACGCCACAAGGCTTATCGCACCGAGCAGTCCGATCAGCATCGCTTGGCTTCTCATTGATCAATCCTCTTCAGGGTGGAGACCGTGGCCGACCGCGAGGGCTGCCATAGTCTCAATCCAACCATCGTCGCCTCCGAATTTGAGCCTTCAGGTTCGATCCGCCACGGTTTTGTCACGAACCAGAACATTGAACCTCGGCAGGAGGCGGAGGCCGCTTTGCGCGGATTGTGTTGAAAAAGGCCGCCGTTGCCTTTCAATACCGTAACATGTGCAGTTTCGGAACAACTAAGCTATTGTTGATGCTAGAGAATTTCATTCCGGCTTCGGCTAGGAGTAAGGGCGAAATCGCCAAACTGGACTTTTTCAACACAATCCGCGCGAAGCGGACACATTGATTGCTCCGCAGGCTTCCGGAAAGCGGACTCCCTGGCAGGAGATATGGCGGCCGCGGTCGGTGTTTCAAAGACAAGTGATTTCGTGCGCCGTCACGACAATCACGGATCCTATGTTCGCGCCGCAACTCTGCCCGGCTCGACCAGCAAGGCGCGGAGATCCGCGAACGCGCGCTGCAGATGGACGGCCAGGGGCTGTGAAGCATCGTCCCCCCACGCTGCAGTCGCGCGAGCGCACGCCGTCATCCCGACCTGGGCTGCCAGGCTCGCCATCTGCGCCTCGACACCGCGCGCTTGAAGAGCTGCGGCAAGGTCGTCGGTCAGGGCAGCACTCTTGCCCAGCGCGCGTTCCTGCAACGCCGGTGTCGCGGCAATGACCTTCCGGCGTAGCTCGGCGGATGGGCGATTCTCTTCCAGGAGGGGCTCGGCCGCGCGGAACGCCAGGAGCAGCACCTCCATGGGCGGCAGGTCGCGGGGCGCATCAGCCATGCCGGCGAGCATCGCCGCTCGCAAAGCCTCCTCCTCGAAGACGACCTCGCGCTTGTCCACGAAGTGGCGGAAGAAGGTGCGTCCCGTGACGCCGGCGCGCGCGGCAATCTCTGCGGCCGTGGTCCGATCGAAGCCCTGGTCGCGATAGAGCTCGAGCGCCGCCTGCCGAAGCCTCCGACGCAAGTTCCTGTCCCTCGACGCCAACGGCACTCCCCCGCTTGTCACTCAGTGACACGACCGCTATGTCACTGAGTGACAGTTAACATAGCCGCGCGCCGGGGTGCCAGCCGGTAGTGACGTGGCGGCGCGATCCCAGGAGACCTGACGTGAGCCTTACACGACCTGATCCTGACACCATGCGTGCCGTCCGCTTCCACGGTTATGGCGAGCCGGCCGATGTCTTGCACCTGGAGGAGACTGCGGTGCCACAACCCGGCCCAGGCGAGGTTCGCGCGGCGGTGCACGCGTGCGGGCTCAACCCGGCGGACTGGGCGCTGTGCCGCGGACTGTTTGCCGGCCTGCTCCCGCGCGGCATCGGACTGGAGATTTCGGGCGTCGTCGATGCGATTGGCGAGGGCGTGACGAACATCGCGATCGGCGACTGGGTCATCGGCGTGCCCGACTATGCCGGGCGCACCAGCGCGGGGCTCGCTGACCAGGCGATCCTGACGTTCTGGACGCCCCTGCCCGCCGGCCTCGATCCGATCGAGGCCGCGTCGCTACCAATGGTGGTCGAGACGGCGTTTCGCAGCATCGACCAGCTCGGCGTGGCAGGTGGCCAGACAATCGTCGTCCATGGCGCAGGGACCATGGTCGGCTTCGCGGCCGTTCAGATCGCTCGGATGCGAGGTGCCCGGGTGATCGCCACGGCGGGGGAGACGTTCGCCGGGCCGCTGCGCGGCTTTGGCGCCACCGTCACGCCCTATGGCGAGGGCATGGTTGAGCGCGTTCGCGAGATCGCCGGCGGGACGCCCGATCTTGTCCTCGACACCTCGCCCCCGGGCGGCGTGGTGCTGCCGGGCCTGATCGCCATGGCCGGCGGCGATCCCAGAAGCGTTCTCACGATTACGGACATGGCGGCCGCGAAGGAGCTCGGCGTGCGCAACAGCTTCGACGAAGGGGGCACGCTTCGCTACGACGTGCTCGGCCAGTTCGCGGCGCTGGCCGCGGCCGGCAGATTCACCATTCCCGTCGCTCGCGCCTTGCCGTTCGAGGATTGGCGTCTCGCAATGGACATCAGCCTTGGCGGCCAGGCCCGTGGCAAGCTGCTGATACTTCCCAACGGAACCGCAATGGATTGAAGCGAGCGGAGTGCGGCAGGAGCCGAACGAAAGGTGGTTCTGGGAAAGCGCGCCGCCGCTCTGCAGTGGCGATGTCTGCGCGCTCTCGGCCGATAGTGTTGAAGAAGTCGCACGCGGAACTGGCTGGGTAGCTGGCTTGTCGAGGGCTCGTGGCCCTCAGCCCATGATGGGCTGAGGGAATGGTACCAGCTTCGCCAGCTTGCGTAGGTTTTGTGCCGTGGCTGCCAGGAGGAACTCGTCTCTGGCCCCGCTAGGTCCGCGTAATCGGAGGCGGTCCAGCCTGAGGATGCGTTTGAGATGGGCGAAGAGCATTTCGACCCTCTTCCGTTCGCGCCTGGACACGACGTAAGCGTCGGTCTCAGCGATCTCGCGGGCCATGTCGCGTGCGCCCTCGTAGATGCTCCTGGGCACCTTGCGGGCTGGCGTGTTCGGGCAGCACCGCGGCTTCATTCCACAAGCTGAGCAGTCGTAGGTGCTCGCCCGGTAGATCAGGGTGGCACCGTCGTTGACCCGCGTGCCGCGGCTGCTCAGCAGCTTGCCGGCTGGGCAGGTATAGGCATCGCCGGCATGGTCGTAGGTGAAGTCGGCGCGCGACAGTGAGCCATCCTTGCGGGCCGATTTGTCGAAGACCGGGATGTGCGGTTCGATCCCCCGCTCCGCGACGAGCCAGTTCAGCATCTCTGCCGAGCCGTAGCCGGTATCGGCGGCCAGCCGGGCTGGCTCGATGCCCAGGCATTCGGCGGTTCGGGTGATCATGGTCTTGGCCGCGGTGACCTCGGCCTGCCGCACCGCCGTGGTCGGCTCGACATCGAGGATGACGGCGCATTTCAGGTCGATGAGGTAGTTGTCGGCATAGGCAAACACGGCAGGTCCGTCGCTGGCGGCGGTCCAGCGTGCGGCGGGATCAACCGGCGAGACGAACTTCGGCTGCACCGTGGTTGCAGCACCGAACGCCGTGTCATCGAGAACGGCTAGGTATTCAGTAACGGCCCGGCTGGCATCTGGCTTGAGATCGGCCGGATCCTCGATGCCACGTTGCCGGCTGGCATCGGCGGTGACCAGGCTGCCATCGACCGCAAATCCTTCGCCGCCGACGAGTCCCTCGGCCATGCAACACCGGACCACGGTCTCGAACACCTCGCGCAGCAGGTCCGCATCGCGGAAGCGGCCATGGCGGGCTTTGGAAAAGGTCGAGTGGTCTGGCACTGCGGTATCAAGGCTGAGGCGGCAGAACCAGCGGTAGCCAAGGTTCAGATGCACCTCGTCGCAGAGCCGGCGCTCCGAGCGGATGCCGAAGCAGTAACCCACGAGCAGCATGCGGATCATCAGCTCGGGATCGATCGAGGGCCGGCCGACCTCGCTGTAGTAGGGTTGCAGGTGCTGACGGATGCCGGAGAGGTCCACAAAGCGGTCAACCGACCGGAGCAGGTGGTCCAGCGGCACGTGCCGATCGAGATTGAAGCTGTAGAACAGCGACTCCTGCAGCACAGTCCGCTCGCCCATCATCGCCCGATCCCCCGCCCCGCAAAGCGGATTGAACCAGGCGTGTCGAGCCAGCTCAACCGACTTTTTCAACACCATCATCCGTTTGCGGACAAGCTGTCGCGTTGGTTGGATGTGGAGGCGGGCAAGGGACGCAAGGTGCGCCGGACCTGTCAAACGGCATGGAAACGGGCCCCCTCATTGGCGCCCAATCGGGACCCCCTTTTTGGGTAGGCTTGTGCCGGTAATCCATAGGAGGGACCCGCGCGCCGCGGAGTGCCCGTCCAGAGGCTGACGCAGCGGCGCGTGGGAGGTGCCTGTGGCTTACCGGTGCAAGCTGGGATGCACGGTCAGGCCCGGTTCTTGAACCGCCAGCTCTCGTTGCCGGTTTCGACGATCTCGCAGTGATGCGTCAGGCGGTCGAGCAGGGCCGTGGTCATCTTGGCGTCGCCGAACACGCTGGGCCATTCGCCAAAGGCCAGGTTGGTGATGACGATCACCGAGGTCTGCTCGTAAAGGCGGCTGACGAGGTGGAACAGCAGCTGGCCGCCGGACTGGGCAAACGGCAGGTAGCCGAGTTCGTCCAGCACGACGAAGTCCATGCGGCAGAGATAGTCCGCCATCCGGCCCTGGCGGCCGGAGCGGGTCTCCGCCTCGAGCCGGTTCACCAGGTCGACGACGTTGAAGAACCGGCCGCGGGCGCCGTCGCGGATGCAAGCGCGCGCGATGGCGATCGCGAGGTGACTCTTTCCGGTGCCCGTGCCGCCGACCAGCACCACGTTGCGCTGATGCGCCAGGAACTCGCCGCCAGTCAGGTCGCGCACCAGGGTCTGGTTGATCGGCGTGCCGTCAAAGGCAAAGTCGTCGACGTCCTTGGCCAGCGGCAGCTTGGCGATGGCGATCTGGTAGCGGATGGACCGCGCCTGCTTCTCGCTGATCTCCGCGGTCAGCAGGTCGCCCACGATGCGGGTCGGCTCGTGCTGGCGCTTGACCGCGGTGCCGATGATCTCGTCGTACGCGGCCTTCATGCCGTAGAGCTTCAGCTCCGCCATGGTGGTCAGGATCTCGGATCGTTCCATTAGATGGGCCTCCTCAGGCTGTCGTAGCGGGCACAGTCGGCGAGCGGCGCGTGCGTCAACCGCAGCGCGTCCGGGGTCAGGATGGTGACCGGCGGGGCGGGTTCGCGGTGTCGGGCCAGGATGTTGATGACGACATCGGCCGAGTGCGTCGCCTCGCGCAGTGCCTCGGCGCAGGCGGCCTCGACCGCGGCCAGGCCGTCGCTCAGCACGGCAGCCAGGATCGTCACCATCTGCCGGTCGCCGTCGGCGCTGCCTGCCAGCTTGCGGCGGATACGTTCCATCGCCGACGGCAGCAGCCAGTCTTTGAACGGCGCACCGTTGCGCAGCGCTCCCGGCTTGCGCGCCAGCACCGGGACATAGTGCCAAGGATCGAACACCGTCTGATCGCGAGCGAAATTGCGAGGGTGTTCGCCGACGACCTTGCCGCCCTGGCGCAGTTCGATCCGCTCGGCATAGGCGCGGACCTCGACCGGGCGGCCGACCGCGTGCGCCGACACCGAGTAGCGATTGTTGTCGAACCGCACCAGGCAGGTCTTGGACACCGACGCCGTCACGGCGTGGAAGCCGTCGAAGCGGCCGACATACGGCACCAGGCTGGGCCGCTCGGCCTCGAACACCGACCACACCGTCTGGTCGCGCAGCTCGGGATGGCGGTGCGCCCGGGCGTAGGCGACGCACTGGTCCAGCAGCCAAGCGTTCAGCTCGTCGTAGCTCTTGACGCGCAGCCGCGGCGAGAAGAACCGCTCCCGCACCAAGCCGACCTGGTTCTCAACCTGGCCTTTCTCCCAACCGGATGCCGGGGTGCAGGCCACGGGATCGACCAAATAGTGGCTGCACATCTGGATAAACCGGCGATTATAGGCCCGCTCGCGGCCGACGAAGATCGCGTCGACCGCCGCCTTGAAGTTGTCGTAGATGCCGCGCGTGCAGGCGCCCTTGAAGAACGCGAATGCCCGGTCGTGCGCGTCGAACACCATCTCCTGCGTCTCGCGCGGGTAGGCCCGCACGAACAGCATCCGGCTGTGGCACAAGCGCAGGTGCGCCACCTTGACGGTGACGGTCGTGCCGCCGATCAGCACGATCTCGTAGCTCCAGTCGAACTGGTACGCCTCGCCCGGCGCGAAGCTCAGCGGCACATAGGCCGCCGCTGACGCCGACACCTGGTCGCGCCGCCATGTGCGGGCATACCGCCGCACCGCGTCGTAGCCGCCCTCGTACCCCGACCCGCGCAGCGCCTCAAACACCCGGATCAGCGTCAGCCGCTCCCGGCTGGGCCTCGCCTCGTTGGCCGCGAGCAGCTTGTCCAGCTCATCGCGCCACGCGCCAAGCCGCGGCATCGGCTGCTGCTCACGCTTGTAATGAAACTCCGTCGCCTCCGACCGGAGAACCTTGCGGACGACTTTGCGCGACACCCCCAACTCGCGGCAGATCGCCTTGATCGACTTGCCCTGCGCCCGATGAGCACGACGGATCAGTGCAATCGTCTCCACTATCAGCATCCCAATCAGGCTCCCGTGCAAACACGAGAGCCACGGTGAACCCCATCGTCAGAGGGGTCCCACTTGGACGCCGATCACCCCGCTAACGGGGTCCCTATTCCACGCCTATCCACACCGGACCGCGCGGCGGCTCCACGCGGACCTGGTCGTTCTGGGCTATGACGGCTCCTACGCGCGGGTTGCGGCCTTTGTCCGGCACTGGCGGGCAGATCGAGAGGTTGCGCAGCGCACCACCGGGCGTGGTGTGTTCGTACCGCTCGTCTTCCCACCCGGCAACGCGTTCCAGTTTGACTGGAGCGAGGGGCGGATGGTCGAAGGGGTCGGACACACGGCGGCCGCCATGTTCCGTCTCGCGCCGGGGCAGCACGTGAAGCCATCCGATACCGAATGGAATGAAGCGCTCTTTCGGGATTGGGGTCGAACGATTGCGCGCCATCACGAGGCGGCCAGAACCTTCCCAGTGCCAACCAAGACGTGGCGGGCCGACTGGCGCCTCGAACCGGTTCTGCGCGAAGGTTTAGATCAAATCGAGAAAGACGATATCGATCTGGCCAGGGAAGCTTACACGCTCCTGTCCGAGTTAGAGCGGCATGCACCGGAAATCGGCGAGGTAGGGATGGTCCATGCCGATCACGCGCCACAGAATTTTCGCTACGATTTAGAAGTAGGCATCACGACGTTCGACTTCGCGAACTGCTGTCGTCACTGGTTTCTCCACGACATCGCCATCGCCGTGTACTCGGTGCAACGCGCGCCCAATTTCGTTGGTATCACTGAATGGATGATGGATGGGTATCGCGAGTTGATCCCGTTGCCGGCGAGATCAGCCTCCTTCCTCTCCTGCTCCGCATGAAAATCCTCTATGTCTACTGCGATCGACTTAAACGCTTCGGCAACAGCCCGGACGCGGTGCAGATCACGACGTTGCTGAGCATCCGCAGTCGTTTCATGGCGAAATCGTTCAACATCGCATGAGGCCTTGCCGTTTGCGGAAGCGCAACGCGGTCAACGTACTCCAGTGCGGTGTAGGTCCGCTTATTAGAAAGTGCTCTCCAAATCGGACAGTCCGCCCCCGGCCAGATTAGGCTGATGGCCAAGCGCCAAGCTTTCTGCGTTCGCCATCATC
>CAXTJU010000089.1:0-12512 GCA_964244655.1 uncultured Acetobacteraceae bacterium | reverse complement strand
CAGCCCCGTCCTTCATGAGTGTCCTCTGCCTCGCTGCAACTATGGATTGGATCAAAAGCTAACAAGGCCTAGTCCGAACCAACCCGATTCCTAATAGATAAAGCGGATTCCACATTAGATTCAGCGACCTACGACTTACGAACATAGAACAGAAGAACAAAAAGAATCTACGGTGTGGAAAACTTCGCCTGTGGATAAAGCTTAACATGATACCCCATATCCCATACCCCATACCCCATACACCATGCAAATGGCCGATTTATCCTTCCCGATGCAGCAGATCATTACCGGTGACGAGCCGGAGGCCGAGGCCCGGTGCCCCTGCTAGTTAGCTGCCGTCTTTGTGGCAGGACTTGCCGAACTGTTCGCCTTCATCCTGCTGCGCTACATCCATGTCACCCCTGACCCAAAGGACAGGACACCATGACAGGTAACATCGTCACCGATTTCTTCCTCTACCTGCTCATCGCAGCAACCGGCGCCGGATGCGGCTACGGCATCTGGCAGCTCCTGCTCGACAAACCCAAGCAGCTGCAGCCGAGAAAGTAACCCAGCATGTTCAACAATGTGGCTAACAGCGCACCGTTGCGCATTGAACCCTGGTGGCAGCTGCCGTTGCTCCTGGTGGCCATTACGGTTGAGGTCACTGCAAGCATCTGGATGATCCGCCTCAAGCGGCGCAGCCAATAGATCATGGCCCGGCTGTGGGTGATGTCCGACCTGCATCTCGAGGCGATAAGGCATCCAAAAGCGTTCTGCCCCGCACGCCCCGAGTTTGACGTGCTGGTGGTCGCCGGCGACGTGTGGGAGGGCGACACCAACGCGGCCCTGCGCGTGGTTGCCAGGCTGGCGGACGGCAAGCCCGCCGTGTTCGTGCTGGGCAACCACGAGTTCTGGAACCGCGAAGTCGGTAAGGAACGGGGAACTGCGCGCCGGGCTGCGGCCAAGCAAGGGGTGACGTTGCTGGACGACGACGAGGTCGAGTTGGCCGGGGTGCGGTTCGTGGGCGGCACGCTCTGGGCCGACGGCAAGCTGGCCGGCGCGGAGGCAACACCGGACCAGCCGACCGGCGAGCGCATCACCCTGGGGCAAGGCAGGGGCGCGCACCCCATCACCAGCCGGGACGAAGCTGCGCTGCACGGGCACACTCGCGCGCTGATTAGAAAGGCCATGTGGGATCTCGACGACAAGGGTCCTTTGGTGGTGGTCACCCACCATGCGCCGCACCCGCTCTGCCTGCCCGAAGCGCACCGCAGTGGCTGGGCGGCGGGCAACGCGGCGTCCGACCTTTCCTACTTGACCGAAGCCGGCCGGATCGACCTCTGGGTGCATGGCCACGTGCATCACTCGGTCAACCAGACTTTTCGGCACATGCCGACCGTGTGCAACCCGGCTGGACCCGGGTTCAGCAACCTGGCGTTCCAAGACAACCTGGTCGTCGAGGTCCGGACATGGTGCGAAGAAGCCTTGTCGAGAGAGCGGTCCTGGTGGCAGGTGCCGCTGCCCACCCTGCAAACCGGTCGGCTGACCTTGCGGCCTTTCGTGGAGGAGGACGAAACGGCGCTGGCCGCGATGTACGCCAAACCGGAGATGATGCGCTACTTCCAGTCGAACCCCGAACGATACGTCCGGCGCGCGGCCAAGGAGGCCCACGGCCTCTGCCAGCACTGGACCTGGGGCGGACACGAGGGCCGGCTCGTTCCCTTCGCGATCGTCGAGCGGGCCAGCGGACGGCTGGTCGGCAGCACCGGGGTCTGCATCCACGAGGATTTCAAGGTGCCGGCGCTGACCGTGTTCGTGGACAGCAGCGTGTGGGGGCGGGGCTATGCGGCCGAGGCGGCGACGGCGGCCCTGAACTTCGGCTTCGAGAAGCGCAAGTTCGGCGAGGTGATTGCGACCGTGATGGTGGAGAACGTGGCCTCGCAACGGGTCATGCAAAAGCTCGGTTTTGCGGTGACGCCTTCGTACGAGGAACGGAGCAGGGGCATGATCCTCTACAGGCTGACTCCCGAGCAGTGGCAGCGCGCATCTTGCGATGAGTGATTCGGCGGCATCGGTAGTCGCCGTTCGCAAGCGCAAGCGGCACGCTGTCCTGCAGGACGGATGTGGAGGAGATGGCATGGACAACGACCTGGAGGGGCGGCTGCGTCGGCTGGAGACGCTGCTGACGCGGCAGCAGGGCCTGCTTGAGGTGCAGGCTGACCGGCAGGCGCAGACGTACGAGGCCGTGTGCGCATTGCGCGCACTGATGACGCAGCCCGAACCAGACGGCCCGCCGTTGCACGAGCTGCTGGCTCAGCTGATCGCCTTGGTAACGCGCAGCACGGTCGCGGCCGAGCAGACCCTAGCCGCCATCGAAGGGCTACAGCGCCGCTCCTGAACCAGCACTCGTGAGGATGCCGGCAAGCACGCCCTGACGCGTGGCGTGCCCGCCACCATCCGGCGGCGCTATGCCGGGTGGCTTGCTTCACCTTCCTTCCGGTTGCCCGCTTGCCTTTGAGCCGCGTCGGCGTCGAAGGCGCGCAACCCGCGCCGCCGCCACCTGACCTTCAGGTCGGCCGGGTTGTCCTCGCCGGTGCCGTTGAGCTGGTCGCGCAGACCCAACAAGCCGCCGAGCAGGGTGGCGCGGTCGTCCTCCAGCAGATCCGCCAGCCCGGCCTTCATGACCAGGCCGCCGTATTCGATGAGCAGACGGGTGCGCTCGCGCCGTGCCCGCCGCCAGTCGCGGACGTCCGCCATGGCCTCACCCCGCCTCTGGCGCGTCCGGGCCTGCCCCATCCGCCGCAAGGCCGCCGAGCAGGTCCTGATCTCGTGTCGCAGCCTCTCGCCCAGGCTCTGGCCGGGCCGCGGCGGCGCCGTCGTGAGACCCGTTGCCCCGCTTGGGCTTGGCGGATTTGGCGGCTGGTTCATCGGCCATGGGCTCGACGGATCCGCCCTCGCTGTCTGCAGGGCCGCGAAAGAAGGTGCGGCCCTTCTCGCGCCAGCCCTCCATCAGCTTGGGGTCGGCGTGGAGCCGCTCCCGGCTGTCCAGCAGCACGTCGGCGAGGGCGTCGATGTCGAACGTCATGGCAGCAACCGTCATGACGACGGTGCCGAAGGCCTTGACCTGCCGGTCGTCGATGCGTTTGCGGCGTTCGTCGTCCTTGCGGCGTTGGTCGTCGCGCTGCTTGCGGCGTTCGTTGTCGGCTTCCAGTTGCGCGGTGTAGTCAGCGGGTCGTCGTGCCAAGGGAACCTCCTGTGTTGGGCGGGAGGAAGCCTCCGGGGTTTGCTCGCGAATGGCGCATGCAAAATCCGACTATTTCTCGCGAACGGTGCGCGGCGCCCGCACGGTGTCCGGCACGGCCGGGAAGCGCGCGAACGGCAAGGGGCAAAGCTGGTGACGTCCTGCCTCTGGATGCCCATCTCTCAGCGAACGGCGCACCGGCATCATGGCGGCGGCGGGTTAGCGCCGAGTCGGCGGTGCGCGAAGGATGTTGCCGTTCGCAGGATGGTTTGGACTTGCAACCGCGTCATCCACCTGCGGAGCGGAGCGAGCGGCTGTTAGGATGCGCGCTTATAGGCTGTTGCACTGCCTGCTCCGACCTGCGTACACTGGTGGTCGCCGGACATGGAAACCGATGGCGATCTACCACTTTAGCGCGCGGATCATAAAGCGTTCGGAAGGCCGCAGCGCCGTTGCCGCCGCCGCCTACCGGGCGGCCGATGCGCTGCACGACGAAGCCGCCGGGCGCACCTACAACTACCTTGCCAAGCCGGACGTGATCCACTCCGAGATCCTGCTGCCCGCGGGCGCGCCATCCCGATGGTGCGACCGCGCCGTTCTCTGGAACGAGACCGAGGCGCGCGAGCGGCAGCACAACAGCCAGCTCGCCCGCGACATCGAGCTTGCCCTGCCCAAAGAGCTGAGCCGGGCCGAGGCGATCCAGTTGGTGCGCGCCTTCGCGCAGAAAGAGTTTATCGCCCGCGGCATGGTGGCCGACGTGAACATCCATTGGGGCCAGGCGGCCGACGGCACGCCGCAGCCGCACGCCCACATCATGCTGTCGATGCGCCGCGTCGTGCCGGGGCCGGAGGGGCATCCGGAGGAAGCGGCGTTCGGGCTCAAGGAGCCAGCCTGGAACGACCGGGTGTTGCTACAATCCTGGCGGGCGGCATGGGCCGACCTGGTCAACGCGCGGCTGGACGCGGCCGGGTTCGACGTACGGGTGGATCACCGCTCCAACGCCGCACGGGGCATCGACCTGGAACCGCAGCACAAGATCGGGCCGGCCGGCGCGCGGCGGGCCGTGCGCGGCGAGGATGCCGAGCGGGCCGGCGAGCACCGCGCCATTGCGCGCCGCAACGGCGAGCGGCTGCTGGCCGAGCCCGGGTTGGCGCTGCAGGCGCTGACGCAGCAGCAGAGCACGTTCACCCGCGCCGACCTGGCGCGGCTGGTGCACCGGCATAGTGACGGCGCGGCGCAGTTCGCCGCCATCATGGCCAAGGTCGAAGCAGCGGCCGAGCTGGTGACGGTCGGGCAGGACCCGCGCGGTCGGGCCCGCTACTCGACGCGCGAGATGCTGGCCATCGAGCGCAGGATGGAGGCGGCCGCCCTCGACCTGTCACGGCGCACGACGCACGCGGTTGCCGCCGAGCGGCGGCGGACGATGCTGGGCGGCAGCACGCTCGGCGCCGAGCAGCGCCTTGCCTTCGGGCATGTGACCCGGTCGCGCGACCTGGCGGTCGTGGTCGGGTTCGCTGGGACCGGCAAGAGCACGATGCTGGGTGCGGCCCGTCCGGCCTGGGAGACCGAGGGCTACACCGTGCGGGGTGCCGCCCTGTCCGGCATCGCCGCCGAGGAGCTGCAGGCCGGGTCGGGGATCGCCAGCCGCACCATCGCGAGCTGGGAGCACGCCTGGGCGCGGGACAGGGAGCGCCTGGGGCCACGTGACATCCTGGTGCTAGACGAGGCCGGCATGGTCGGCTCGCGGCAGATGGAGCGCGTGCTGGGCGCGGTGCGCGATGCCGGTGCCAAGCTGGTGCTGGTGGGCGACCACGAGCAGCTGCAGGCGATCGAGGCCGGGGCGGCGTTCCGCGCGATTGCCGAGCGGGTCGGCGCCGTCGAGATCACCGAGGTGCGTCGCCAGCACGCGCCCTGGCAGCGCGCGGCGACGCAGGAGCTGGCGACCGGCAGGACGCAAGCCGCCCTCAGCCGCTACCGCGACGCCGGCATGGTGCACGCGCATGCGACGGACGACGCGGCCCTGGCCGCGGTGATCGACGAGTGGCAGGCCGAGCGCCTCAAGGCGCCGGAGCGGAGCCGGATCATCCTTGCCCACACCCGCGACGACGTGCGGCGGGCGAACGGCATGGCGCGCGGCAAGCGCCGCAACGCCGGCGAGCTTGGCGAGGATCACGTGCTGCCGACCGAGCTGGGCGAGCGCAGCTTGGCGGTTGGCGACCGGATTTACTTCCTGCGCAACGAGCGCGGCCTGGGCGGGCCCGACGGCGGCGTGAAGAACGGCACGCTCGGCACCGTCACCCCGATCGCCGGGGACGGGGAGGGCGCCCGGCTGACGGTGCAGCTGGACCGCACGGATGGTGCGACCGGCAGGGCGACTGTCGTGAGCTTCTTGCTGGCCGAGTATGCCCATATCGACCACGGCTACGCGGCGACGGTGCACAAGAACCAAGGCGTCACCGTCGACCACGCGCACGTGCTGGCGACGCCGGGCATGGACCGGCACCTCGCCTACGTGGCGATGACCCGGCACCGGCACGGGCTGACGCTGCACTGGAGCCGGGAGGCGTTCGGGTCGGCAGAGAACTTTGCCGGACGCCTGAGCCGCGAGCGGGCCAAGGACACCACGCTCGACTACGGCGAGAGCGAGGCCGAGCTGTGCGCCGCCTATGCCGGACGGCGCGGGTTGAACCCATTGGCGCCGGTGAGCGAGATCGTCGTGCGCCCGGCAGCGTCCACAGAGATGGGCGACCGGCACGAGGTGCAGGACGCGCCGCGGCTGGGCCTGGCACGGCGCAACTTGCAGCGGGCGCAGTTCACGCACGTGCTTCAGCCGGTGCTGCTGGCGCTGCGGCAAGCGGTCGAGCAGCAGAAGATGGTTTTGGCCGCGATCGCCGAGGTGCTGACCCGGCCAGGGCAGCCGAACCTGGCCGCACCACAGAAACCGGCGGCCGAGCCGTACGCAGACGCCGACTTTGGCGTGCTGACGGGCATGGAGCCGCCGCCTAGCCGGCGCCGGCCGCAGGATCACGTCACCGAAGGTCCGGCTGCCATCAAGCCGCCTCCGCCCGCGCCAGGAGCTGACGCACCCGCTTCATCACCGGCCGCTCCTCTATCCGCCAGCCTCCCAAAATCAGGCAAGACCCGGCGTGTTGTCCGCAAGCCAAAGCCGGCTCTTGTCCCGCCAGTCCCATCCCCGCCGCAGTGGCCTTGGGCAGGCCTCGACCCGACGCCTCCCGCTGCCCCGCTCCTGCGGGCGGCGCGGCCTGTCTCTGTCCCGGCGTTCCAGGCCTACGAAGCAGTCCACAGCGCTGCAGGGGGGGAGCGCCGTCACCTTGAGCAGCGGTATGAGCAGGTCTACCGGGATCCCCAGGAAGCCAGTGCCCGCTTTGCCCTTTTAAAGGCCGAGATCGGCATCGAAGCGGCCAGGGACCGTGTCGCGCGTGAACCCGGCAGTCTCGGACCGCTGCGGGGCGGCTGGCTCACTGCCGATGGCCGTGAGATGCGTGCGCAGGCGCTTGGCTCCGGGCGTGCGATCGTCGATGACGACCAGAACCTGCGGCGGGTGGAGCAGGAAGCCTGGCAGCATTGCCAGGCTGCCGAGGAGCAGCGGCGCGAGCAGGCGGCGATCGAGGTGCCTGGCTTGTCGGCCAAGGCGCAGGCGGCGGTCCGGGCGCTCGCTGACGGCGAAGCCAGACCCGGCTGGACTCCGCCCGAACTCAGCAAGGACCGCAATCCGACCCCGGAGGGGATCGTCGCCATGGCGCAATGCGCGAGGCTGTATGAGGCAGTCCTCGCTGACAGCCCCTTGCTGGCGGAGCTGAACCGGTTCGAGACGGCCGCCGCCGATCGTCTGGGGTATGGCGGCCAGGTTGGATCACCTGGGTCGTCGCAGACTCCCGATGCGGAACGGCAAGCCCGGCGGTTCCTCGGCGTGCTGGTCGCCATCCGGGCCTTCCATGACTGGTATCCGGTGCTTCAGGACCACGTGGCCGCCCACCCCAAGCTGAAAGCGCGGGTTGAACATGCCGAGAGCATGCTGCTCCTGGCCGGGCATCGGGCAGACCATGGACGCTCTGCCGGGCCCAAACCGTCACCAGGACCATCCTTCGGGCCAGGGATGTAAGCGTGCGGTTGCAACTAGAGGGTGTCCAGCCCCCACGAGGTGCCCCGGGCGAAATGTCAGTGCATAGCTGGCCTGGGTGGAGCTGATCCTGTTGGCCCTGGGATGCCGGGCAGCATGGGCAGCGCCGTCAGCATCACCTCCGGCGCGGGCGGATGGTAGCCGAGCGAGGAGTGCGGCCGGACCGTGTTGTAGTGCCTGCGCCACTGCTCGATCAGCACCTTGGCCTCGGCCAGGCTGTTGAACACCTCCGTGTTGAGCAGCTCGTCCCTGAGCTTGCCGTTGAAGCTCTCCACGCAGCCGTTCTCCCAAGGGCTTCCCGGTTCGACAAAGGCCGTGCTGGCACGCACGCCGGTGATCCAGCCCCTCAGCGCTATGGCGGCGAACTCCGGCCCGTTGTCCGAGCGGATAGACCCGGGCGTGCCCCGGGTGATGAACAGGTCCGCCAGCACGTCGATCACATCGGGCGCCTTCAGCTTGCGCCCGACCCGGATGCACAAACACTCGCGGGTGAACTCGTCCACCACGTTCAGCATCCGGAACCGGCGTCCGTCCCGGGTCCGGTCCTCCACGAAGTCGTAACTCCAGACGTGGTTCGGCCGCTCCGACCGCAGCCGCACGCACGACCCGTCGTTCAGCCACAACCGGCTCCGTTTAGGTTGCCGGGCAGGCACTTTGAGGCCTTCCGTCCGCCAGGTTCGCTCCACCCGCTTGTGGTTGCAGCCCCATCCCTCAGCGTGCAGCAAGGCCGTGATCCGCCGGTAGCCATAGCGGCCATACTGCCGGGCCAACTCGACCACGGCCTGGGTCAGCGCTGCTTCGCCGTCGGCCGTCCGGCGCGCTTTGCGCTGCGTCGAACGATGTTGCCCCAGCACATGGCACGCCGTGCGCTCGGGCACGCCAAGCTCTGCCGTAACATGCTCCGCGGCGGCCCGACGACGGGCAGCGCTCAGTAGTTCCCCGATGCGGCTTCCTTCAGGATCAGCTTCTCCAGCGTCAGGTCCGACACCGCCCGCCGCAAGCGGCTGTTCTCCTGCTCTAGCTGCTTCAGCCGACGCACCTGGTCCAGCTTCAGACCGCCATACTCGGCACGCCAGCGGTCGTGCGTTCCCTCTGTTACCCCGATCGCCCTGACCGCCCTGACCGCCTCCGCCACCGTCTTGCCCTGGCCCGTCAGAACCTCGACCTGCCGCAACTTGGCTACGATCTCCTCAGGCTTGTGGTGCTTGCTCGCCATCACCGTTCCCCAAACTGGGCCAACGATCTCACATTATCGGCGGCCCAAGCATGACAATCCCGGGCCTACAGGTCGCGGACGTGATCGCGAACTCGGTGTTCCAGTCGTTGGGGACGAGGGGAACGGCCCAAGCCGCAAAAAGCCTTCTCGCGCCGTTGGCGACGGGCGAGTGTCTGACGATAAGCGGTATGCGGATGGAGGGTGTCCGTCCGGCGTGGCTGGAAAAAGCCTAGAAACATAAAAGCCGCCCCGGGCGGGGGACGGCTCAAGATGCGTCGGCAATCCGCCGTTCATCCTACCTAAGTGACTATCGGTGCCAAAGACCGGCCCCTCCTCGGTAGGAGGCAGTTGCGGAGCCGCTCTGCTCGCTTACCACAACACGTTCATAATATGAACTTGTGGGATGTCAGTGTCAATGTAATTAGCTCGTCGATGCTTGGCTCAGTGACCGCGAAGCTGTGCAGAATGGCCACTCCTCACAAAACGCGCGATTTGTTAGGAGTGCCTGTCTCGATCTCCAGCCGAATTAGGCTCGGCGCTATTACGCGCCAAACGTGCTGAGCGGCGAACTGTCAAAAGACGTGGTGGGTGCCCAAAGCTCGGCAGGGCACAAACTGCTGATAAACTTTGATTCTGCCGTAGATGGCCAAGCCTTACAGTTTCGCGGTCATTGGGCCGACTTCGGCGCGCATTCGTTTTTGTTACGTGCATCCTCCGTCACCAGACTCTACAACCGCAGGAGCTAGGAGGTGCAAGTGGACCGAGTCGTTAGATCAGCGCGCCAAGGTGGCACGACAAGCGACGAGAACGTGGGTGCCGAACTTCGGGCGCGGCGTGTTGCTTGCGGTATCTCTGTAGAAGCTTTCTGTTCGGTGCTTTCGATCTCGCCTGACCTTTTAGCTGCGTGGGAGGCTGGCGCGATACGGATCCCGGCTTTGAACCTCTTCGAGGTTTCTCATCTCCTATCGGTCGACATGGTCCATTTCTTTACCGGACTGAAGGACGTCGATGGCGAAGTCGTTTCCGTCTCGCAGCCACCGGAGCCTCACTCGTAATCAGCGATCGTCGGCATCCTCAATCCAATCGCTTGACGCGTAGTTCGATGGCAGTTGCTGTGCAAAGAGTTCGTGGGCGAGCGCAAGAAGGCGCTCGGCTTCCTGTTGACGCCCTTCACATGCAGCTATTTGAGCGGCAAGAATCGTAAGTCTTCCAGTCATTTGCGGTGAAGACCTGCGGTTCAACTTGAAGGTTTCCTGCTCGATTTCCATAACTGCTCTCGTTTTCTGCACTCAGTTGCGAATGGGAAACTACGCAGGTAGCTGATTTTCTCACAGTGAGATTCTCGTCGGAGTACTATTGTACTCTGAATTATGGTAAAAATGCAACGTTTGGCAGCGTGATGTAATAATCTACTAAATTCTCTGTGAATGTAGCTGTCATGGGGTTGCTTAATGGTCTGCCGCCACTCGCAAAATCTGCGAGTCTCCACGGTCGGACTCAGCGTACGGTCCAGTCGATAAAACCATCGTTAAGATAGCCGGTATGAAGCCGATCCACCAAGCTTGAGTGCTCAGCGAGGCCCAAAACGCATAAGCAATTGGTGACGGTGCGTGGTCCAACTGCCAGCACTGCATCCGTTGCCAAGGCGGCCGTCTTGGAGCGGGTTCGGCAGGGCAAACGTCGTTAAGAAAAGCGCGAGACAAGAGGTCGAGTATCGGACTTGATTGTGACCGCCTCGCCCTCGGCCGTCATGCCTAGCCGGATCGTGCTTGCCGCCAGCCGGGTGAGTTGATCCTTCACGGCGTTGATGTTCCGGCCTTTGGTGTCCAACCGCACCGCTTTCACGAATGTCGTCAGGCTGCGCTCCACCTCGATCTCGGCCGATTGCTGCTTGAGGGCTTCCGCATTGAGGTAGGCCAGCAACAGCCGGGGCTTTGGCCCGTAGGGCAAGCCGATTTGCACGAAATCGCCCTTGTCCGGGTTCCATGCTGTGCCGGCCTCAATCCGCAAACCAATCTGGCCGTTGCTGCGCGTCCAGACCCGCACGTCATCGCCGGGGTTCCGGTAGGGCAAGCTGGTCTGCGCGAACACCGAATGAGCGTAAAGCTTGTCCTTTGGTCACGATTGGCCGTCAGGTCTCCCGCGTCCAGCAATCGGGTTATGCGCTCGTCTCTGGTGCTGCGCTTGGGCGTCTCGTCCATCAAATTGGCCTTCCTACAACTGGCATATGCCAAATCAAACTTTTCGCGCCAGCATCCGCCGGACCTGTGCGGCCGACCACCTGACCCCGCCCTGGGGTGCCCGCACCCCGCGCGCCTCCAGCGCCGCGGCGACTTGCCGCAGGCTGGCCTCCTCGGATACGGCGCCCTCGGCCCGCAATCCATCTAGCACTGTCCGCAGCTCGGCCGACCGTGCCTGCGCCAGCTCGGCGTGCGCCACCCGGGCCACCCCCGCCGCGGCCGGCGTGCCGGGTCGTAGCTGCGGGTTGCCCAGCCGGGCGCCGCACGCCTTCGCCGCCGCCAGCGCCGCCCGCGTGCGCTGCCCGACAAGCCCGGCTTCCAGCTCGGCCACTGCTGCCATCTGCGTCAGCAGGAAGCGCCCCATCGGCCCGGGCGGGACCTGCGGCAGGTCGCAGAACACCACCCCGGCCTCGCCGGCGCCCTCGACCAAGTTCAACAGGAACGGGGCATCGCGGGCCAGTCGGTCCAGCTTGGCCACCAGCAGCGCCGCCCGTCGGGTGCGGCAGCACGCCAACGCCGCCGCAAGCTGGGGACGTGCTGCCGTGCGCCCGCTCTCGATCTCCTGGAACTCGGCCAGCAGCTCGCCCCCGTGCTGCGCCAGGTGAGCGGCGACGGCCTGGCGCTGCGCGTCCAAGCCCAGCCCGGACCGGCCCTGGCCCTCGGTGCTGACGCGGAGGTAACCTGAGGTGTTTCAGGCCGTCATGCGACGATCGGCATCTTGGGCCACCACAGCGCTGCGACGGACCTTGGAACCCGCCCAACCCTTCTGCTGTCGGTCCAGATTTCCGCCTGGACGTTCTCCGGCAACCCGCGTTCCGCAAGCTCGCAAACGGCGTCGTCCGTCGAGCATTTGGCAGAGTAACCTTCGACGGCTCTGCCACGTTCGTTCAGGACATAGATCTGGTAATAGGCCATGCGAACCTCCGACTTGCCGAGGCGGGAGGACAGCACCTCTCTGCTACCGATGCCTTGAATACACTTGCCTGGTAGTAGAACTACCATAGCAAGAACTATCGGCGCAGCCAGCAACTTCTGCGTGTGGTTGTGGTCACCACGTAGGTTCTGGGCGATACAAGGGCAGCATCGATGGCCGTCTCGCGGCATCGTGTCCGTTCCAACGCATACCGCTGCGCTCGCCCGCACGTAACCCTTTGTTCAACGTGGCCAAGGGCATCCTTGGTGGAGGGGCAGGTGGCCGCAGTCAGGGTCCTGCTGGTTGAGGACGAGAACCTCATCCGCATGATGACCGCCGAGTTCCTCCAGGACGAGGGGTTCGAGGTGACGGAGGCCTGGGATGGCGACGAGGCCGCCAGGCTGCTCGACGGTCCCGCCCGCTTCGATGTCCTGTTCACTGACGTGCGGATGCCCGGGAAGTTGGACGGCATCGGCGTGGCCATGCACGCCCGGCGCCGGTGGGCCACCCTCCCGTTGCTGGTCGTATCCGGCTACGCGGCGCAGCTCATCGCCCGGCTTGCCGTGTTGGACCCAGCCGCCATGTTCATCGGCAAGCCCTACCACCTGGACGGGATCGCGGATGCCCTGAGACGCTTGACCGACCAACCCTAGCCGCCTGGCCCGACCGTCGTGACGCAAGGCTGGCTTCCGCCGGTCACCGCGCGATACGGGCCTTGCTCATGCGCATGGTCACGACGACGCCCTTGGTCGGCCAGTCGAACGTGATGGAGCCGCCGA
>CAXTJU010000088.1:0-12611 GCA_964244655.1 uncultured Acetobacteraceae bacterium | reverse complement strand
GCGGACTCCGGCGGCGCGGCGGGCGCGCTGGGGGGCGCGCTGGCAGGCTCGGGCGGGGCGGGCGGCGTCGGCGGCTCCGGCGCGGGCGGCGCCGAGACAAGGGTGAACGTCGGCGGCTCCGGCGCGGGGAGGGTCGGCAACCCGCCCAGGCCCTGCAAGGCCGACACGAGCAGCAGGTGCAACGCGCCGGCCAGCGTCACGGGAACCAGGAGGCCCTGGCTCCGCAGGCTTGGGGACGAGAGCAGGCGTTCCCCGGGCGGCACGCTTTGCATCAGCAGGCGTCCTCGGCGAGTGAATGACGCCGCCGTTCTGTAGCAACGCCGCCGCCCCGTGGCGTGTGAACTTAATCTTGCACGCCGCTGCCTGGCCGCCGGTCCCGCCACGGCCGGGCGCGCTCCAGCTGCCCGGCCAGCTGGAACAGCAGCGCGTCCTCCCCGGCGCGCCCGGCCAGCTGGATGCCGACCGGCAGCCCGGCGCGGTTCCACCACAGCGGCACGGACATGGCGGGTTGTCCCGTCAGGTTGAACAGCCCCGTGCAGGCGGCCCAGGCGAAGACGTTGCCCGCCACCTGCCGCAGCATCGCCTGCGCCAGCAACGGCAGTGGCATCTGCGCCAGCACGGCGGCGGCCACGCGCTGCGGCGGCGTCAGGGCCGCCGCCCCGAGCGGCAGCGGCGGCGCGGTCAGGGTGGGGGTGAGCAGCGCGTCATAGCCGTCCCCGGCGGCCAGCCGCGCCGTCGTCGCCGCCTGCACGGCCAGCGCCGCGGCCAATGCGCCGGGCGGATGGGTGCGGTCGATCAGCCCCATCGACCAGGTCGCCGGCTCGAAGTCCCGCCGGTTCGGCGTTCCCGGGGCGTCCGCGATGAAGCGCCGGATGCGGGCGGAGAGCAGCACGAGGAACGCCCGCACGGCCTGGCGGTGCTCGGCCGGTTCTAACGGGTCCGCCTCCACCACCGTGTGGCCCAGCGAGCGCAGCAGGGCCGCGGCGTCGGCCGTGGCGTCCCGGCAGTCAGGGTGGATGCCGCGCCCCCACATCGGCCCGGTGATCCAGGCGATCCGCAGCGCCGCCGGGTCCCCCGCCGCGGCGGCGGCGAGCGGCTCGCCGGGCGCCGGGTCATCGGGCAGGGCAGGGTCCGCGCCGCGGGTCGCGTCCAGCAGGGCAGCGTTGTCCCGCACGGAGCGGGTGATGAAGCCCTGCGTGTTCATGTCGCCGGGCAGCGCCAGCCGCAGCGGGCCGGCCGGCATGGCGCCGCGGGACGGCTTGAAGCCGAACACGCCGCAGCAGCTGGCCGGGATGCGCAGCGAGCCGCCGATGTCGTTGCCGTGCGCCGCCGGGACGATGCCGGCCGCCACCGCCGCCGCCGCGCCGCCGGAGGAGCCGCCGGGGGTGAGCAGCCGGTCCCACGGGTTGCGCGCGGGCCCGTGCAGCACGCCCTCCGTCACGGCGCTGAGGCCGAACTCGGGCGTGTTGGTCTTGCCGAAGATGGCGAGCCCGGCCGCCTTCAGCCGCGCCACGAACACATCGTCCGCCGCCGGCACGTGCCCGGCATAGGCGCGGCTGCCCCGGGTGTGCGGCTGCCCCGCCAGCTCCGCGCCCAGGTCCTTCAGCAGGAACGGCACGCCGGCGAACGGCCCCGCCGGGTTCGCGTCGGGCGGGGCGAAGCGCTGCACCACCGCGCCCAGCCCGGCGGCGGCGTCCGCCCGGCGCTGCGCCTCGGCCAGCAGCCCGGCCGGCGTGGCGTCCCCGGCGCGGATGGCGGCGGCCATGCCCACCGCGTCGAGGTCGCCATAGTCCACTACCGCACGCTTGCCACGCGCAGCGCGTTGGTCGTGCCAGTCTGGCCGAACGGCACGCCGGCCGCGACGACCACGTGCTCGCCCAAGGCGGCGAAGCCTTCCGCCCGTGCGGTCCGCGTGGCGCGGGTGACGGTCTCGGTCATGCTGTGCGTCTCGGTGGTGAGCACGGCGTGAACGCCCCACACCACCGCCATGCGGCGGGCGGTGGCCTCCTGCGTGGTCAGCCCCAGCACGGGGCAGTCCGGCCGGGTGCGGGCGATGCGCAGCGCGGTGGAGCCGGACAGGGTGTAGGCGGCGATCGCCTTGGCGCCGATGGTCTTGGCGATCTGCCGCGCCGCCTCGGCGATGGCATCGTTCACCGTGCCCTGCGGCTTGGGCCGGCCGGTGTCGCACAGCTCCCGCCAGCCCGGGTCCTGCTCCACCCGGTCGATGATGCGGTCCATGATGTTCACCGCCTCGAACGGGTACTGCCCGGCCGCGGTCTCGGCCGACAGCATCACCGCGTCCGCGCCGTCGAACACCGCCGTCGCCACGTCGGACGCCTCGGCGCGGGTGGGGGCGGGGGCGGTGATCATGCTCTCCAGCATCTGCGTCGCCACCACCACGGGCAGCCCCGCCTGCCGGGCGGCGCGCACGATGCGCTTCTGCGCCAGCGGCACCTCCTCGGGGGGCAACTCCACGCCGAGGTCGCCGCGCGCCACCATCACCGCGTCCGACAGGGCGAGGATGCCGTCGAGGTTGTCCAGCGCTTGCGGCTTCTCGAGCTTGGTCATGATCCAGGCGCGGCCGTCGGCGATGGCGCGGGCCTCCGCCACGTCCTCCGGGCGCTGCACGAAGGACAGGCCGATGTAGTCCGCCCCGTGCTCCAGGGCGAAGCGCAGGTCCTCGTGGTCCTTCTTGGTCAGCGCCGGGATGGGCAGCACCACGTCCGGCACGTTGACGCCCTTGCGGTCCGACAGCGGCCCGCCGGTGACGACCTCGCATTCCAGGTGGTCGTCCCGCCTGTGCGCCACCCGCAGCCGCAGCTTGCCGTCGTCCAGCAGCAGCGTGGTGCCGATGCCGGCGGCGGCCATGATCTCGGGGTGCGGCAGCTGCACGCGGCTGGCGTCGCCCGGCACGGGGGAGAGGTCGAGGCGGAAGCCATGCCCGGTTTGCAGCGCCACCCGCCCGGCCTGGAAGCGGCCGACCCGCAGCTTGGGGCCTTGCACGTCCGCCAGGATGCCGATCGGGCGGCGCATCTCCACTTCCAGGGCGCGGATCATTTGGATGCGGGCGAGGTGGTCCTCGTGCGCGCCATGGCTGAAGTTGAGCCGGAATACGTCGGCGCCAGCGCGGAACAGGCGGGCGAGCACCTCCGGGGTGCTGCTGGCCGGTCCGAGGGTCGCGATGATCTTGGTGCGGCGCCGGCGGCGCAGCTTGGATTGGGCCAAAAGGAATGCTCCGAGGGTTCAGGCGGCCAGCCCTGCCGCGATGCATGTCGCCGCATGCGGCAGGGCGCGCGCAGTATGGCGAATCCGGCACGGCTTCGCCATATCAGCCGCAGGAGGACCCGTGCATGACCCCGATCGACCCCGCGACCCGCACCGAGCTGGAAGCCGCTGCGTTCCGCCGCCTGGTGGAGCACCTGCGCGAGCGCGCGGATGTGCAGAACATCGACCTGATGACCCTGGCCGGCTTCTGCCGCAATTGCCTGAGCCGGTGGTACCGCGAAGCGGCCGAGGCGCGCGACGTGGCGCTGACCGATCCGGAGGCGCGGGAGATCGTGTACGGGATGCCCTACAAGGAGTGGCAGGCGCAACACCAGCGCCCTGCGGCATCCGAGCAACAGGTTGCATTCAAGGACCTGCCAACCCACCGCTAGTTGAAATTCAGGGTTCATCCACCCGAATAATGTGTTAAGATCGTCTCAAGCAGGGGGATGATCATGGCTTTTTCGGCAAGCGTCTCGTTTTCTGATCCGACCGTCGCCAGCGATCCGCAGGATGGCATCCTCCAGCAGGCGATGAACCAGGCGCTGGTCAACTGGTCGCAATACATATCGGGCGTGGGAACCCTCATCGTCCAGCTCAACGTGACGGACCTTGGCTTTGGCACCCTGGCCGATGGCGGCCCGACGAGCGACCAGGCCACGGGCCAGACCTTGAACGGCAACCAAGTCGTCAAGCTGTCGTCGGCGGCCGAGCTGACGACCGGCGGCCACCTCGCCGCCAGCGACATCACCGTCGATTTCAACTCCAGCTACCTCGCCTCCTACGCGAGCACCGATTCGAGCACGCTGGTCGCGATCCTCGAGCACGAGCTGATGCACGGCTTCGGCATGATTGGCTTCAGGGATGACTTCGGCCAGCTCCCCGGCACCGAGAGCGCGTTCGACACCCTCTCCCAGCTCACGCCGTCGGGCCAGGACTTCTTCATCGGCGCCAACGCAGTGGCGGCCTATGGCGGCCCCGTGCCGCTCACCACGAGCGTTCCCGGCTCGAACTACTACCACCTCGGCGCGACCGGCACGGCGAGCGACCCGGCCGTGCTGTACAACGACATCATCAACCCCTACGGCTCCAGCAATCCCATCTCGGGGCTCGACGTGGCCATCCTGGACGATGTCGGCATCCCGATCACCGCCGCGGGACAGGCGCTGATCGCGGCCCAGGCGGCGACGGCCGTGAGCGCGTCCAGCGCGGTGGCGGCGGTGTTCGCCGCCGTGCTGGGCCGCAGCGCCACCACGGCGGAGCTGTTCGGGGCGGAGGAGAACCTGTCGGACGGCGCCAGCCTGGCCAACATACGCGCCTACCTCGCCACCACGGGGGAGGCGGCCGGCGCCATATCGGCGGTGTCCACCGCGGTGCTCGGGCGCGCGTCCACGGCCGCGGAGGTGGCCGGGGCCGAGCAGTCGCTGGCCAACGGCGGCAGCCTGTCCGGCGTGCGGGCCTACCTCGCCACCACGGGGGAGGCGGCCGGCGCCATTTCGGCGTTGTCCATCGCGGTGCTCGGCCGCGCGTCCACGGCGGCCGAGGTGGCCGGGGCCGAGCAGTCGCTGGCCAGCGGCGGCAGCCTGTCCGGCGTGCGGGCCTACTTGGCCACCACGCAGGAAGCCGCCAACGCCATCACCGCCGTCTTCAACGCCGACCTCGGCCGCGCGCCGCTCGCGGCCGATCTGCCCGGCCTCGAGCAGGCCCTGGCCAACGGCGCCAGCATCGCCAATTTCCGTAGCTATTTCGCCGGTACGGCCGAGTCGGCCAACGCCATCACGGCCACCTTCCAGCAGACGGTCGGCCGCACCCCGAGCGCTGCCGACATCGCCAACATCCAGGCGGATTTCGCCAGCGGCTGGAGCGTGTCCGGCTTGCGCAGCGTGCTCGCGGCCAGCGCGGAAGAGGGCACGGATGTCACCCGCGCCTACCAGAACGACCTGGGCCGCGCCGCCAGCCCGGCGGATATCGCCGCCAGCGAGCAATACATCGCCGGGGGCGGCAGCTTGCAGGCTCTCCAATCCAGCCTGGTCGGCAGCCCGGAGTTCGCTGGCGACATCAACACGGCGTTTCAAGCCGCGCTGGGCCGGCCGGCGAACGCGGTCGAGATCGCGGCGGACCGGTCGCAAGTCCTGTCCTCATACTCAACCGCAGCCTCGATCCGCGCCCAGGTGGCTGAGCTTTCAGGCGGCGACCGGCCTTCCGGCGATGGCGCGGTCGTCGCCATCACCCCGCAGACCATCGCCGGCAGCGGCCCGAACCTGGTTTACGGCCTCCTCAACAACGACGCTGCCCTCTCAGCCCACCCGCTCACCGTGCTGGACGAAACGGGCGCTGGGCTGAGCCTGCCGACCATCACGGGCTTCAACCCGACGACCGATGTGATCCAGCTCCAAAGCCATCAGGAGGCCAACTTCGCCGCGCTCAGCATCACCCCGATCACCGGCGGGGCGACTGTTTACGTGGGCAACGGCGGGTTCATCGACCTCAGTGGCGTGGCCCCCGCCTCCCTGACCGCCGCGAACTTCCGCTTCGTCTAGCCCGGCGCCCCAACCCGGCATCCCCTGGCGGCCCGTGCTGGCCGCCACCGCCGCCACGTTGACCGGCGTCGGCCTGGCGCGCTTCGCCTACTCGCCGCTGCTGCCGGTGCTGATCGCGCAGGGCTGGTTCGCGCCGGGTGCGGCGGGCTATCTCGGGGCGGCGAACCTGCTCGGCTACCTGGGCGGCGCGTTGCTGGCGCGGGCGGCAGCAGTGCGGTTCGGCCTCCGGGCGGTGCTGCGGGGCGCGATGCTCGCCGTGGCGGTGGCGCTCGCGGCCTGCTCGGTGCGGCTGCCCTTCGCCTGGTTCTTTGGCTGGCGGCTGCTGTCGGGCCTGTGCGGCGGCGTGCTGATGATCCTGGCGCCGTCCTCCGTGCTGTCCCAGGTGCCGCCGGCGCGGCGCGGGCTGGCCAGCGGCGTGGTGTTCACCGGGGTGGGCCTGGGGATTGCGGCGTCCGGCACCCTGGCGCCGCTGCTGCTGCGCTGGGGGCTGGCCCAGGCCTGGCTCGGGCTCGCGGCGCTGGCCTTGGCGCTCACCATGGCGGCCTGGGGCGCCTGGCCGCCCATGCCGGCTGCCTCGGCCGCGCCTGGGCCTGGACAGCCGGGCCGCTTCCTCCCGCTCTCGGCCGCGTACGGCCTGTGCGCCGTCGGGCTCGTGCCGCACATGGTGTTCCTGGTGGATTTCGTGGCCCGCGGGCTGGGGCGCGGATTGGCCGCCGGGTCGCTCACCTGGGTGGTGTTCGGCCTGGGCGCGCTGTGCGGCCCCTTAGCGGCGGGACGCGCCGCCGACCGGATTGGGCCGGCCGCCGCCATGCGCGGCGTCATCGCCCTGGAAGCCGCGAGCGTGCTGGCCTTGCTGCTGGCACCGGGCCACCTCGCCGTCCTGCTCGCCTCCGCCGCGGTGGCGGGCGCGCTGGTGCCCGGCGTCACCGCGGTGGCGCTCGACCGCGTCGGCCGCATGGCCGGGGCGGATGCGGCGCTGCGCCAGCGCGGCTGGACGCAGGCGACGGTGGCCTGGGGGCTCGGCCAGGCGGCGGGAGCATACGCCCTGGCGGCGCTTTACGCCTGGACCGGTGGCTATGCGGCTATGTTCGCCGCCGCCCTACTCGCCCTGGCCGCCGCGGCCGTGATCGAGGCGGCCGGCTGGCGCGGTCCCGGCCGCATGGCGTAGGACTCCACGCATCCGCCGGAGGCACCCATGGCCGAGAAGCTTCGCCTGTTCACCTCGCCCGCCGCGTTCCCCAATCCGCAGCGCGTCCGCCTGCTCGTGCACGAGAAGGGCATCGCCGGCCACGTGGAGGAAGTGCTGCTGGACATGGCGCCCGCCGGCGAGCAGCGCGGCTGGGCGCACCTCAAGCGCAACCCATGGGGCGAAACCCCGACGCTGGAACTTCCAGGCGGCGGCTACCTCGCCGAGAGCACCGCGATCGGCCGCTACCTCGACGCCAGCTTTCCCGGCCGCAAGATCATGGGCGAAACGGCGTTGGAGCAGGCGCAGGACACGATGTGGGACAGCCGGATCTGGGTGCAGATCCTCTACCGCCTCACCACGATGTTCCACGTGCTGCACCAGGGGCTGGGGCCGAAGCTGGAGCTGACCAGCAACCCGGCCTGGGGCGAGCATTGCCGCAAGGAGGCGCTGGCCCACACGGCCCTGGTCGATCGGCACCTGGCCGACGGGCGCGACTGGCTGCTGGGTGGCGACCATCCAACCTTCAGCGACATGACGCTGTGCACGGCGATCGCGTTCTCCAAGTTCGGCCCGATCAAGACGCCGCTCGACGAGCGGTTCGAGCAGATCGACCGGTATTGGCAGCAATGGAAGCGGCAGGAGAGCTTCGGGCTGGCCTATAAGGACGGGGCCATGCTGAAGGAGTTGGGGGCGAAGTAAGGGCGGGGCTCTGCCCCGCACCCCGCCAGAGGACGAAGTCCTCTGGACACCTAACTGTAGTACCAGGGGTCAAGGGGACTTCGTCCCCTTGCGGGTGCAGGGCGGAGCCCTGCTAGCTCCGCTCGTAGGTCCCGATCAACCGCCCATAGCCGAGCAGTAGCGGCCGCATCGCCAGCCGCAGCCCGCCCCGCCCCGGCACCCGCCCGAACGCCAGCGGCTCCGACAGCGCGAACAGCTGCACCACGTAGCGGTGCGGCCCATGCCCCGGCACCGGGCTCGGCGGCAGCCAGCCGCGCCGCCCGAATGAGTTGCGCCCAGCGACGAAGTTGCGGCTCTCCGCCATGCGCAGCGGCACCGCGCCCTCCAGCAAGCCGCCCAGCGCCGGCGACAGCCCGTACAGCACCAGGTGCACCAGCGGGCGCGGAAACGGCGGGTCCGCGTCCTCGGCCAGCAGTGCCAGCGACGCCGTGCCCGGCGGCAGCTCCGACCAGTGCAGCGGCGGCGACAGGCTGGCCCCGTCCGCCGTCAGCCGGACCGGCATCGCGCCGCCATCCTTGAACGCGTTGGATTGCAGCGACAGCGAAGCCGCCCCGAGCCCCGCCGTGGCGACCGCGCCAAGCCCGGGGCGCACCGGCCGGAGCGCCCGGCCGATGCGCGATGCGATGGAGGGAATGGCCGCTCTCCCTAAGCCAGCAGGTCCTCCACCAGGATCGGCGTCTTGCGCACCCGCGTCCCGGTGGCGTGGTAGATGGCGTTGGCGATCGCCGCCGGCATGCCGACGATGCCGATCTCGCCCACCGCCTTGGCGCCGATCGCGTTCACCAGCGTGTCCTCCTCGTCCAGCATCTCCACCGTCACCTCGCCGATGTCGGCGCTGGTGGAGAAATGGTAGCCGGCCAGGTTGGTGTTCTCGAACTTGGCGCGTGGCCGGTCCACCCGGCTCTCCTCCAGCAGCGCGAAGCTCGCCCCCCACACCATGCCGCCCGCCAGGTTGCTGCGCGCGGTGCGCGGGTTGATGATCTTGCCGCAGGCGAACACCCCCACCATCCGGGACACCCGCACCGTGCGCAGCAGCGGGTCGATCCGCACCTCGGCGAACTGCGCCCCGAACGAGTAGGCCACGTAGTCCGGCGTCACCGGGCCGGCGAACGCCATGCCGCCCGCCAGCCCCTGGCGCATCTTGTCGTCGTCCATGCTGCCGGGCCGCCAATCGGCCGTCTCGTCGATGGTGCCGCCCGTGGCATGGCCCAGCACCTCGGTGATCGGCCGACTCTTGCCGTCCGGCCCGATCACGTGGCCGCCCGCCAGGCTGTAGCCGGAGATGTCCGCATCGCCCGCCGCGGCCTGCAACAGCTTCACCCGCACTGCCTTCGCCGCCATAAACACCGCCGACCCGGCGGACCCCGTGGTGATGGAGCCGCCCGCCATCGGGCCGGAGGGCAGGGTGGTGTCGCCCAGCTGCACCCGGATCATCTCGTTGGGGATGCCCAGCACGTCCGCCGCCACCTGGCCCAGCACCGTGTAGGCGCCCGTCCCCACGTCGTGCGCCGCGCAGTACACGGTGCATATGCCGTCCGCCGACAGCCGCACCCGCGCCGAGGACGGGGCCATGGCGGAGGGGTAGGTCGCGGTGGCGCAGCCCATGCCGATCAGCGTGCCGTCCGGCGCGACCATGGAGCCGATCGCCGGCGTGCGCTTGCTCCAGCCGAACAGCTCCGCCCCGCGGCGGAAGCACGGCACCAGGGAGCGGCTGCTCCACGCCTTGCCCTCCACCGGCTCCTTCGCCGGCTCGTTCTTCAGCCGCAGCTCGATCGGGTCCATGTCCAGCGCCACGGCCAGCTCATCGACCGCGCTCTCGAAGCCGAAGAAGCCCGGCGCCTCCGCCGGCGCCCGCATGAAGCCCGGCGTGTTGGTGTCGGTGTCGATGGTGGACTCGCGCATGCGAATGTTGGGCGACTGGTACATCCGCGCCGTCACCTCCGTCACGGCGAATGCCACGTGGTCGATCGGCGCGCTCTGCCCCGCCTGGTCGTGCATGACGGCGGTGATCGTGCCGTCCCGCTCGGCCGCCAGCCGCACCCGGCTGCGCGTGGCGGGGCGGTAGGAACCCACGGTGAACATGTCCTGGCGCGACACTACCAGCTTCACCGGGCGGCCCAGCCGCTGCGCCGCCTTCGCCACCAGCACGACGTGCGGCAGGATGGTCGCCTTGGCGCCGAACCCGCCGCCGACGTACGGGCACTCGACGTGCACGTCCTCCATCGGGATGTCGAAGATCTTGGCCAGCCCCGCCTGGTTGCCGACCACCCACTGGCTGGGCGCGTTGATCAGCAGCTTGCCGTCCCGCCAGGCGGCGGTCACGGCGTAAAGCTCGATCGGGTTGTGGTGCTGCGCCGGGGTGAGGTAGGTCGCATCCACCTTGACCGGCGCGGCGGCGAACGCGGCCTCGGCGTCGCCGATGTCAAGCGACTTGCCCTTGATCGGCTTCTCCTCCCGGTCCGGGTCGTCGATGGCGGCCGAGGCGTGCTGGGCGGCGTAGTCGAGCTTGACCTTGCCCGCCGCCTCCTCCGCCGCCTCCTGCGTGTCAGCGACCACCAGCGCCACGATCTGGCCGGAATAGTGGATCTCGTCGGAGGTGAGCGGCATGAAGGAGGACTGCATGTGGCCGCCCTTCATGGCAGCCTTCTCCTCCCCCATCGACACGTTCAGGCTGCGGTGGGTCAGCACCGACTGCACGCCGGGCACCGCCTCGGCCGCCGTGGTGTCGATCCTGGTGATGCGGCCGCGCGCCACCGTGCTGGTTGTCAGCGCGGCATAGGCCATGCCGGCGTGCGGGAAGTCCGCGGCATACTGCACGGCGCCGCGGGCCTTGGCCGCCGCGTCGCGCCGAACGATGGGAAGGCCGATGCTTCCGTCCATGATCTCAGTTCCTTTGGCTGGCGAGCAGGGCGGCGCGCGCGACGACGCGGCGGCCCAGCTCGATCTTGAAAGCGTTCTGGCGGCGCGGCTGGGCCTTGGCGAAGGCGGCTTCGCCCGCCTGCAGCGCCACCGCTTCGGTCAGGCCGCGCCCGGTCAGCGCCGCCTCGGCCTCCGGCGAGCGCCACGGCTTGGACGCGACCCCGCCGAGCGCCACGCGGGCCTGCGTCACCGTATCCCCGTCCATCTCCAGCGCCACCGCGGCCGAGACCACGGCGTAGGCGTAGCTCTGCCGGTCCCGCACCTTGAGGTAGATCGACTTGCGGCCCAGCGGCGTCGCCTGCACGGTGATGGCGGTGACGATCTCGCCGGGCCGCAGCACCGTCTCGACCGCCGGGTCATCGCCGTAGGGGCGGTGGAACTCCAGGAATGGCACGGTGCGCGTCCCGGTGGCGGAGCGCACCTCGATCGCGCTGTCCATCGCGGCCAGCACCGCCGCCCAGTCGCCGGGGTAGGTGGCGATGCAGCGCTCGGAGCCGCCGAACAGCGCCATCTCGCGGTCCTCGCCGTCCAGCGCGGCGCAGCCGGAACCCGGCACGCGCTTGTTGCAGGCCGAGACGCCATCGCGGAAATACGCGCAGCGGGTGCGTTGCAGCACGTTGCCCGCCACGCTCGCCGCGTTGCGCAGCTGGGCGGAGGCGGCGAGCTGCAAGCCCTGCACCAGCGCCGGGTAGTCGCGCAGCAGCGTTGGGTCCTCCGCCACGTCCGCCATGCGCGCCAGGGCGCCGAAGCGGATCACCGGCCCGGCGGTGTCGATCGCGTCCAGCCCGGGCAGGTGGCCGATGTCCACCAGGCGCGCCGGGGTGGAGATTTCGCTGCGCATCAGATCGACCATGGTGGTGCCACCGGCCATGACCTGCGCGCCCGGCTGCGCCGCCTCCGCGAGCGCGTGCTCCAGCGTGTCGGCGCGGACGTAGGTGAAGGGCTGCATGTCAGGCGGCTCCCACGCGCGCGTTCGCCACTTCCCGCACGGCGGCCACGATGTTCGGGTACGCGCCGCAACGGCACAGATTGCCGGACATGTACTCGCGGATCTCGTCGTCCGTCCGGGCATGGCCCTCATCGACGCAGGCGACCGCCGACATGATCTGACCCGGCGTGCAATAGCCGCACTGCAATGCGTCGTGCGCGGCAAAGGCCGCCTGCATCGGATGCGGCACGCCGTCCGGCGCCGCCAGCCCCTCGATGGTGGTCACCGTCCGTCCGGACGCCGCCACCGCCAGCACCAGGCAGGCCAGTTGACGCCGCCCGTCCAGGTGCACGGTGCAGGCGCCGCAGGTGCCATGGTTGCAGCCGACCTTGGTGCCGGTCAGCCCGACATGCTCGCGCAGGGCGTCCAGCAGCGTGGTCCGCGGATCGAGCTGCAGCGCGTGGCTGTGGCCGTTGATTTGGAGCGAGACGGCAACGGTGGATGAGGACAAAGGCGTCTCCTGTCGAGCCGGAAGCAGAGGGTCCGCCCTATCTACGCCCGGAGACGCAGGATGCGAGGCTCACGAAACCGCGAGCGCCGATGAGGGGCCACGGTGGACGGGCCGGGCTTGACTAAATCGCAGGTCTCCGGGCCATGAGCCGCACCGCCCGCGCGCCCCGGATCGAGCCGCCATTGCCTCTCGCGTTGCCCTACTCCGGTCATACCCGGGCGGAGGTGCCTAAAGCTCCGCGTGCGCGCCGCCCCCCCCTCCGTCATGCCCTGGCTTGACCCGGGCACCCACGCGAGGGCAGCGCACGTACTCTTGGCCGCCCTGGCGTTGGTGCCAGCAACGGCCCGCCCCGGTCGCGCCGCCGCGGCGTGGGTGCCCGGATCAAGTCCGGGCATGACGGTGCTTGAAGGCAGCCGCAGCGTTCCCCGACGTTAGCGCAGCAAACAAAAGCTTGCGCCCGTCCGCATCGCGTGTTCTTATTCCGTTCGTGAGCAGCCCGTATCCCTCTCCCGAGCCAGAGCC
>CAXTJU010000087.1:0-12650 GCA_964244655.1 uncultured Acetobacteraceae bacterium | reverse complement strand
GACCTCATCGGATGATGGCGAACGCAGAAAGCTTGGCGCTTGGCCATCAGCCTAACTGGGCCGTAAACAGCCTGTCTGCTTTAGGAAACCACGTAGGGGAAAGCCGACATCGGCTGATCGGAAAACTTACATCATGGCAGCCAGGAACGGGTGCAACTAGGCGCTGCATGCGACGCAGCACGCTACACGACCTCAACGCACGCTACGCCAACACCGTAGGGAGGCGATCACAACGGGGAGCCCGCCGAGCGCACACACGGCGAGCCATCCGCCCGATGACCAGCAGACGCCGACGAGGACCGACATGACCGCGCCTCCGGAGAACATGGCGACCTGGTAGACCGCGTTCAGGCGTGTCCGGATCCCGGCGTCGAGACCATAGAGGATGGTGCGGTTGGCGATGTCCACGATGGTCACGCTGATATCTAGGACGATAAGCCCCACCGCCATTCCGACCAGATGGCCCTTGAAGACCGCCAGCAACATCCAGGCGATTACCATCCCCGCGAGCCCCGCTCGCCGGGTCGCGTGCGGTCCGGACCGGTCGACGGCCCGCCCGAACATCGGGGCGGCACTCGCCGCGGCCGCAGCGACGAACCCTACCAGGCCGATCGACTGCGGTGTCCAGCCGAACGCCGGGCTTTGCAGGTAGAGTGTCACGCCCAACCAGAACACGATGAACGAACCATAGCTGAGAGCGACGCACAGCGCGGCGGTGCGGAGTTCAGGGATGGTGCGAAGCAGATGCCACAGGGAACCGATGAGGTCCCAATAGGGCACCCTGCCTGGGGGCGGCATCGCTGGGTCAGGCCTGACGATGCGGATGAGGAAGGCCAGCTCCATCGTCATCATGACGGCGGCGATCCAATACACCGCACGCCAGCCGAGATGCGTTCCGATGATGCCTGAGGCGGTCCGGGCGAGTAGGATCCCGATGATGATGCCGCGCGTCAGCATCCCCGTCGCCTGGCCAACCCGCGAGGCCGGTACGCGCAGGCTGACATAGGGCGGCAGGATGTAGGGCGCGATGCCGAACAGACCGATCAATAGGGAGGCCGCCGCCACCATCAGGGCGGATCTGCTGATGGCGAACAGGACCAGCGCCACCGCCTGAAGAGGGATGACCGTCAGGAGCAGCCTGCGCGCCGAGATTATGTCGCCGAGCGGCAACAGGAATGCCAGTCCGCATGCCAGGCCGATCTGGCTCAGGCCAGGCAGGATCCCAACCAAGCCGTTGGAGATGGAAAGCGCTCCGCCCACTTCGACGAGCAGCGGCTGAATGTAGTAAGGGTTCGCCACGGCGATGGCCGAGGCAACCGCCAGCAGGCCGACAGCGCGATCGCCGAGCGCGGCCGGGCTCGTCACAGGCAAACCCGGTCTCCGGTTGTCGCCATCAGAGCGAGTTGCTCCGCAGCCACGTACGATTGGCTTGGATGTGGTCTGCCTTGCGTTCCAGCGGCAGCCAATGTCCGGCAAGCATGCCCATCACCGTCAGGTCCGCGCAGGCAGCGCGCATCGGGCTACCTTGGCGATTGCCGGTGATGCTGCAGATCTGATCCCACTCGCCGTTGATGAACAGCACCGGCTGCAACAGGCGGCCGCCCTGGGGCGCCGCGCGCGCGTAGGCGATATTGGCGTCGTCGTTCAGATACCACGAACAGGCGAACCGGAAGCCGTGAGCCTGGAACGCCTGCACCAGCGCGCTGAAATCCGCCGGCGGCCAGAGAGCCGGGTCAGGCTGCGTCGGCGGGGCGCGGTGCGCGGCGCCGAAGCGCCCTCCGTTGCGCGTGACCAGGGCATTCGGCGAGACCGTGCCGATAGCGGCGGCGCTGCCTGATCGGAAGATGAACGCCAGCGTCGCGGCCTTGTCGGCATCGAGGTCGGCGACGGACGCTTCGAAGTGCGTCGTGTAGTAGCGGTAGTAGTCCCACTGGCCATCCGGGTACTGGTCAGCCGGATACGTCGTTCGGTCGACCAGCGGGACGAGCGTGGGCAGCGCGTTCGCGCCCGGCAAATACGCCAGCGAGGTCAGCACGACGCCACGGCAACGCTCGGGCTCATGCGCGGCCAACGCACTGGCCACGACACTGCCCCAGTCATGGCCAACCCAGATCGCAGGCTTGCCGCCAAGGTGATCATGGAACTCCGCCATGTCTGCCACGACGGCCTGGATGGCGTAGGCATCGTTGGCTGCGGGCGCGGACGAGCCGCCATAGCCGCGCAAGTCGGGCGCGACGCAATGCCAGCCGTCGGCGGCGAACGCGTCCATCTGGGCGCGCCACATCAGACCGAGGCTCGGCCAGCCATGAAGGAAGATCATCAGCCTCCCGTCGGCCGGACCGGCCTCGACATAGACCGTGGTGTGACGAGCCGTGCTAACGGTGCGCGACACCAGCATGGCGGCAGGCACGCCCCCTGCTGCGCCCGTCCCGGGGAGGACGGGGTCTTGGCCGTGCGTCGGTCCGGCTACAGAACCGAGCGGATGGAGCGGAGCTTCAGCGGGGTGGGGCTGGATCATGGGCATCCTGGCTCGTACCCCGATCGGGTGCTTGCCAGTAGCGCATCAATCCCGCATGAAGTCTGAAGCTAAACTTACAAGTGGGTGAGTTGCGACAGAGAGATACCCTCGAAGGCGTGCCCGTCTTCGTCGCCGTGGCCGAGGCTGGCAGCTTTTCCGAAGCAGCGCGGCGCCTCGGGATCTCGCCATCGGCAGTCAGCCAGGCGATCCGCAGTCTGGAGGCTCGGCTCGGTACGCCGCTGTTGCGCCGCTCGACCCGCAGCGTAAGCCTGACGGATGTCGGCACCGAGTATCTGCTGGCGGCAGCCCCCGCCTTGTCGCAACTGCGGCGGGCCGCGGAGGACGCAGCGGGGCGGGGCGGCAAGCCAGTCGGCCCCTTGCGCCTCACCATGCCACGAGCGCCCTTCGACCTGCTCATCGCGGCAGCACTCGCGTCTTTCCTGGACACCTATCCCGACGTGGATCTCGAGATTGCGGTCGAAGGACGCCTGATCGACATCGTCAAACAGGGCTTCGACGCAGGGCTGCGCTACGGTGATTGCCTCGAGAAGGACATGGCGGCCGTTCCCGTCGCGCCCAGGTCCGAAGCGGTCCTCGTCGCATCCCCCGCCTACCTGCAGGCCCGGTCGATGCCGAAGCTCCCAAGCGACCTGCTCGCCCACCGCGCTGTGGTGTGCCGCAGCCAGAGCACCGGCCTGATCAAGCCGTGGATCCTGCAATCCGCCGGCAAGAGCATGCAGATCGCCCCGCCAGCGGCAACGATCGTCCACGATCTCGCCTCCCAGATCGAGCTGACCGTTAGGGGCCTCGGCATCGTCAGCGCGCCGGCCGCGAGCGTGTCCGACCTCCTCGACGCCGGGATGTTGTCACGGGTGCTACCCGCATGGTCGTCCCCGCTGGAGGCACTCTACCTCTACTTCCCGAGCCGTCGTCACCAAACGGCAGCCTTGCGCGCGTTCGTCGCGTTCCTGAAGGGGCGCTCCTATCTTCCCTCCCCCTGTGTCGTGGGTACGTCGGAACCTTAAATGCGCGCGGTTAGACCCGTCGCGTCCGGCTTGGATCCGTGGATTCCCGACTACCTGCACGGCCGCCATCCCGCCGAGTGAGAGATCGTGGCTGACGACACTTCAATCGACGCGGTGCCGCGACAGGCTCGGCTGCTCCATGCAGACCGCGCGCCCCCGGCTGCCTCAAGCCGGCCCAAGACCGACCTGAACTGGAGCGCGGGTATCATTGTTGGAGGTCTGGATGCTACGCCGCACAGAAGTAGCCATAGGCCGATAGCCGACAGTCCGGTCTGGAGACACCAAATAAGAAAAGCGGACAAGCTGTCCCATCGGCATTCTGCTTGCCAATGATCCTAACTCGGCCGCCACACCGCGCTCGCGGCTGCCACCAACCGCAATTTGCAGTCCGCGTAGGGTCGGATCATCGCGCTGTTCGACGGAGGCGTAGGGTGGTTAAAGCAAACGAGGTTCACAGGACTCTCTGTCCAAGCTAATCCGACGGAAGCTCGACGCAAAAGCAGGCGCCATGATCTGATGGGAGCAATTCAACTGCGCCACCCACGCCCTGCGTCATCGCCCGCACAATCGACAATCCTAACCCAGTGCCGCCCTGATCACGAGATGTCGTGAAGAATGGTTCGAAAACACGGCCGCGGTTCGCCGGGGATATACCTGGGCCATCGTCCTTGACGGTAATCCATGTCCGCCGTCCTCGGCTTCGAGCCGAGACTGCGACGCTTGCCCCTGAGCCGCGACCATCTGCACTGGCATGGGCAGCGGCATTTTCCAACAAGCTGGCGAGCAACGCGCTCAGTGCATCGGCTGGCAAGGCCACGGTGCACGTTCCAACGTCCGCATCGACCGCCATGCCGCGCTCAAGATAAGTGGGGAGCAATGCCTCGAGCACGGTAGCGATGTTCGTGGCAGAAACGGCGCCGGGCCGCATCATGTCGGCGCGGGCCAGGTCCAAAAGACGCCGCACCAGGATGTCTAAGCGTTGCGTGTTGGCAGCCATGATACCCAGAAGCTTGCCACGCTCGTCTGCGGGCAGGGTGTCGACATGATCCTCGAGCAGTTCGGCAGCACCACGCAATCCCGCCAGCGGCGTCTTAAATTCGTGCGACACACTCGCGGCGAAGGCGATGATGTAGCTGGCGCGTTGGTCCAGCATCGTGGCCATGCGGGTGAGGGCGGCCGACAGATCTGCGACCTCGCGAGTGCCTGGGCGCTGCAGCGGTATTGCTTGACCTCCTAGTGCCACGAGCTGCGCCTGGGCCACCACGAAAGCCAGTGGCCGTGTGACGAGGCGGGAAAGCCCGGCCGCGAGTAAGCCCCCTGCGGCGAGCAGAGAGACCGCCAATGCCCCTAGTTCCCAACGCTTGGCCCACACCGCCTGGCCCATGTCACGCGGCGTGCGGGACAGCACCACGGCGCCAAGCAGGCCGGTGTTGCCCTGCACGGGCAGCACCACGAACACCCGCAGCCCGGATGGCCGCGACAGATTGCCGAGCGAGACCGACATCTCCCACAGCTCGCGTCGGCGCAGCGCGATCGCGATCGGTGCGCCCGCCAGCACCCGCGCGACTTCCTGCCAACCAGCCAGACTCTTGCCCAGATCCGTCCCCGTGGTAGCAATCACTACACCATGCGCGTCAGTGAGCCGCAGGGCGGACAAAGTTACGGGCTGGGCGTCTTGGATCATGGGAGAAAGGGCGCGTCCGATCGCGCCGGCCAGGAGTTCTGGCGCAATGGTGGCCGGGGCGGCGTCGGGCGGCGGCGGCAGGACCGGGTCGATCGCGAGGTCCACGCCGGGCCGGCTCAGCAGGCTGACGGCGGCGGCGCTCAGGCTACTGTCGGGATCGACGGATGGCTGGGGTTCGGCCGTATCGGGCGTCAGGCGGCGCAGTTCCGCCCGCGCCGCAGCCGACCAGACGACAGCCTGGGCCACCAACTCGTTCTCGGTCTGGCCGACCAGCGCGCTTTCATAGACGCGCAAGGCCCACAACGCGCTGATTGGTAGTGCCAACACGGCCATGTTGCTCACCAGGAGCAGCAGCCACAGCGGTGGGGGTTTACGCCGCGCCCAGCCTGGCTGCTTCAAGCCTAGCGGCATGGGCCGAGCCGGTAGCCGAACGCCGCCAGCGTCTCGATCGGCGCCGCTCCGACGGCGGCGAACTTCGCGCGGACCCGGCGCACATGGCTGTCGATCGTACGGTCGCTGACCACGCGCTCGCTGGCATAGGCGCGGTCCATCAGTTCGTCGCGCGAGAACACCCGGCCGGGCCGGGCCATGAGCGTTCGCAGCACACCGAGTTCGGTCGCGGTCAACGGCACGTCCCGCTCATCCCAGGTCACGCGCAAAGTCTCGGTATCCAACCGCAGTCTACCGTGGCTCAGCGCCGCTGGAGTGGGCGCATCAGCAGGCAGTTGCAGCGGGGCGATGCGGCGGAGCAGAGCGCGCACCCGGGCGACCAACTCGCGTGGGGAGAACGGCTTTGTCAGGTAATCGTCGCCGCCGATTTCGAGCCCGACGACGCGGTCCACTTCGCTGTCGCGCGACGAGAGGAACAGGATCGGCACGGTGCTATGGCGGCGTACGGCGCGGCAGACGTCGGTGCCGTCCATTTCCGGTAGCATCACGTCCAGGATGACCAGGTCTGGCCCGGCGTCCCGTGCGCCGACGCCGATCTGCGCCAGGGCAGCGGCACCATCGGCAGCCTCGGCCGTGGTAAACCCGGCTTGGCTCAGGGCGATCCGTATAACCTCGCGGATCGCCGGGTCGTCGTCCACAATCAGCACCCGGCTCATCGCGCATTTGCACCGGATTTGCACCGGGATGCCATCGGTTTTCACCGGCGGCGCCATCGCGGTTGCACAGCGTGGCGGCATTGCTACGGCACACGCAATCGAGCCGGAGCAATACGCATGAGCGAGACGATGGTAGACCCCAACCCGCCTAGTAAACCCGGCCCACTCTCTTGGGCCCCGCTCGGAACGCCGGCGGCCAAGATCGGCCTGATCCTGGTTCTCATTCTTCTGATGCAGATCCCGTACTTCATGGTGGCCGGATTAATTCAGGAGCGTGAGCAGCGCCAAGCCGAAGTGCTGGCTGAATTCCGCCGCGGCTGGGGTCCTGAGCAGACCGTGGTGGGGCCGATGCTCATCGTGCCATGGCATGGTCCCGGGTCTGGCGCCATCCTGGGCTGGGCACGTGTGCCCGCGTCTAAACTCGATACCGTTGTGCATCTGATGCCCGAGGAGCGGCGGCGCGGCCTGTTCCACGCAACCATCTACCAGGCCGCGGTCGCGATGAAGGGGACCATCAACGTTCCCGATCAGCCCATCAAGGATCAGCCCAACGCCGTGCTCGATTGGAGCGCCGCACGGGTGCTCGTCGGTGCGACCGATCTGCGCGGCACGGGCGCAGCGCCGGTGATCAATCTGAACGGCAACTCGGTGCCGATGCGGGCTGGCGAGGTTTGCCAACTTAGCTTCCTGGAGGCACCCCTCGGACTGGACACGCCGCCGGCGCCTGGCAGTGCCATGCCCTTCGATACCTCGCTGACCCTGCGCGGCACGCAAGCCCTCCGCATCATCCCGTCTGCGCAGCAACTTGCCATGACCGTGTCGTCGTCGTGGCGCTATCCGAGCTTCATCGGCGCCACGCTCCCGCTGGACGACCAGGTGAACCGGTCCGGCTTCACCGCGTCGTGGCAGGTCACGGGAAGCCCTGCCGCTTCCGGCTGGCAACTCGGCTCCGAGTGCTCGCCAGCCGCGCGGCAGGTTTGGTCGTACGCCGACGGCCAGATCGGCGTGGCGCTGCAGGAGGCTGTGCCGACCTACGCGATGATCGACCGGGCCGCAAAATATGGCGTGCTGTTTCTCACCCTCGCCTATCTGACGCTCTTCCTGTTCGAGATGCTGTTTCGCGTGCGCATCCACCTGGTGCAGTACGGGATGGTCGGGCTGTCGGTCTCGCTGTTCGCGCTCCTGCTGGTCTCGATCGCCGAACCGCTCGGCTTCACTGTGGCCTACGCCATCAGCGCGTTCGCGGTCGTGGCTCAGGCCTCGCTATACACGCTGTCAGTGGTGGGCCAGCGCCGCCTTGCCGGGGTCTTCGCGGCCGTGCTGACAGCCCTGTTCGCATTCCTCTACGTCGTGCTCAGCCTTGACGCCTACGCGCTGCTCGCCGGCACGGTCGCACTCTTCGTCATTCTGTCCGTCGTGATGCGCGTGACACGGCGCGTCAACTGGGCCGCTTCTCCGGCTACATCCTGAGTTCACGCAAGATTCGGAGCTTCACGCCATGCGAACCAACATCGCGGCCGTCCTGGTCATGGCCGCCATCTCCACCGCCGCTATTGCCGCCGAGCCCACGCCGACGGTGACCACCGACACGAATGGGGACAGCGCGCGCGCCTGCCTGGAGTTCGGCCAGGCGCTCGACACCAGTGCCGAGGCGCATCCTGGTGACTTCCTGACCATTGAGCCCGCGGTGCGTCCAACGGTCACCGCCAGTGGAAGCCAGCTTTGCCTGGATGGGCTGGGGTATGGGGTGCACTACAGCATCATCGTGCATCCTGGCCTGGCTTTCGTTGGGTCTCGCCTGGGCGCGGAGGAAACCGCCACCGCCGACACGCCCGATCGTGACCGGATGGTGGCCGTCGGTGGGCGGGGCTGGATCCTACCACGACAGGGGGCGACCGGCGTCACCATCCAGACGGTGAATGTCGCGCTCGTGCGTATCCGGGTGTTGCGGCTCGCCGCCCGCAAAGTCGCGGCCAATGCCGGAGGAGACGCCACCTGGGGCGACGCGTTGGATCCTTCGAAGCAGTCCTGGCACCTGTACGAACTACGTAGCCGGGCTTCCAGCATGGCCCAGATCTGGTCCGGCACGCTGCAGACCGGTCCCGGCCGCAACCGGACTGTGGAGACCGCCTTCCCTCTGGCCGGGATCGTGGATCCGGCCAAGCCCGGCGCCTACCTGATCTTGGTCGAGGATGCCGCCAAACCCGCGGCCAATCTCACGCCGAACTCCCAGGACGAAGCAAGTTTCGATGTCAACCAGCAGGTCATCGCCGGCCAATGGGTGCTGAGCACGGACTTGGCAATCGCCTCGCTGCAGGGCCAGGACGGGCTGCATGTGACGGTCCGCTCGCTGGCCAGTGCAGCGCCGATGCCGGGAGTGCACCTGGAACTGCGCGCCAAGTCGGAGGACACGCTGGCCGAGGCCACCACCGATGCACAGGGCGGCGCCGTGTTCGCGCCCGGCCTGCTGCGCGGCAAACTCGCCTCCGCCGCCACCGCGCTGGTCGCGAGCACAGCGGCAGGTGATTTCGCTGTGCAGAGTCTCACGGCGCCGGGGTTCGACCTGTCCGACCGTGGGGCCGATGGCCGCGTATCGCCCGGGCCGGTCGAGGCGTTCATCTACACCGACCGTGGCACCTACCGGCCCGGCGAAACGATCAATTTGACCGCCCTGCTGCGCACCGCCGGCCTGTCCGCGGTGGACGGCACCGGCCTGACCATCGTGTTGCGCCGGCCCGATGGGGTGGAAGCCAGCCGCACCATGCTGCCGCCCGCGCCGGATGCCGGGTTCGAGCAGGCCCTGCCACTCAGCGCCACTGCGGCGCAGGGCAACTGGATGATCGAGGCGTTCGTGGACCCGAGCCTGCCGCCGGTCGGTCGCGCAAGCGTCTCGGTGATGGATTTTGTCCCGCAGCAACTGATGGTAGAGCTTACGGCAGCCGCAACGGCGCTTGGGCCGGACGCTCGGGTGTCCGCTGCCATCGACGGGCGCTTCCTGTATGGCGCACCCGCCGCCGGGCTGCATGCCGAGGGCGACATCCGCCTGGTGCGCGACGAACACCCGGTGGCCGACGCGCCGCAATACAGCTTCGGCGATGCGGACGAGGTGATCCCCGACGCCCTCCAATCCCTGACGCTGACCGACGCCGATACTGTTGGCCATGTCGCCATCGACACGGCGCTGCAAGTGCCGGACGGCATCGGCTCGCCGTTGCGCGCCGTGGTGAACGCCGGCCTGGTCGAGCCGACCGGGCGCGCGGTGAAGCAGACCTTGTCCCTGCCGATCCACAACCACGCGCTGCTGATCGGTATTCGCAAGCTGTTCGGCGACCGGGTGAACGAGGACAATTCCGCCCAGTTCGCTGTCCGCACTTTCAACGCCGACAGCGCGCCGGTGGCCGCAGTTGGCCTGCATTGGCGCCTGTATGTCGAAAATCACCGCTGGGACTGGTGGCGTGAAAACAGCAGCGGTTTCGGCTGGACGTTCCACACCTACACGACCGAGGACGAGATAGCGTCCGGCACGCTAGACACGCTGCCCGGCGGACCTGCCGAGCTTGCGAAGAGGCTGGGCTGGGGCGAGTACCGCCTCAAGGTTAGCGACGATGCGACTGGCGCCGCGAGCAGCGTGCGGTTCAACAGTGGCTGGAACGGCTCCGCCGATGCCGACATCCCGGACCGGCTGGCGGTGGAAACCGACCGCGCCGTCGTGGGTGTCGGCGAGATGGCGCACATCCACGTCCGTGGTCCGTTCGCCGGCCCGGCGCAGGTCATCGTGGAGAGCGCCGACCGGGTGCTCGAGACACGCCGGGTCGACATGGCGGCGGATGGCGCAACGCTGAACCTGGTGGCGACCGCCGACTGGGGCGCCGGCGTGCACGTGCTGGCGGAGGCGTTCCGTCCGCTTGCCACAGCAGCCAAGCCGCATGAGCCGGTGCGCGCCGTGGGTCTCGCCTGGGTCGCGACCGACCCGGCGCCTCACACCCTGGCGGTGAGCGTCAACGTGCCTGCCACGGTTACCCCTCGTCAGTTGATCACCGTGCCGGTGCACGTCGCGGGGGCGCATGGCCGCGCCTTCGTCACGCTCGCGGCGGTGGACGAGGGCATCCTCCAGCTCACCCATTTCGCCAGCCCGAACCCGGTGGCAGCCCTGCTCGGACGCGCCCGCTTTGCTATGGATCTGCGCGATGATTACGGTCGCCTGCTGGAAGGCACTGCCGATGTCGGCGCCCTGCACGAGGGCGGTGACGAGGGTTTGCTCGGCGGCGCGGGCCTGCCGGTCACGTCGACCAAGGTCGTCTCGTTATTCCACGGACCGGTGGAGTTGGACGCGGACGGCGATGCCGCGATCCCGCTCGACCTGCCGGATTTCGCGGGCGAACTGCGGCTGATGGCGGTGGCCTATGACCATGACGCGGCTGGCCATACTGAAGCGGCACTAACGGTGCGTGACCCCGTGGTGGCCGACCTGGCGCTGCCGCGCTTCCTGGCCCCGGGTGACGTCGCGAGCGTTGGTGTGTCGCTGCAGGACACAGACGCGCCCGCCGGCGACTACCACCTGGCCGTGACTGCCAACGGCTCGGCGGTCTGGCGCGGACCCGGCACGATCGACGTGCATCTCGATCCCGGCCAGCGGCGCGAGGCTCGGCTCGATTTGGCCGGCACCGAGATCGGCATCGCCCACCTGGCGGCGGATCTGACCGGACCGGACGGCCTGCACATCACCCACCAATGGGACATCGCGGTGCGCTCGCCGCACCCCAACCTTGTGCTGAGCCAGGCTGGCACACAGGCCGCGGACGATACCTACACGGCTGGGCCGGAGCTGCTGGCGCCCTTCGTACCGGGCAGCGTGCAGATGACGATCGGCTACTCCGCAACCGGCGCGATTGACGTGCCCGGGCTGCTGCAATCGCTCTACACCTATCTGTTCGGTTGCACGGAGCAGCTGTCCTCCTCTGCGTTGCCGCTGCTCTACTTCAACGACGCCCGCTTGCTGGGTCGCTCTGCCAATGACCCTGGCGTGCACGACCGGGTGCAGACGGCGATTGCGACCATCATCGACCGGCAGGATGCGGCTGGCCGGTTCGGGTTGTGGCGCGTGGGGGACGGCAACGCTTCGACTTGGCTGAACGTGTATGCGCTCGACTTTCTGCTGCGTGCGCGAGAGGCCGGGTTCGCCGTGCCGGACAGTGTGACCAGCAACTCCGCCCATTGGATCGAGCGCGGCCTGCAAGCCGGCAACGACGATTATGATGGGGCCTATGCTCAGCCAACCGCACCGACGCAGGCCTATGCGGCCTACGTGCTGGCGCGCACCAACCGGGTCGATCCGTCCAGCCTGCGCGCGCTGTCCGCCGGTCTCTCTCACGCCGACTCGACGGTGTCGTGGCGCAATGGCGAGACGGCTGCTCCGATGGCACTGGCCGATCTGGCTGGGGCCCAGTCGTTGATGGGCCAGACTGGCTTGGCCGAGGCCACGCTCCGGAGCGCAATCACCAATCTGGGCGCCGCGTCGGTCCCGCTTTGGTGGCGCAACGCCTATTTCTGGTCGCCGCTGCGCGAGGAAGCGGGCGTGCTGGCCGTGGCGGCCGAAACCGGACACGACGCGGCGGTGTCGGCCCTGATAGCGCGGCTCGCGGGCGAGCACCTCGACCCGAATCAGCTCAACACGCACGAGAAGGCATGGCTGCTGATGGCGGCCCATGCGCTGGCCAAGCACGGCACGGCCCGTTCGGTGGCGCTGAACGGGGGCGCGGCGCAGACGGTCGCGCTGCCCTATGCGATAGCGCCGAGTGCCGATGCGATTACGCGGGGCGTCAGCGTGCGGAACACGGACGACAAGCCGCTGTTCCGCACGGTCACGTTGCGCGGCGCGCCGATTGAGGCGCCGCCGGCGTTGCAGAACGGGTTCCGCCTGCAACGTGAAGCCTACACGCTGACCGGAGAGCGGATGGACGACACCGCGCTCCATCAGACGGATCGCTTCATCGTGGTGCTGTCCGGCAGCGTGAGCTCCGACCAGTTCCGCCGGGCGATGGTGATCGATCCGCTTCCCGCCGGGCTTGAAATCGAGGTGCCGGTGCTGCGGGAAGACAGCTACCCCTTCCTCGGCCAACTGACGCATCTGCGCGCCCACGAGGAGCGGGACGACCGCTTCCTGGCCGCGTTCGACGTTGGCGTGGATCCGCGCAACCGCTGGCGCGATGTGGACGACAGCAAAATCGCTCCGCTCGACGATGACGCATTCCGCATTGCGTATGTGGTTCGCGCGGTCACGCCAGGCCATTTCGTCCGGCCGGAAACGATCGTGCAGG
>CAXTJU010000086.1:0-12787 GCA_964244655.1 uncultured Acetobacteraceae bacterium | reverse complement strand
ACGGGTCGCGCGCCTCGCGGTCCATCTTGTTGACGAAGGTGAGGATGGGGATGTCCCGCAGCCGGCAAATCTCGAACAGCTTGCGCGTGCGCGCCTCGATGCCCTTGGCCGCGTCGATCACCATGACGGCGGAGTCCACGGCGGTCAGCGTGCGATAGGTGTCCTCCGAGAAGTCCTCGTGGCCCGGCGTGTCCAGCAGGTTGAACACGCAGCCGCCGTACTCGAACGTCATCACGGAAGTGACGACAGAGATGCCGCGCTCCCGCTCGATGCCCATCCAGTCCGACCGGGTGCGTCGCCGCTCCCCCTTGGCGCGCACATTGCCCGCAAGCTGGATGGCGCCGCCCGCGCGCAGCAGCCGCTCGGTGAGCGTGGTCTTGCCGGCGTCCGGATGCGAGATGATCGCGAAGGTGCGGCGGCGGGCGATCTCTTCGGCTGGGGTCATGGTCGTCCCGTTCTGCCAATCCCGGCCATGATCGGCGGGTGTGGGGCACTACAGATATTTCGTTTGGTCTCGACGATTATGGCACTGATTGGCCTTACGTCACTGTGACAGTATCCACTCCGGGCGGACGCCTATGGATCATGGCTGAAGTCACGAGCGACGGTAAGAAGCTGGTCCTGCAAGGCCCCAACATCCATGGAGTGCGCGCCAACGCAGTCGGCGCAACCAATTTCCTGGTTCTAATCCGGGCTGCTATGGAGGTGATGAATGCCGATGAGATTGTCATTGCAGGAACAAATAGAGTGTCTGGCGCAAACTCCGGCCGCACACCGGGAATACTCCGGTTCACCCGTCACCCTAAAGCTTGAAGTGCCAGCGGGTCACCGGGTTCCACTGCGCATCGAGGTGGTTCGCACCATGGCGCGCCATGGCATTCGGGTTCGGGACGGACACCCGCTTATGGTCGCGCTTCTCCGGGAATGCCAAGTCACGGTCACGCTGCCGTTTGTCGAGAATATCAGTTCTGTCATCGCAGAACTCGCGAACGCCGATATCACCGCGACCGTGGTGAAACCGGCGCTCGCGAAATAACCGTCAGCGCGAGTAGAACTCCACCACCAGGTTCGGCTCCATCTGCACCGGATACGGCACGTCCGTTAGCTTGGGCGCCCGGTTGAACTTGCCCTTCATCGCCCGGTGGTCCACGTCCATGTATTCCGGCACGTCCCGCTCGATGCTCTGCGTGCTGTCCAGCACCACGGCAAGCTGCTTGGACTTCTCGCGCACCTCGATCTCGTCGCCGTCCTTCACCAGGAAGGAGGGGATGTTCACCCGCTTGCCATTGATCAGGATATGGCCGTGGTTGACGAACTGCCTCGCCGCGAACGGGGTGATGGCGAACTTCAGTCGGTACACCACCGCGTCCAGCCGGCGCTCCAGCAACTCGATCAGGTTCTCGGAGGTGTCGCCCTTGCGGCGCACGGCCTCGTCGTAATACTTGCGGAACTGCTTCTCGCCGATGTTGCCGTAGTAGCCCTTGAGCTTCTGCTTGGCCATCAACTGGATGCCGAAATCGGTCGGCTTCTGCTTGCGGCGCTGGCCGTGCTGGCCGGGGCCGTAATCGTGCTTGTTGATCGGCGACTTCGCCCGGCCCCAAAGGTTGACGCCGAGGCGGCGGTTGATCTTGTACTTGGATTCAAGGCGCTTGGTCATAGTCCAGGCCATCCATTCTGTGTCGCCCGCGTTCGGGGCGTTGTTGCACCGGTAGTCCGAAACGGCGTTCGGCGGGAGCAGGCCCCGAAGGCCCGTCCACGTTCCCGGCAGTGGCGCGGGGGTTACGCCGCACACCCCGCCTTGTCAAACCGGCGCCGGGGCGGCATGTCGCAGCCATGGTGAACCGTGGCGAGATCATTTGGCTGGGCGTGGCGTCGGGGGTCACGGGCGGCCTGATCGGCGGCTCGATGCTCGGCATCGGCATCGCGATGATGCTGGAGGGCGCCTATGTCGGGCTGCTGCTGATCTGCATCGGCGGCCCTTGCTCGGGGCTGATCGGCTGGCTTATGGCCCGGCGGCTGGCCAAGCAGGTCTAGCTGGACGCTGCCCGCCACTCGTCGCCGTGGCAGGCCGCGCGGCCCTCCCGCTCCAGCTTCTGCAAGTGCGCCAGCACGTTGCGCTCCGCGGCCATGCGCAGCACCGGGTCGATCTTGGAGTAGAGCGCGTCCACCAGCCCCAGGGTGGTGCACGGCTTTCCTCGCAGCGCCTGGGCGATCGCCGCCTCGCGCGCCATGCGGTGCTGCAACAGTGCCGTCACGTGCGCCTGCGGTTCCGCCACGGCGGGCCCGTGGCCCGGCAGGTAAAGCGCGTCCTGCCGCCCCAGCAGGCGTTGCAGGCTGGCAACGTAGGCCGCCATGTCGCCGCCGGGCGGACTGACGACGCTGGAGGACCAGCCCATCACGTGGTCTGCGCTGAACAGCACCCCATCCGGCCGGGCGAAGCACAGATGGTCCGCCGCATGGCCCGGCGTCCACACCGCCCGCATCCCGGCCACCGCATCGCCATCCTCCAGCGCAACGTCCGGGACGAAGCTCCGTTCGGCGCTGCGATGCCAGCCATGGGTGGGAGCGCCCGTCTGCGCCTTCAGCGCCGCGACCGCGCCCATGTGGTCCCGGTGGGTGTGGGTGAGCACGATGCGCACGATGCGGCCGGGCGCCAGGCGCAGGATGTCGGCCACGTGCGCCGGCTGGTCCGGGCCGGGGTCGAGCACCGTCACGCCGTCCGCATCCTCGATCAGGTAGGTGTTGGTGCCGTGATAAGTCATGCGGCCTGGGTTGTCCGCCACGATGCGGCCGATGCCGGGGCGCACCGGCAGCAAGGCCCCGCGGGCGGGCGTGGGTTCGGTCAGGAAGGCCAGGGTCACTCGCATGCTTCGAGGGGTGCCGTCACTGCGGCGCTGCCGCGTTGTCCACGGACTGGTCCGGCGCAGGGGCGGGCGCCACCGGCTTCGGCTTCGGGCGCGGCTTGGGCGGTGCCGGCACCAGGCTGCGAAGCTCCACCGCGCCGCCCATGGCGAGGGCGCCGGCGCGGTTCGGGTGCAGCTTGTCGCCGGGTCCGCCGGCGGAGGACGGCACGAACTCCGGCCGCAGCTCGCCGGTTTGGCCGTCAGTCGTGGCGCCGTCGAATTCGATCACGCTATCGAACAACCCAGGCTGGCGGATCAGCTCGTTCAGCGCCCGGCGGCGCGTGTCCGTGTCGGCGGAGCCATAGCCCGGGAGCGCGCTGCCGCGGCTGCTGGTGAGGGTGGCGCCGACCAGCTTCACGCCTTTCACCTTGGCGCGGATGCGGTCGGCCAGCGTGCGCAGCCCCTTCGCCACCGTATCGGCGCTGGCGTTGGCCGCGAGGTCGTTGATGCCCTCGAACACGATCACGTCCGTGACGCCGGACAGACCCAGCACGTCCCGGTCCAGCCGCGCCGTGGCGGCGGGGCCACCCTTGGGCTTGGCCGCGCCGACGTCGGGCGGCCCGTCCACCTGGTTGCCGGCGAGGCCCGCATTCACCACGGCCACGTGCGCGCCTTCCGCGTGCAACCGGCGGGACAGCACATCCAGCCACCGGTCGTCCCCGTTCAGGGTGGAGCCGGTGCCGTCCGTGATGCTGTCGCCCAGCGCCACCACGACGTGCGTGTCCGGCGGGGCGGCCGCGTCCGCCGCGTCCAGGAAGAACCAGGAAGTAGTGCTGTTCGGGTAGGCGCTGTCATCCTCCAGCTCGCCGATCGCGCCCGCGTCCGGCGCGGTGACGTAGGAGGTGGTCATGGCCAGCGCGTGCCAGGTCATCGGCCCGCTGTCGCCGGGGATGTGGAAGGTGACGGCGAGCTTGCGGCCCGCAAGGTCGGCGCCCGCCGGGTCGTGCACGAAGGGCAGGGTCACCGCGTCCGACCAGGCCTGCGCGCCCGCTGGCACCGTCACGGTGCGCTTGCCCGCGAAGGTGAGCGGACGGTTGCTGCCGGGGACCACGGCGGCGCCGCTCATCTGCAACCCGGCGAACGCGGTGTCGAAGGTGACCGGCTGGGCGCCGTAGGCATTGGAGAAGCGGAACCGCATCTGCCGGCCCCACAGGTCCGGCTTGATGACGAGGCGGAAGCTCTGCTCATGGGACCCGGCCTCCGGGCGCGGGAAGGCGAAGGACAGGTCGGGCTGCGCGCTGGCGTTGCCCACCGGATAAGGTCCTTGGTCCGAGCCGGACCAGGCCGTGGCCCAATGCTGCGCCCGGGCGGGCGTCGCTCCCGCTGCGACCAGGGCAGCAAGCAGCAGTTTCGGCGGCAAACCCATGCGGCGCTCCGGTGCGGGCCGTCCAGAGTGTCACCCGCCGCCGCGGCGCTCAAGGGGCGTTGTGCGCCCTCCGGCCGGACGGTATGGGCCGCCCGGGCAGACGCTGGGTTGGAGGCGCCATGATCGGCCAGGTTGCGGCGCGGGTGCGGGACGTGCCGCGCTGGATGGGGTGCTACGGGCTGCTCGGCCTGGTGCAGAACGGCATGGTGCCGGTGGTGCTGGCGCTGGCCGCCCCGCCCGGCCCCACCGCGGGGCTGACCTACGCGGCCTTCGCCGCCACCGGGATCGCCGCCCCGTTCATCGGCGCCTGGAGCGACCGCACCCGGCGTCACCGCCGCACCCTGGCCGCTGGGCTGGGCCTGGCCGGGATGGCGCTGCTGCTGCACGCGCTGCCCGGCGGCCTGGCGCAGCACATGGCGACCGCCGCCCTGGTGGGCCTGGGCGTGTCCAGCGCCAGCACCGTCGCCACCATGTTCATCGTCGAGGTGGAGCCGCAGCCGCTCTGGGACGGGCGGATCGGCACGTTGCAAGCCTGCATCGGCGGCGGGCAACTGGCCGGACTGCTGCTCGCCGGAGCGTTCGGCCTGCGGCACGTGGGCGACGCCTTCCTGCTTGCCGGCGGGCTGCTGCTGCTCGCCGTGCCGCTGGCGCTGGTGACAGCGCCGTACCCGATGGTGGCGGTCGCCCGCCCCGCCTTGCCGCCTCGCCCGGCCCGCAGCGGAGACGGCGCGCCGATCGGGGTGCAGCGCTCCCTGCACCGGCTGACGGGGCGGTCGCTCGCCAGGCTGGGCCACCGTCCATTGACGTGGTTCCTGGCCGCCTGGCTGGTGTCCTACACCGCGACCAACGGCCTGGCGGTGATGTTCGCGGTGGTGATGGTGCGCGGCTATCACACGGCGACTACCCTCCCCACGGCGGCCTACGCGGCTGGGGTCGGGCTGAGCCTGTTGCTTTACCCGCAGGTTGGACGCTGGGACACCCGGTTCGGCGCGGGGCGCGTGCTGGCGGCGGGGCTGATGCTGCGGGCGGGGATCATGGCGGCCATGCTGGCATTGGCGCTGCGGGGCACGCCGGGGACGGTGCTGCCGATCCTCGCCTGCTTCGCCGCCACCCAGGTGGTGTGGCCCTTGCTGTCGGTCGCCAGCACGACCCTGTCGGTGACCTTGTCGCCCGCGCGCCGGGCGGAGAGCGTGGGACTGCTCAACGCGGCGACCGCGCTGGGCGCCACGCTCGGCGGGGCGTTCGGCGGCGTGATGCTGCACGCCGGGTTCGCGTGGCTGTGCGGGGCGGTGCTGGGGAGCTTGGCGGTGGCGCTGCTGCTGGCGTGGCATCCGCAGGTGCGGGTGGCGGCGAGGTGATTGCGTTTGGCCGGCGTGGCAATGGAACGGATAAAGGGCTGAGTGCCTACTAGGAGCGTCGGGAACACGAGCTGAGGATGGATCAGATGGCGCTGAACATTGAAAAGACGCGGGCAAGGCTTTCCTTGGTAATCTAACCGGTGAGGCGGGTGGATGATAGGGCCACCCTAACTTGAGGCAGCAACCGTTTGGGCTATGCCAATCGGCATGGCCGCGTCGCGTTTCCCAGCCTGCCCCTGAATGCCAGTCACTGCCCGCCCTGGCTGGCCTCGATGAATTGCACCATGCGATCGTGCATCGCGCGGCGGGCATCTGGGTTGTTATAGGTTGCATGCCCAGCAGGGTAGAACTGGTATTCGATGTTGCCCTCCAGGGATTGCGGTATCGGCAGATGCTTCATCTGGTAGATTGCAGCGAAATACGTTGTGCTCAAGTCAAAGTAGCCACCCATGAGCAGGACGTGCATCTTCGGGTTGCGCTTGAGCGTGTTCGCGAGGTCGGGCAGGACGTTCCAAACCCCTAGCCAACTTTTATTCGTCGCCACGTGGAAGGAGTCCCATTTGAGGCCCGGAACGTCCGCGTAGGCCTGGTAGGTCATGTCCGCCCCGAACTTGAGCGTCTCGTGCGCGTAGCTGTTCATAGCCGCCGTGATCGACGAGCGGACCGAGCCCCCGAACGGGTCGTACTGGACCTCGCCCGCCAACAAATCCATCGCCAGCCCTTCGTAGCGGGAGTCCTCCCGGCCCGTCGTCAGGCCGGCATCTTGCTGCAATATCTTGGCGAACTCGTTCGCAGTGATCCGAAGGTTTGCCCTTGCCCAGGTCGCGGCCGGTATGCCCGTGTAGCTTTCGAGCTTTGCCGCGACGGACTGCTTCCTTTCTGGCGGCAGGTCGGCGCCGGCAAGGAGTGCGCTCGCATACTCGCCCAGCGCGTAACGCTCCACCTCATGAATCCACGGATCGAGCTGCGCCGGCTGGCCCGGCAGCTTGTGGTGGTACCACGCAATCGCGGCGTAGCTGGGTAGCGCCAGGAAGTAAGCGTTCTCGGTGCCGGGATTGGCGTCCGCAGCGTCGATGAAGTCATCACGGTTCATGAAGTTGCTGAGGCAAACAATCCCATTCAGGTCGATGCCATCTTGGAGCAGCTGCCATCCCAGGACTGCCGTTCGCGTGGTCCCGTAGCTTTCGCCGAACAGGTACTTGGGCGAGTTCCAGCGGTCATGCTTGGTGAGAAAGCGCCGGATGAAGCGGTCAAAGGCCGCCGCGTCCTGATCGATGCCATAGAAACTTTGCGCGGCGTCGCGGCCCTGGATGCTGCTGTAACCAGTTCCTGGAGCGTCTATGAAAACCAGGTCTGCCGCGTCCAGCAGCGTGTCGGGGTTGTTCTCGATGCGGTAGGGGCCGCCAACAGGGTGCTGCAAATCGGGGATCATGACGTGCATCGGCCCGAAACCCGCTATCCGCAGCTCCCTCGTGGACGTGCCCGGGCCTCCGCTGTAGATGAACATGAGCGGCCGCGTTTGCGTCTTTGCGCCTTTTGCGAAGTAGGCCGTGTAGAACATGCGCGCCGTCGCAGGTTGCTCGTCGGGCTTCACCGGCAGGCCGGTCGCCGTGCCGGGCAGGAAACTGCCATCGAGCGCCAGCATGGCATCCTGCTGGTCGCTGGCGCCGACGGCCAACATGCCGGCCGTCACCGTGTATGCCAGCGATGCTCCATTCGCGAGCGAAACCGAGCCATCCGTCACGGAGTCGGGCGGCAGGACGCTCGCCTTCCTGTCAGAAGCAGCCTGCACCAGGCTGCCACTGCTTGACCTTCCGGCATCTGCCGCCGTGGCAGATTGTTGGGCCGACGCAGCACTGACATACAGCTGAGAACACAGCAGCGCCGACGTGAGCGCGCCATAGAGCCGATTTACGATTTGTCGGGGCTCTTTGTAATGAATAGGACGATCCGAAGCCTGGGCGGACGTCAAATCATGCTCCGTGGCTTGAAAGCATAACCAGTTGGCACCGGCCTGTCGCCTGTATCCAAGCACTCCGCTGCATACGAATCATTGTGCTCAATCATACTTCGTTGTTTCATCCGACATGACCGATCGGCGCCGGTCACGCAACGGGCGTCCATGAACGGGCGGCCTTACCCAAACGCTCCCACCGCATGGGTGATCGCCGCGCCGATCTCCCGCACCGTCCCGAACAGCCGCCGCATCGGCTCGAACACCTCCTCGTGCATCCGCCCATACGACACCGCGTTGCGACGCCCCGCCGGCTCCGCGTAGTCGCGCGCGGCGGCCGGGTTGGGCGCATGGGGAAAAATCTCGCCAAGCAGCTCCAGGCAGGCCGGCACATCCAGGCGCAGCAGACGGTCCTCCAGCGCCTGCCGGGTCAGGCTGAAGCGGGGGGAGAACTCGGGGATTTCCGTGCCGAGCAGCCAGAGGCGCTGGATCGCCGCGATGCGCAGCGCGTGCAGCAGCACCTCCTCGGCCGCCATGCGCGGCGCGTCCGGCCAGGCTTCGGCCAGCGCCAGGCGGTCCAGCTGGATGCGCCGGGCCATCGCCGTCACCGGCTGCCACAGGCCCAAGCGGTCGAGCGAGCGGGCCGTGGCCATCAGGGCGGCGGCGCGGCCGGGAAGGACGGTGTGTGGCACCCGGTCCAGCCAGGCACCGGGATCGACCAGGCCCACCACGGCGTGCAGCACGTCCAGGTCGGAATGCGCCAGCGCATGGGCGGCGAAGTCCATCGCGCGGCGGAAGCGCGGGCTGCTCTCCATCAAGGGGGCGAACTCCTCCCGGTGCTGCGACGCCGCCGCGCCCACCCCCTGCAACGTGTTCGCGCACCAGCCCAATTGCTGGAGGATGGCGTTGTTCGGGATCGCCCGCAGCTCGCGCGGGTGGCGGATGGTGGCCGGGCCGCCGGTGTCGGACTGGCGCGCGGAAGGGCGCGAGCCGGTCGGGTCCAGCAGCGCCGGGCCGAACGCGCCGAGCAGCGCCGCATAGCCCGGGTCCTCCACGAGCTCGCGCATCCCGCTGCCAATGGTGGCGAAGAACCCGGCGGCGAAGTCCGGCTCGTCGTAGATCGGGTCCTGCCCGGCGGGCACGGCGGCGAAGGCGTGCTCGGCAATGCGGGCGACGGTGGCCGCGGCCAGCGCGGGCGTGCCGAACAGCAGGTAGCCGTCGCCGCCTTGAAAGGCGCACTCCTCGCGCGTGGCGACCCCGGCGGCGGCGAAGGCCTGCCTTGTGGCGGTGGGCGAGTAGTATTTCAGCCGGTCGGCCAGCGAGCCGGGGTGCGCGCCGCGGCCGATGCTCTCGCCGCCCGTGTCGAACAGCACCACCTCCACGTCGGCCAGGCCGTGCTTGGCCAGCAGGTCCGCCGCCTTCAGCCGCAGCCGCTCGATCAGGTAGGACGCCGCCAGCTGGCCCACGTAGCGCCCGCTGTCGGAGTAGCCGAATTGCAGGCACATCCGCCCGGTGGCGCGCAGGTAGTCGCACCAGTGCGGCGAGCGCAGCGCCTCGGCCAGCACTCGCGCGCCGCTCTCCAGCGCCTCCGCCGTCTCGAACAGCGGGCTGATCTCGATCTGCCGCTCGATGCCGAGTAAGCGGGCGAGCCACAGCGCGGTCAGCAGGGTGTAGCCGCTCTCGGTCTCGGCGATCAGGAAGCGCACCGGAGTCGCGGCGTCGATGTGCTTGACGATCTGCGCCACCGTCATCATCAGGCGCACGGCGGAGGCCTGCTCGCCCATCAGCGCGCCGAAATCAACCGGCTCCGGCTGCACCGTGTCCAGCGCCTCGCCGATGGCGGCCAGCAGCGCCCGGCGGCGGCTGGCATCGGCCGGCGGGTCGGCCAGGCCGAGCCGCACCCGGGCCGCATTGTGCAGCTGCGCCGCGTTCAGCCGCACGTGGGTATGGGCGAGCGACAGGCCGTGGCTGGCCAGCCCGGCGCGCGCCACCGCCAGGGGCATCGGGTCGGGGGCCGTGGCGATGGCCTCGTCCAGCAGGCGCAGCACCGGCTCCGGCGTCGTCATCGCCGCCTCCCGCCCGCCGACCAGGGCGGCGGCGAAGGCGGCGACCGCGTCGGCGTCGGGTGCGGACGGGCAGGCGGCGACCTGCGCGTCCACCGCGGCCAGCGCCTCGTCCAGCCGCCCCGCCGCCGGCCCCTCCCCCACTTGGGCGCGGGCGCGGGCCAGTTGCAGCCGCTTCATCACCAGGCGCAGCCGCAGCGTATCCCACCAGCCGATGTCGGTGCGCCCGTCCGTGTCGTAGCCGACCCAGGAGGCCAGGATCACCGGGCGGGGCGACAGGCTGCGCCAGCGGTCGGGCCACAGGGCGGCGGCCCGCAGCAGCGCCTCCGTCAGCTGGTCGATCGCGTCCCGCCCGTGGGTGATGGCGGCCACCGCCTGGTCGAACTCCTCGGCCAGGGCGGGCTTGGACGGGCGATGGGAGGCAAAGCGCGGCGCGGGCTCGCCGCCGGCGGCGCGGGCCAGGGCGGCGGACTGCTCGCGCGGCAGCGAAAAGGTGGGGTGGGCGGTGAACACGGCGGCGAAGCGGGTGCGCTCGGCGGCGGCGCGGAAGGTCTGGAACGGCACGGGGCTGTCCGCCGGGTCCGGCCGCACCAGCCGCTCCGCCACTGCCTGCATCGCCGCGGCCGACCCGTCCAGCCCGCCGACATAGGCGCGCAGCCGGTCCGCCCGGGCGTCGAACGCGGTGTCCCGCAGGTGGGCCACCACGGCGTCCAGCTGGTCCAGCGAGAGCGCGCCGCTGTCCATCATGCGGATGATGGCGAGCGCCACCGCCAGCACGGGGCTGCCGAACGGGTCGGTGCGGCTGCGGTCCCGCGCCTCGCGCACCAGGGCGAGCAGGCTGCGGACGGTGTCGCCAGGCTGGGCTGGCACGGGCTGGGTTTGTGCGGGATGGTCGGGCATGGGGAGCACGATGCGGCGCAGCATAGCCGACTGGCAAGTCGGGCGCGAGCGTTCCTTGGGGCTGCGCGGCCGCGGTGCTAACCAACCGCCCATGCTCCCTGCCGATCCCGACCAGCCCGCGCGGCTCTCCCTCGCCCGCCACCGCGCCTTCGCCACCGGGTTGCTGGCGCTGATGGCCGCCCTCACCCTGGGCAGCTACGCGCTGCCGCCGGGTTGGGGGACGGATTTGCTGCAAGCCTCGGCCAAGGCTGGGTTCGTGGGCGGCATCGCCGACTGGTTCGCTGTCACCGCGCTGTTCCGCCGCCCGCTCGGGCTGCCGATCCCGCACACCGCCATCGTGCCGGCGCAGCAGCAGCGGCTGGGGCGCTCGCTGGGGCGCTTCGTCGCCACCCACGTGTTCACCGAGGAGGAGCTGCGCCGCACCCTGCAAAAGGTGGACCTGGCCGGCATCCTGGGGCGCGTCCTGCATGACCCGGCGGCGGCCCGTCCCACGGCGGAAGCCCTGGCCGGGCTGCTGCCGCGGCTGCTCGCCACCGTCGAGGACGGGCGGGCGCGGCGGCTGATGGGGCGGCTGGCGCCCCGGCTGCTGGGCGGACGCGGCGCCAGCGCCCTGGTGGTGCGCGCGCTGCACGGGCTGCTGGACGGGGGGCGGCACCAGGAGGTGCTGAGCTTCATCCTGGTGCAGTTCCGCGCCCTGCTGGCCGCCAAGGAGGAGCAGCTGCGCGGCGTGATCGCCGACCGGGTGCGCGAGCAGGGCGGCCGGCTGGTGGGTTGGGCGGTGGGCGCGCAGGTGGCGCGCCGGGTGCTGGGCACCATGAACGCCGAGCTGGACAAGGTCGGCCCGGACGGCTCGGAGCTGCGCGACGCGTTCGACGCCTGGATGCGCGCCGAGATCGCCCGCATGGAGACCGACCCGGAGCGGGCGGCGGAGCTGGGCCGCGCCATCCGCAAGGTGGTGGCGCACGAGACGGTGCAAGCCTGGCTGTGGGACATCTGGGCCCGCATGCGCGTGGCGCTGGAGGCCGACGCCGGGCAGCCCGGCGGGCGCACGGTGGCCTTCATCGAGGCGGCGCTGGCCAACCTTGGGCACCTGCTGGAGTCCGACCCGGGCGTGCGCCGCCGCTTGCAGGAGGCGGTGGAGCTGATCGTGGCCAGCGTGCTGCCCTCGGCCCAGGTCTCGCTGGCCGGCTTCATCGGCGACGTGGTGGGGCAGTGGGACACGGCGGTGCTGGTGGACCGGCTGGAGCTGCGGGTCGGCAAGGACCTGCAATACGTGCGGGTCAACGGGACGGTGGTGGGCTTCCTGGTCGGCGGGGCGGTGTACGCGGTGCTGAAGGCGCTGTTCGGGACGGTGAGCTTCTGAGGGCTACCAGCGGGCAACCGCGCCGGGGCCGCGGGCCGCGGCACGCCGCCGAGCCTGCCAAAGCTTGAACCGGAAGGCGACGAACGCCACCAGCACGGCGGCGATCGCCACGGGGATCAGCGTCAGGGCGATCCACAGCGCGAACGCCGCGAAGGCGAGCCCGGCCGCCACCACCGCGACCAGCACCGCGCCGGCGATGATCCGCGTCGAGACCGGCATCCGCGGCGGGGCGCGGAACCGGCCATCCGGCGTCATGTCGAGGGGCAGGCGGGGGTCGTAGGCCATGGCGCTGAAACTGGCCCGGACGGAGGCCAGGTTCAAGCCAGGGCGCGACGCAGCCGCTTCCAATCCGCCACCGGCCCAGGCAGCCCGAAGCGCAGCAGGCCGGGCCGCCCGGCGAATTGGCGGACCAGGATGCCGGCCCTGGCCAGCCGCTCCGCCAGCCCGGCGGCGTCGGCGTGCTCGACGAGGCGGACCAGCCGGGCGCCGCCCACCCCCCGGCAGCCGGCCCGGCGCATCGCGTGCTCGAGCGAGGCCGCGTCGCCGGCCAGCTCGTACGGCCGGTTGAGGAACGGCGGCATGTGCTCGACGTAGTCGGGGTAGTACGCGTAGCTCTTGAACAGCAGGAACACCGCGCCGAGCGCACCGGTGAGCAGCAGGCAGCGGGTGACGTCGCGCGCGCGGCCCAGCTTGGACATCTCGATCGCGCCCGACATCGCCAGGCTGGACAGGATCAGCACCACCGTGTTGACCCCGCCGATCCACAGCTTGAAGTGCTGGGCCGCGGCGGCGACCGAGTGCGGGTGCAGCGTGCGCAGCACCAGCGCGGTGACCAGCAGGCCTGCGAACAGCAGCAGCTCGGTGATCAGCCACGACCACA
>CAXTJU010000085.1:0-12853 GCA_964244655.1 uncultured Acetobacteraceae bacterium | reverse complement strand
TCTGGCTCGGGAGAGGGATGCGGGCTGCTCACGAACGGAATAAGAACACGCGGTGCGGACGGGCGCAAGCTTTTGTTTGCTGGGCTAACGCCGGGGGGCGCTGCGGCTGCCTTCAAGCACCGTCATGCCCGGACGTGATCCGGGCACCCACGCCGCGGCGGCGCGACCGGGGCGGGCCGTTGCTGGCACCAACGCCAGGGCGGCCAAGAGTACGTGCGCTGCCCTCGCGTGGGTGCCCGGGTCAAGCCCGGGCATGACGGAGGGGGGGGGTGGGGAGGTGGGGGAACGGCGGGGACGCGCATGCGGGAGGTTTGGCGTCTCCGCTCGGGCGTGACGGGATATCGGCTAGAAGCTCTCCTTGAGCCCCGTGACGACCGAGCCGCGGACGGGGCTGCTGCTCACCGGAACCGCGCCCGTGCCCAGCGGCATCTTGGGCGGAAGCGGGATTTCGAGCGAACCCGCCGTGGTCTCCTGCCGCCCGTAGCGCACGAACGGCATGGGCGCGGGGTCAAACCGCGGGTGCGCCGGCCCGGACGCGGCCGCAGCCGGCGGGTCGGCGGCGCAGCCGGCCAGCAGCGGCAGCAGCAGCAGGCCGGCGCGGGTGGGCGGGATCGGCATTTCGGTGCGATCCCAGCACGTTTAGCCTGCCTTGCAAACCGATTTCGTCGCAAGCCGCAGCGGGGCCGGCCTACTTGGATTCGGGTTGGGCCACGGGCTGGAGCCAGGTGGCCAGGTCGGCGTCGGACGCCGCCGCCACCGTCCGGCCGGACGGGACGGCCACCCGGAGCCGCACGAGGTAGGGCCGGCGGTGGTCGCCCGCGGCCACGCCGGGGGATTTCAGCGGCCGGTCCGCCGGGTCGAAGCCGGCGAAATACAGCCACCAGGCGGCCCCCGGCCCGCCGCCCGGCTCCGGCACCGCCGACGCGACGCCGGGGCTGATGACCTGGGCGCCGGTGAAGTTGGGCCAGCCCGGCTGCTGCGACTGCAGCAGGTAGCGCACCTCCGGGACGCCCGGCCGTCCCCACAGGCCCTGCGGGTCGGGCGCCAGCACCTTGCGGTAGCGCGCATCGGGACCCGGCGGCAGCAGGGTGTCGGACCAGGCGACGCCCGCCTTGTAGCCGATCTGCTGGTAGGCGCCCGTCGCGTAGATCAGCGCGTATTTTCCCCCGGCCTTGGCGATGTACGGCGCTTCGACCAGCTTGGCCTGGGTCTGGCCGTAATCCTCGGAGCTGAGCGGGCCGAAGCGGTCGCCGGGGGCCAGCAGCGTGGCCGGGCCGCCCGGCGCGGGCTGCGCCGGCGAGAGCATGGGCTGCAGCACGATGCCGTTGCGCGGCGCCGGCCGCAGCGCGAAGCTCTTGACATAGAGCAGGTAGAGCCGCCCGCCCTCCTCGAAATACTTGCCGTCGTAGTTGCCGGCCGCCGGGTCCGAGAACGAGCCGGACAGCACGGCGTCCGCCGACCAGGCCAGGGGTGTTGGGCCTGGCGCGGCGCCGGGTGCGCCCCCTGGAGCGGGGCGGGCGTGGACGAGGACCGTCCAGTGGCTGGGGTGGGACGGGCTGCGGACGCCGATGGCCAGCACAGCGTGCCAGCCGCCCGTGTCGTCCTGGAAGATGTTGAGGTTCTGGAAGTTGGTGACGCTGGCGCCCGCCGCGGCGATGTCAGCGCCGAGCCGGCCCGCGTCGATGGCGACGCGGGTCCAGGAGAAGCACCGCGCCGCCGGGTTGGCGCAGCTCATGACGGCCTTGGTGGTGCCGGAGAAGATTTGCGTCCGCAGGCCGCTGGAGGGGGCGAGGCGCACGGGGACGGGGTCCGAGAAGTAGCCGGCGCCGTCAGGGCCGATGGCGGTCATGGGCTGGATCGCCAGCAGGGGCGCCGGCGCGCCGGGGGGAGCCATGGGCTGGGCGCATGCGGCGAGCGCGCAGAGGGCCAAGACCGGGGGCAGCAGGGCGAGGCAGGCGCGGAGGGGTGAGATCGGCATTGCGGCTTGACCACAGCACGATTCGGGTTCCGGGGGGTTAGGTGGTTGCATCGCCGTAGATAGTTTGTCATGGCCGGACTTGATCCGGCCACCCACGGGGTGACGCCGCCGCAGGCTTCTCACATTGGGCACGATCCGTGCCTCACAACGATAGCCGGGTGTGGCCCAGCCGCGTGGGTGCCCGGGTCAAGCCCGGGCATGACAGCGTTTTGTCGGCGATCTTGCCCGCCTCACCCCACCGCCATCTCCCCGAGGTAAGCCTCCCGGACCACCGGGTTGGCGGCCAGCTCGGCCGCCGGGCCGCTCAGCACCACCTGCCCCGTTTGCAGCACGTAGCCGCGGTCGGCGATTTGCAGCGCCATGCTGGCGTTCTGCTCCACCATGAAGATGGTGGTGCCCTGGGCGCGGATGGCCTGGATGGCGGCGAAGGTCTGCTCGACCAGCAGGGGCGAGAGGCCCATGGAAGGCTCGTCCATGCAGATCAGCCGGGGGGCGGCCATCAGGGCGCGGCCGATCGCCACCATCTGCTGCTCGCCGCCGGAGAGGGTGCCGGCGAGTTGCGCGCGGCGCTCTCTCACGCGGGGGAACAGGGCGTACACCCAGTCGAGGTCGGCGGAAGCTGCGCCGCGGGGGCGGGTGTAGGCGCCCATCTCCAGGTTCTCCAGCACCGTCATGCGCGGGAACAGGCGGCGGGCCTCCAGCACGGGGGCGATGCCGCGGCGCACCCGCTCGGCGGTGGGCAGGCGCTCGATGGGGACGCCGCCGAACAGCACGCTGCCGCTGGTGGGGCGGACGACGCCCATGATGGTCTTCATGGTGGTGGACTTGCCGCAGGCGTTGCCGCCGAGCAGGCAGACGATCTCGCCGGGCATGATGGCGTAGTCCACGTCCTTCAGCACGTGCAGGTCGCCGTAGTGCGTGTTGACCCGGCGGAACTCCAACAGCGGCCCTGGCAGCGGCTCAGGCAAGCGCCTGCTCCGCGTGGGCGCGGCCGAGGTAGGCGTCGAGCACCGCCTCGTTGCGGCGCACCTCGTCCGGGCGGCCTTCCACCAGCTTCTCGCCGTGGTCCAGCACCACCACGCGGTCGGCGAGCCGGGTCACCACGTCGAGCTTGTGCTCGATCACCAGGATGCTCAAGCCCAGCGCGCGGAGCTGGACCAGCTGCTCGGCCAGCTCGATGGTCTCCGCCGGGTTCATGCCGGCGGTGGGCTCGTCCAGCAGCAGCAGGCGCGGGCGGGAGGCGAGGGCGCGGGCGATCTCGACCCGGCGGCGGTTGGCGTAGGACAGGCCTAAAACGGGCTGGTCTACGCGGGGCGTGAGGCGGTTGCCGAACAGGGCGAGGATCTCCATCACCCGCTCCCGCGCCCGCCGCTCCTCGGCCCGGGTGGACGGCAGGCGCAGCACGGCGCGGACGGGGCCGGCGTGCAGGCGGGCGTGCGCGCCGACCAGCACGTTGTCCATCACGCTCAGGCTGGGGAACAGGCGGATGTTCTGGAAGGTGCGCGCCATGCCGGCGGCCAGGATGCGGTGGGGGGGCGCGCCGGTGAGGTTCATGCCGTCAAAGCGGATCATGCCGGCGGCGGGCGGGGTTAGGCCGGTGATGACGTTGAACAGGGTCGATTTGCCGGAGCCGTTGGGGCCGATCACCGCCAGCACGCCGCCTTGCGGCACGGCGAGCGTGACCGCGTTCAGCGCCACCAGGCCGCCATAGCGCACGGTGATGGCCTGGACTTCCAGCAACGGGAGTCCGCTGGGCGGCTGGAGGCCGGGCAGCGTGATGGCGGTGGCGGCCTGCACGGTCGCGTGCTGCTGCGCGAAGGTCAGCGCGGCGGGCTTGCGGTGGGCGGGGATCAGGCCGTCGCGGCGGTAGAGCATCATCAGCACGAGGATGACGCCGAAGATCAGCTCGGTCGATTGCGACAGGTCCACCCGGCGCAGGGCGGGGCTGCCGGTGGCCGCGCCCAGTTGGTGCAGCCACTGCGTGAGGTCGGGCAGGAACCAGGATTGCAGCAATTGCAGGATCATGGCGCCCAGCACCACGCCCCACACGCTGCCCATGCCGCCCAGCACGACCATGACCAGGATCATCACGGAGACCGGGAAGCCGAACATCTCGGGCGTCGCGGTTTGCAGCTTGGCGACGTAGAACACGCCGGTGATGCCGGCGAAGGACGCGCCTATGGCGAAGGCGAGCAGCTTGTACCGCACCAGGTTCACGCCCATCGCGCCGGCGGCGACCTCGTCCTCGCGGATGGCCATCCAGGCGCGGCCGACCCGGCTGTCGCGCAGGCGCAGGCTGGTGAAGATCAGCGCGGCCACCAGGGCGACCGCGACATAGTAGTACGGGGCCGCGTCCACGCCGAAGTCGTAGCGGCCCAGGGTGGGCGGGGCGACGCCGTTCAGCCCGGCGGCGCCGTTGGTGAGCCCGGTCCAGTTGCGCGCGACGATGGGCACGATCTCGCCGAAGCCGAGCGTCACGATGGCGAGGTAGTCGCCGCGCAGCCGCAGCGTGGGCGCGCCGAAGATGACGCCGCAGCCGGCCGCCAAGGCGCCGGCGAGCGGCAGGGCGAGCCAGAAGGAGAGCGTGGTGTGCACGACATCATGGCCGCCGGGTCCGGCCATGCGGGCGACCAGGCCGAGCCAGGCGAGCGGCTCCCACGCTGCCGACCAGTCCGGCTGCAGCTGGAAGGAGGACAGGATGCCGTAGCAGTACGCGCCGATGGCGAAGAACGCGGCGTAGCCGAGGTCGAGCAGGCCGCACATCCCCACCACGATGTTCAGCCCGAGCGCCAGGGCGGCGTAGGCCAGGGCGTTGGCGGCGGAGTCGATGTCCGCGTCGTCGCCGTTCAGGAGCGGGAACGCGAGGGCGGCCAGCGCCGCGGCGGAGGTGAGGGCGGCGCGGAGGCGGGGGGAGAGGGTCATGACTTGTTGGGCGCCATGCGGCCGAGCAGCCCCGCGGGGCGGAACACCAGCACCAGCACCAGCAGCGAGAAGATGATCACGTCGGTCCAGCGGGCGGCAATGAACTGGCTGCTCAGGGTTTCCACCAGGCCGATGATGAGGCCGCCGAGCATGGCGCCGGGCACGTTGCCGATGCCGCCCAACACGGCGGCGGTGAAGGCGCGTAGCCCGGCGCTGTTGCCGATCAGGAAACTGGTGAAGTTGTAGTACAACCCGAACACCATCCCCCCTGCCCCGGCCAGCGCGGAGCCGATGAAGAACGCCGTCATCACCACGCGGTCCACGTCGACGCCCATCATGCGCGCCGCCTCCGGGTCCTGCGCGGTGGCACGCATGGCGCGGCCCATGCGGCTGCGCCGGGTGAACGCCCACAGCGCCGCCATCAGCACGGACGAGACGATCCAGATCAGGATCTCGCGCAGCCGCAGCACCGCGCCGCCGAGCGCCCAGGTGAGCGGCGGCAGCGGGTTGGGGTAGTTCCGGGTGCCGGCGCCGAGGCCCAGCAGCACCAGGTTGAACAGGATGTAGGACACCCCGATGGTGGTGATCATGGCGGACGGGCCCTTGACGTTGCGCAGCGGGCGCAGGGACAGCCGCTCGATCAGCACGCCGAGCAGGCCGCAGCCGACCATGGCGGCGGCCAGCGCCAGCAGCAGCACGCCGGCCAGCGCCCAGCCGGCCAGCAGCACCGACTGCCCGGACAGGCCGAAGGCTTGCAGCACGTACAGCGCGATGAAGGAGCCGACCATGAAGACGTTGAAGTGGGCGAAGTTGATCAGCTCCAGGATGCCGTAAACCAGGGTGAAGCCGAGTGCCACGAGCGCGTACATCGCGCCGAGGCTGAGGCCGTTGATGGTCTGCTGCACCAGCAAATCGAACGTGGTCATCAGCTTTGCGGCGCGTTGCCGACGAACTTGTATTGCTTGCTCACGTCGTCGAGCGGGGCGCTGTCGTCCCGCTGCACCTGGAACACGCTGACCACCTTGCTCTCGATGTCGCCGTTGGCGTCATACGACAGCTCGCCCTGCAAGGTAGGGAAGCGGCCCGCCTGGATCGCGTCGCGCACCGCCTCGCGCGTGACGGGGGCGCCGGTGGCGGCCACCGCCTGGATCGCCTGGATCACCACGCTGGCGGCGTCGTACGACGTGATGGAGTAGTCCTCCGGCGCGCCGCCGTACTGCTTGCGGAAGGCGGCGATCCAGGCGGCCATCTTGGGGTCGTCCATCATGTGCGGCGAGGCGACGGTGGCGTACCAGCCCTGGCAGGCCGGGAACCCGGCGCCGGTCAGCAAATCCGCGCCCAGCATGCCGTCGCCGCCGCCCTTGCGCAGGCCGGGCAGGATTTCGTAGCTCTGCTTCATCAGCTTCACGCCCGCGGTGCCGACGCCGCCGTAGTATAGGCTGTCCGCGCCGGCCGCCTTGATCCTGGTCAGGATGGCGGAGTAGTCGGCGACCTTGGGGTCCAGCTGGTCGCGGCCGAACACGGCGATGCCCTTGGCCGCGGCGCGCGCCTGGAACGCGTCGGCCATGCCGATGCCGTAGGCGCCCTGGTCGTCCAGCACGTAGATCGCCTTGGCGCCGAGCGTCTCGGCGAAGAAGTCGGCCATCTCCGGGCCCTGGTAGGCGTCCGTGGTGACGGTGCGGAAATACACGGCCTTGCCGCCGGGGCGGTATTGCGCGGCGTAGCGCGGGTCGGTGAGGTCGGGGCTGGTGGAGGAGGGCGTGATGATGGCGAGGCCGCCGCGGCTCAGGATGGGCGCCATGGCCTTGCCGGCGCCGCTCATCTGCGGGCCGACCGCGCCCATGACGGTGCGGTCGGAGACGAGCCGGCGGGCGTTGGTGGCGGCCTGCGCCGGGTCGTACTGCCCGGCGGTGGCGGTGGCGTCGTCCAGCACCACGGCTTCCAGCCGGTAGCCAGGGACGGCGCCGGCGGCGTTTGCGTCGTCAATGGCCATGAGCGCGCCGTCGCGGATGCGCGCGCCGCTTTCAGCGTCGCCGCCGGTGAGCGAGAGGTTGATGCCGATGCGCAGGAGCTTGTCCGCGGCCCGGGCGGGCGTGCGCAGGGCGGGCAGCAGCGCGGCGCTGGCGAGCAGGCGGAGGGCGGCGCGGCGAGACGTCATCGTCTGGTGTGTCCCAAGGCTGGCGGGACAGTGTAGCAGCCGGGCGGCGTGCGCCAGGGGGCACGCGCATCCGGCGCCCGGGTCAGGTCCGGGCGGAGGCGGAGGGCGGCGGGGCCAGCGCCACCCTCCGAGGGATCAGTTGATCGAGTCGCTCGTGTTGGCTGTGGTCGGCTGCGGGGCCTTCTTGCGGCCCTTGCCCTTGGTGGAGCCCAGCTCCTTCGCGGCGGCTGAGCGGGCAGCGGGGGACTTGGCGGTGCGCATCGTCTTGGAGGCTTCGGTCTTGCCGGCCTTCGCGGGCTTGGCAGCCGCAGCCTTGGCGGCGGGGGCCTTGGGCGCGGGGGCCTTGGCGGCCTTTGGCGCTTCGGCAGGCGCGGCCTTGGCGGGAGCCGCCTTCTTGGCGGCCGGCTTGGAGCTGCTCAGCTCCTTGGCGGCGGCCGAGCGCACGGCCGGGGACTTGGCGGTGCGCATGGTCTTGGCCGCCTCGGTCTTGCCCGTGGGCTTGCTCGCGGCCGGCTTGGCCGCCTTCGGCGCAGCCTTCGCCGCGGCGGCCGGCTTCTTGGCTGCGGCAGCCTTGGCGGGCGCAGCCTTCGCAGCCGGCTTGGGCGCAGCCGCCGGGGCCTTCTTGGCGGGGGCGCGCACGGCCATCGCCATGGAACGGGTTACGGGATCGTCTGTGCTCATGTGTGCAAGTCCTTCGAGGCCGTTGGGACAGAACAAAGGGGACGACCGACACCCCGCCGCGAGCCTTGCCGCCCGCTTCTGCGAATCGACGGCAGCAGCCAGCGCACCGCTATCACGCGACTGCCCGCAGCCTGTCAAATAAAAACGCATCCGTTACTTCGCCGGACCAGTAAAGGCTGCGCTACGAGGTCCGCTCCGCCAACGGCACAAAAGGCCGGTTTTCCGGCCCCACGTAGTTGGCGGCTGGGCGGATGATCTTGTTGTCCACCCGCTGCTCCATGACGTGCGCCGCCCAGCCGGAGGTGCGGGCGATGACGAACAGCGGCGTGAACATCACCGTCGGCACCTGCATCGCGCGGTAGGACACGGCGCTGAACCAGTCGAGGTTGGCGAACATCTTCTTGGCGTCCAGCATCACCGCCTCGATCCGCTCGGCGATGTCGTAGCCGCCGCGGTCGCCCGCCTCCTCGGACAGGCGCCGGGCCACGTCCTTGATGACGGCGTTGCGCGGGTCCGACACGGTGTAGACCGGGTGGCCGAAGCCGATCACCACCTCCTTGGCCGCGAGCCTGCGGCGCATGTCCGCCTCCGCCTCGTCCGGGTCGGCGTAGCGCTGCTGGATGTCGAGCGCCGCCTCGTTGGCGCCGCCGTGCTTGGGGCCGCGCAGCGCGCCGATGCCGGCGGTGATGGCGGAATACAGGTCCGACCCGGTGCCCGCCACCACGCGCGCGGCGAAGGTGGAGGCGTTGTACTCGTGCTCGGCATACAGGTTCAACGAGGTGTGCATCGCGCGCACCCAACTGGCCGGCGGCGGCGCGCCGTGCAGCAGGTGCAGGAAGTGGCCGCCGATGCTGTCATCATCGGTCTCGATCTTGATTCGCTTGCCGTTGTTGGACGAATGGAACCAATACAGCAGCATGGAGCCGGAGCAGGCCAGCAGCCGGTCCGCGATGTCGCGCGCGCCGGCCGGGCTGTGGTCCTCCCGCTCCGGCAGCGCGCAGCCCAGCGCCGAGACGCCGGTGCGCATCACGTCCATCGGGTGGGTGGCGGCGGGCAGCGCCTCCAGCACCTCGCGCACCACGTGGGGCAGGCCGCGCAGGCTGCGCAGCTTGGCCTTGTAGGCGTGCAGCCGGGCCGCGGTGGGCAGCGTGCCGTGCACCAGCAGATGGGCGATCTCCTCGAACTCGCAGGTCTGCGCGATCTCCAGGATGTCGTAGCCGCGGTAGTGCAGGTCGTTGCCGGTGCGGCCGACGGTGCACAGCGCGGTATTGCCAGCGGCGACGCCGGAGAGGGCGACGGACTTCTTGGGCTTGGCAACCGTCTCAGACATTGTTTGTCTCCCTTGAAGTAAGGCCAGGGCTCTGCCCTGGACCCGCCAAAGGACGGGGTCCTTTGGAAACCTGTTAACAGGGGTGAAGGGGACCTCGTTCCCTTCCGGGGTTGAGGGGCAGAGCCCCTCAGAAGATGCCCGGGTTCGCCTCCGCCAGCGTGCCGTTCGGCACCGCCACGTTCAGCCGATGCAGCTCGCCCGCCGGCAGGTTCGCCACATCCTGCGCCGCCTGCAGGAACCGCGCCGCCTCCCGCGGCGCCACCAGCCCCTCGGTCATCACGTTGAACTTGCCGATGTAGTCGGCCCGCCCCCACGGGGTTGCGCCCAGCGGGTGGGCGTTGGCGATCGCCAGCTCGTCCTCGATCACGCGGCCGTCCTTCATGACGATCTCGACGCGGGCGCCGAACGCCAGCCGGTTCGGGTCGCGCGAGTGGTAGCGCTCGGTCCACGCCGGGTCTTCCTGGGTTTCGATCTTGCGCCACAGCTCGACGGTGTCGCGCCGGGCAGCGCGCTTGGGGGCGTAGCTGTCCACGTGGTGCCAGGCGCCGTCCTGCAAGGCCACGGCGAAGATGTACATGATCGAGTGGTCCAGCGTCTCGCGGCTGGCCTTGGGGTCCATCTTCTGCGGGTCGTTGGCGCCGGTGCCGATGACGTAATGGGTGTGGTGGCTGGTGTGGATGACGATGCGCTCGACCTTCTTCGTGTCGCCCACGTGCGGGCGCATGCGGAAGGCGAGGTCGATCAGCGCCTGGCTCTGGTACTCGGCCGAGTGCTCCTTGGTGTAGCTGTCCAGGATGGCGCGCTTCGGCTCTTTCGGGCCGGGCAGCGGCACGGCGTACGCGGCGTCCTTGCCGTCCAGCATCCAGGCGATCACGCTGTCCTCGCCCTCGTACACCGGGCTCGGGGCACCCTCCCCGCGCATCGCCCGGTCCACCGCCTCGATGGCGAGCTTGCCGGCATGGGCGGGGGCGAACGCCTTCCAGCTGCTAATCTCGCCCTTGCGGGACTGCCGCGTGGTGAAGCTCACGTGCACCGCCTGCTGCACCGCCTGGTAGATCACCTCCGCCTTCAGGCCCAGCAGCGTGCCGAGGCCGGCGGCCTGCGCCGGGCAGAGGTGGGCGATGTGGTCGATCTTGTGCTCGTGCAGGCACATGGCGCGCACCAGGTCGATCTGGATCTCGTAGCCAGTGGCCAGCCCGCGCACCAGGTCGGCGCCGGAGCGGTCCATCGCCTGCGCCACCGCCAGGATCGGCGGGATGTTGTCGCCGGGGTGAGAGTAGTCGGCGGCGAGGAAGGTGTCGTGCATGTCCAGCTCGCGCACCGCGGTGCCGTTGGCCCAGGCGGCCCATTCCGGGCTGAACCGCTTGCTGGACGCCACGCCGAACACGGTGGCGCCGCCTTTGCGGGGGTGGCCGAGCGCCATGCCGCGGGCGGAAATGGGGGCGGCGCGGTTGACCGAGGCGATGGCGACGGCGGCGTTGTCGATGATGCGGTTGGCGATCATCTCCGCCACGTCCGGCTGCACCCGCACCTTGTCGGCGGCGACGGCGGCGATCTTCCACGCCAGCTGGTCCTCGCGCCGGAGCACGTCCTTCGAGGGGTGGACGCGGACGTCGTGGCTCAGCATTGCGGAAGTCTCCCTGTGTAGCCGGGCCTGTTCGGCGCTATGGGTTCGTAGGAGCGGCTGGCGTCACGGGCAAGCTGCGGGAAAAGGAGATTGCCATGACATCCGACCGGATCGACTTCACGCAGGCCTTCGCCGCCCTCGCCCGGGACGCAGCGCCCGAGAGCGCCGTGCAGATGGCCGGGCAAAGCGTCCGTCTGCTCGCCTTTGCCGGCACCGGCGGCTGGCACTGCCACGACGCGGCGGAGGAGACGGTGATCGTGTGGTCCGGCGTGTTCGACGTCGAGTACCGCGACCGCACGGTTCGGCTGCAGGCGGGCCAATGCACGGTGATCGGCCGCGGGCAGCAGCACCGCGGGGTATCGGAGGACGGGGCGCAGGTGGTGCTGGTGCGGGCGGCATAGCTTGATCGCGCGAACCGGGGCACGACATACTCGCGTGCCACCGTCGCACCTGGCCTGATGTCGCGCGCGGGGGCCGAATGGCGTATGCTGCCCGCCGAAGCTGAGGACCACGCCATGCCAGACAGCAACACCCCGACCCGGTGGCAGCCAGACCGCTCGCCGCAGGTGACGCCCTGGCCGGTGCCGTCGCTGCCCGTGGCGCTGCTGCGGGGCGCGCGCGGGTTGTGCCCCGCCTGCGGGCAGACCCACGCGTTCATCGGCTACCTCCGGGTGGTGCCGCAATGCGCCGCGTGCGGCGCGCCGCTGGGCGAGGTCCGCGCCGACGACGCGCCGCCGTACTTCACCGTGTTCATCGTGGCGCACGTGGTGGTAGGGGCGATGTTCGCCACCTACCAGGCATACGACCCGCCGTTCTGGGTGCAGGCCGCCATCTGGCTGCCCGCCACCGTCATCCTATCCCTCGTGCTGCTGCGCCCCATCAAGGGCGCCACGCTCGGGCTGCTGCTCAAGCTCGGCCTGATGAAGCCTGCCGAGGAGTGAGCGAGCCCACCGCGGCGGCCTGCGACCGGCCGGCCGACAGCATCGCCCGCGTCGTGCTGGACGGCGAGGCGCTGACCCGGCTCTCCCCGCTCCAGGAAGCCGACCGCGCGCACGCCACCGCCGACCTGGCCACCGACAGCCGCTTCGCCCTGCCGCGCCACCCTGGGCCGTACGTGCTGCACCTGTCCGTGCAGGAGGGGCGCCTGGTGTTCGACGTGCGGGCGGCGGACGACACGGCGCTGCAAGCGGTGGTGCTGGCGCTGGGGCCGTTCCGCGGCCTCATCAAGGACTACCAGATGCTGCTCGACAGCCACGCGATGGCGGTGGAGGAAGGCCGGGCCGAACGCATCCAGGCGATCGACATGGGACGCCGCGGCCTGCACAACGAAGGGGCGGCGCTGCTGACGCAACGACTGGACGGCAAGGCCGCCATCGACTTCGCCACCGCGCGTCGGCTGTTCACCCTCGTCTGCGTGCTGCACCAAAGGATTTGACGTGAAGATTGACGGCACGCCGTATCGCTGCGTCTGGCTCGAGCCGTCGGATGGCTGGTCGGTGCGCATCATCGACCAGACCAAGCTGCCCTGGTCGCTCGACTTCCTGCGGCTGACCACCATGCCGGAGGCGGCGCACGCCATCCGCACCATGCAGGTGCGCGGCGCGCCGCTGATCGGGGCGGTGGCGGCCTACGGCCTGGCGCTGGCGGTGCGGGCGGATGCCGGGTCCGAGGCGATGGAGCGCGCCGCGGAGCACCTCAACGCGCAGCGGCCCACGGCGGTGAACCTGCGCTGGGCCACCGAGCGGATGCTGACCCGGCTGCGCAACACCGCCCACGCCGAGCGGGTGCGGGTGGCCTACGAGGAGGCCGGGCTGATCGCCGAGGAGGACGTGGCGCAAAACCACGCCATCGGCCAGCACGGCGCCGGGCTGATCCGCGACGCGCACGAGCGCACCGGCCGCCCCGCCCGGGTGCTGACGCATTGCAACGCCGGCTGGCTCGCCACGGTGGACTGGGGCACCGCGCTCGCCCCCGTTTACGCCGCATGGGAAGATAAGGTGCCGGTGGAGGTGTGGGTGGACGAGACCCGGCCGCGCAACCAGGGCGCCTTCCTCACCGCGTGGGAATTGGGCCGCCATGGCGTGCCGCACACCGTCATCGCCGACAACGCCGGCGGCCACCTGATGCAGCGCGGCGAGGTGGACCTGGTGATCGTCG
>CAXTJU010000084.1:0-13181 GCA_964244655.1 uncultured Acetobacteraceae bacterium | reverse complement strand
CAACTCATGCTGCGAAAGCTCTGTCAGTAAACCAAATGATCCCGGATGGACTCTAGAACTTGGCATATCCGCAGCAGATAGCTTGAGTTCGGAAGAGTTCCCAGGACTCAGTGACATCAGGAAAGAGGTAGGTTCCGGGCGATGTACGGGGGCAATGTGAATGCAGCAGTGTGCACCTCGGGAGACCAATAATCTGTCTGGCCCAGCACGCCGGCCTGCATCGCTCTCTTTGCCAACTCTGCCACCGGAACCGGGGAAATTGGCCAGTCGCTCGCGATCCCGAGTGCCATGAAACCGCCGATATAGGTTGGCACTGCAGCCACATAAGCCGTGACATGCGGAAAGACTTGGGCGCGCAAGCCGCTGGTCCTGCGCAGTTCGTCTGGCTGCATAAATGGTACGCCAGACTGGTTCACCAGCAGGCCGCCAGGCACCAGCACGCGGGCGCAGTCGCGATAGAACGCTTCGCTGAACAAGGCTTCGCCTGGGCCGGCCGGGTCTGTGCTATCCACCACTATGACATCGACAGAGCACGATGCTGCGGCTGCCATATGGGCAATGCCGTCACCTATGATCACCTGGGCCCGAGGATCATTCCAAGCTGGGCCGCCGATGTCCGGCAAGTGCTGACGCGATAGACGAACGACTGCCTCGTCGATCTCCACCATCGTGACTTGGCGCACTCCGCGGTGCTGTAGCACGCGCCGCAACACGCCGCCGTCGCCAGCGCCGACAATGAAGACACGTTCCGCCGACCCATGCTGGATAAGTGGAACGTGAGCAATCATCTCCTGATAAACAAACTCGTCCGCCTCAGTGATCTGCACTGCTCCGTCCAGGAGCAAGACCTTGCCATGGCGCTCGGTCTGTACGATGACGATATCCTGGAAGGCAGACCGCTCCCGCACGATCTCGTGCATGACATGGAAGCTTTGCGACCATCCGGGATAAAGTCTTTCTGCCAGCCAGGACACGGCGGGGCCGCGCGGCTAGAACTGGCCACGCCGTTGCTCGTCCAGCACCACACGGCCTGGCGTGAAAGCGTCCCGCAGTACTGGAATTGCATCGTGCGGATTACAGTCGCCGCACATGAAAATATCGATCGCAGCGAAATGCCGCTCTGGCCAGGTGTGGATGGAGATGTGACTTTCCGCCAATACGACCACGCCCGACACACCGCCATTGGGCGAGAAATGGTGGAAGTGGCTGTGCAAGATGGTGGCCCCAGCGCGCACAGCGGCTGCCCGCAATGCCGTGTCGATATGCACCGGGTCAGACAGGTTGTCAGCATCCCATAGATCGGCCAGCAGGTGAGTGCCAGCAAACCTCACTCCGTCCTTCTCGACGAAATAATCCTTCCGGTCCTCTCCCTCGAAGACAGGAAGAGTAGCGATCGTCATCTGGTTCTCGCTCGGAAGCTCCGAGACCATCCCCAGTTGAGCAAGTGCGTTCATCACGTACCCCCAAACCAGCAGATAGCCTGTTGGACGATCGTCGTCCCCTTGGGCCAAGGCGGCGAGAGATAGTCTTTGAGGGCCCCCGGCGCAAGTTACATACTGCTTAAAACAGCATTGGCCGCAACGGCGTCCTAATGCGCGTTGAGCGCGGAGAGACTTGCCGGCATGGCGCGGGCGAGCGCCACCTCGCCGGCGGCGCGGCGAAGGTCTCCCACGCCGCTTACCGGGGCGGCGGTCAGAAGGCGGAACATGTCACCCCGCGGCCCAGTCAGGCGCCGTGCCTCGCGCGAGCCCAGCAGGCGCAGGGCGGGGTCGTTGCCGGCGCGCGCTTGGGCCGAGGCCAGGCGCAGCAGCAGGTCCTGCTGCGCCGGGTTCAGAGCGCCCTCGGGGGGAAGCGACCGGTTCGCCAGCGAGGCAAGAGCGGCCGAGGCGCCGGACCAATCCCCGCCATCGGCCAAGATGGTGGCGCGCAGATCGTCCGCGGCGGGGCTGTCGAGCGACGCCAGGATCGCAGCAGCGCCCCCAACGTCGTGCTTGGCCGCGTGCACCCGCGCGTCCAGCAGGCCCCGTTCCTCGACTAGCGGCGCTGGCAGGCCAGGAGCGTCCGTGCTGGCCAGCGCCGCAGCGGCCCCGGCCGCGTCGGCCTCGCCGAGCCGTAAGGCCGCCAGCCGTGCGCCGAGGGCAGCCTGGCCAACACCCGGCGCCGCGGCCTTGGCCATCCGCTCGATAACCGGCCCAGCCTGCTCCGGCAGGTCTAGAGCGATCAGCTTGTCGGCGAGCAACTCGCCCATGGCATGGGCATCGGACTGCGCCACCACCTCCGCGTTCTCCTGCGCCAAAGCGACCAGGTCGAGCGGAGACAGGCTGGTAGCGGCGGGTTCGTGCAGCAACTGCCCCACTATCGCCACCATCCGGGCCTGGATGGAGGCGGCGTCATCCGGGTAGAGCGCCACCGTCTCGCGCATCAGCCCCAAAGCCACGCGCCACTGGCCAGCCTGTGCCCGCAGGTCGGCCGCGCGCAGCCGCAGTTCGCGCTCCCGCCCGTCCCCGCGCCAGTCCAGAAAGCCGTGTTCCAGGCGATTGGCCGCTTCCGCCGGGTCGATCGTGCCCATTGCCAGGCGCAGCAGGGTTGCCGCAGTGGCGGCGCGGGCGCTGGCCAGGCGGTCCCGGCCGCTGGCAAGTGCGTCATATAGCGCCAGGGCGGCGGGTTTCTCGCCCTTGTCGGCCAGGCGCATGGCGCGGGCGAGCGCCAGCAGGGGTTCATCGGGCAGCTTGGCGAGCAGGGCATCCGCCGCTTCGGGCGCACCCCCCTCCGCCATGGTCTCGGCGGCCAGCGGCAGCAACCGGTTGCGCAGGGCTTGCGGGTACGACAGCGCGAGCCCGGCCGTGCCGGCGAAGACGGCCGCCGCTTCCGGCGAGCCCTCCTGCAAACTGGCGCTGCGGACGGCACGCCACAGCGCCACCTCGTCGGTCCGCGGCAGGTCGGGGTTGAGCAGGCCATCCGCCTCCGCAGGCCGCCCGCTCAACAAGGCGGCGATGCCGAACAGCCCCGACAGCTCCGGACGGGAAGCCGCGCGCGGTTCCTCGCTCAGCGCCAGCTGCAGCAGGGATTGTGCCTCCGGTCCGAGGCCGAGCGCGAGCATTGTCTGCGCCACCGCCTCGCGGGGGGCCAGCTTGGCGCGGGACGCCGCAGCGCCTTCCGCCTGGACCTGCAGCTGCAGGCGACGCAGCAGGCTGTCCGGGAGATCCGGCGGGAAGTCGAAGGTGCGGGTCAGCACGGCGGACGATTCCAACGCGCGGACGTTGCCCGGCGCCGGCGAGGACTCGTCACCCGTCTCGACCGCAAACCCCTCGGGGATGGAACGCAGGGACACGCGGTCCGACATCGCCTCCATGACGACACCCTGCCAGCTTGGCAGCAGCGTGAACTCGGGCACGCGGAACGGGACGGGCAGCCCCGGCACCACGGCCTGCGACGGGCCGACCAGCAGGTCCTGCCCCGTCTCCGAGTCCGTCACGACCACCACTTGGCCCGGCGACGCCACCGGCAGCTGCAGGCGGAGCTTCTGCGACACGGGCACCAACGGCTCGTGCATCTCTGCTGCCGTCGCCACAGTGATGGTCCAGCCCTCCGCGGGATGCGCCATGGCGAGCGTGCCGGTCGGCATCGGCAGCCGCAGCAGCGTCGCGCCCGGCAGTAGCTGCACGGCAGCCCCGGCGAACACCGGGTCGTTGGCGAGGGGAGCCAAGTCCAGCGGGCGCCTTTCATCGAACACGATCCAGGCTTCCATTCCGCGGCGGAACGCGGCGGCGGCCACGGCAGGGCCGAAGGGCAGCAGGGCAGCAGTGCTGCCGTCCGTGGATGCGGGCAGCAGCACCGCGGCCAGCGCCAGCGGTTGCCCCGGCGAGGCGGCCGGCGGCGGTGGCGCTTCCCGCCGCGGTTCAGGGAGCGGCTCCGGCGGAGGGACGGCGACGGGCAGCACCGCCAGGGCGGGCGCATCGGGTGCGTAGGGCGCCGAGGCGGTTGCCGTCGCCTGTACTTTGGGCGGCTCGCGCGGGGCGGCTGCCGCTGCTGCCGCGAAGTTGCCGGCGACGGGCTCGCAGGACGGCGTGGTCTGCTGGTGGCGGCCGGAGGGCGGCGGCAGGACATCGACCACCAGGCGGTTGCCCACCTGCAAGGTGCGCAGCCGGGCGCCGGGCGCTGTCGCCACCGTGAGCGAGTCGTCGCCGCCGCGGACGCCCTTGACGTAGCGCGCCGCACCCGTGGCGGAAGGGATAATGCCCAGGCCCTGGAAGCGCAGGGTCGCTGCGTTGCGGCTGCACTCGACCGCAAAGGCGGGGTGCTGGGCGAAGTCGAGCACCACGTGTCCGTGGCCCTCGTGGGTCTCCATCCGCACCTGCACTGGCTCGTCGGCCCAGGCTGGCCCCCCTGCGATGACGACGGCGAGGGCGATGGCAACGGGACGCGGCCGCTTCATGACAAGCCTCCGATCAGGTCATCCACCGCGGCCTGGCTCATCGCCACGCGCGGGTGCTGTGGGCCGTTGAGCAGGCCCGGCGCGCTGGGCGGCCGGGCCGCGGGAGCCGGGCCATCGCCCATGACGCGCAGGATCTCGGCGGATTTCGCCTCGATGACCCGCAGCACCTGGATCACCTTGGCCACGCGCTGCCCGATCATGTCCTGGAAGGAGCATGCTTCGTAGATGCGGGCAGTCGCTGCGCTCACGTCCGCGCGGGAGCGCGTGTCGGCCGCGGCGAGATCAAGCTTCTCACACTCGTGCAGGATAACCTCGGTAGCGCTCTCCATGTGGGACACGATGGCATCCAGCTGGTCCGTGGCCGTCGGCACGTGGAACTGCAGGATGGTCTGCACCTCTACTTCGCCCATCTCGCGCAGAGCCGAAGCGATGCAGCCGGACAACGATTGCAGTTCCAGCCGCAGGGCGGTTTGCTTGGCGTCCGGCACAGCGTCGAACGCCGCGGCGTCGCAACGCTCGCGCACGTCCAGCAGGTGCCGGGTCAACCCAGCTGGGTCAGGCATGCGCCAGGACCTTCTCGATCTTGGACTGCAAGGTTTCGGCGTTGAACGGTTTGACGATGTAGTTGCTGACTCCGGCCTGCTTGGCCGCGATGACGTTCTCCGTCTTGCTCTCGGCCGTGATCATGATGAAGGGCGTGGCGCGCAGCCGCACGTCGGCCCGCACCGCTTGCAAGAGCTGCAGCCCCGTCATCGGCGCCATGTTCCAGTCACTGATGACTAGGCCAAAATTGCCGTGGCGCAGCTTCTCCAGCGCCGCGGCCCCGTCGCCCGCCTCCTCCACGTTATGGAAGTTGATCTGCCTGAGCAGGCCGCGCACGATGCGGAGCATGGTCTTGTAGTCATCGACGATCAGCACGCCGGCCGAAGTGTCCATCATAAGGATTTTCCTTGTTGCTCAGCCTGCGTCCGGACGGTCCGGCACGGCGACGGCTTGAGTGCGCTGGGCGGCCAGCTTGGCCGTGACCAACCGGGCCCGGTCGGGCTGCATCATGCCGAGGATGGCAGCGGTCTTGGCTTCCTTCATGCGATCGACCACGGGCAGCAGCACCGCAAAATCCATGTCGTTGAAGATGGCCGCCGCGTCCCTTGGCTTCATGGTCTCGTACACCTTGACCAGTCCCGCCCAGTTCGCCTCGTCGTGGGCAAGCCGGTCGTGGTCGAGCTGCTCCAGGCGGGTTTGCAGCGCGGAAAGCTGGGTCACCCGGGCTTCCATGCGCTGCTCGGCGGCGGCCAGCACGTCCTCGCGTTGCGCCAGGGCCTGCTCGCGCGCGTCAAGCTCCTTGCGGCGGGCACGCAGCTCCTGCAGCACCTGGCGCTCGGCCTCGCTAACGGCGGGTGTCGCAGGAGCGCTCGGCTCAGGCGTGGGGAGCGTTGCGACTGGCTGAGGCGCGGGGACCGCAACGGCGGCAGCCGGCGCGGGGTGGGCCGCAGGCGGAGCCGCCGGCGTGGTCGCGGCCTGGGCTTCCGGCACCGGCATGAAGGCCATCGTCACGCCGAGCGTTTTGGTGGCGAGCAGCGCGGCGCCCACGGCGATGGTGGCAGGTAGCAGGCGCGGCCGTCCGAAGCGGCTCACCGGGTCACCCGCAGGGCGCGCAGCAGGTCGCGTTCCGCCTGGCTGCGCACCCGCGCGCCTCCGGCCTCGGGCAGGGCCGGCTCAGGCGGTGCATAACGCTGGACCGGTACGTCGGTGGCGCGGCTGCCGCGGACCTGGCCGTCCAGCCGGTCGGCCAGCCGCTCGCCGCGCTCCGTCAACGCCACGAGGTCATCCTTAAGGTTCGCTGCGGCCTCGATCTGCCGGGCGATGTGACGGCCAGCGCCCTCGGCCGCGCCGCGCAGCCGCTCCACGCCGTTCTCCGCCTGGCGCGTGCTGTCGTTGAAGCCCTGCAACAGGCCTTCCAGCTCCGCCCGGTCCCGCCGCACCACGCCCAGCGCCCGCTCCAGCCGCAGGGCGTGAAACAGGGTGGCGCCCAGCAATCCGATCAATGCCACTTCCAACAGCACTTGCCATTCAACCATACGCCAGCTCCGTTTCAGCCCGCTTACGGGAGTTGCGCCACTTCGTGGTCGATCCGCACGGCCACCTGGTCCTTGCGGCGGCCAACCCGCCCCTCGAACAGCGTGACGCTGCCGCAGCGGAGCTGCACCGAGCTGCCAGGGCCGCTTCCGAGCACGATCTGGCTGCCCGGCTTCAATGCGAGCACGTTTGCTAGGCTCATCACCTGCTCGTCGAGCACCACCTCCAGGTCCACCTCCGTGGCCCACAGCTCTTCTGCCAGGTGAGTTTCCCAGATGCTGTCGCGGCCGAACTTCTCACCCATGAACTGCTGCAGCAGAAGTTCGCGCACCGGCTCCAGCGTGGCATAGGGCAGCAGCAGCTCCATGCGGCCGCCGCGGTCCTCCATGTCCACCTGTAGCCGCGCCAGCACGGCGGCGTTGGACAGTCGGCTGATGGTGGCGAATCGCGGGTTCACCTCCAGCCGCTCGAACTTGAACGTCACCGGGCAGAGCGGATCGAAGCTGGCGGACAGGTCCAGCAGCACCAGTTGGATCAGACGCTCGACCAGGTTGCGCTCGATAGTGGTGTAGGGTCGGCCTTCGATGCGCATGGCCGCCGTGCCGCGGCGCCCGCCGAGCAGCACGTCCACGACGGAGTAGATCATGGCGGAATCCACGATTAGCAGGCCGTAATTGTCCCACTCCTCTGCCTTGAACACCGCCAGCATGGCGGGCAGCGGGATGGAGTTGAGGTAGTCGCCGAACCGCAGGGACAGGATGGTCTCGATCGAGACGTCCACGTTGTCCGACGTGAAGTTTCGCAGGCTGGTGGACATGATGCGGACCAGCCGGTCGAACACGATCTCCAGCATCGGCAGCCGCTCGTAGGACACGAGGCCCGACGAGATGATGCGGTGCATCCCGGACCGGTTGTCCCCTGGCGCCGGACTGTCATCCACGTTGAGCAGGCTGTCGATCTCAGCCTGGTTCAGCACGCGCTCGGGCGGGCTTGCCGCCTCGTCCGCCTCGGCGCCTTGGGCGTTGGCTTCGCTCACTGGACCAGCAGCTCGCTGAACAGCACGTCCACCACCTGGGCCGGCGCAGATACCAGGTTGGCTCGGGCCAGCAGCTCCTCGCGCAGCCGGTAGGTGCCGGACGAGCTGCGCAGCTCGTCGGGCCGCATCTCCCGCAGGTAGGTCTGGAACAGGTCCACCACCCGGGGCTGGGCGGCGGTGAACGCGGCCTGGTCCTCCGCCTTGCCAAGCTGCAGCCGGGCTTTCAGCTTCACGTAGGAGGGCCGGTGGCCCGGCGCATTCAGGTTGGCGATCATCTCAGGCAGCTCCACGAACACCGGCATCCCGCGCGTCGCTTCGGCCTGGGCCGCAGCAGGCTTGCGCCCCGCGCCCGGCAGGAGCCCGGCGAACCACAGCCCACCGCCCACCGCCAGCAGCAGCACGGGCGCGGCGATGAGGAGCAGCTTCTTCTTGCCGCCCTGCTTGCCGGTATCCTTTGCAGGCGCGTCATCTGCCGTTGCCGCCGCCGCTGCCATGCCAGGCTCCCCTGCGTCCGCCCCCAATGTGGCGGGGATAGGTTAACAAGGCCGTAACGACCGCAAACGCCTGCCCGGCCAGCCTGACCCGGCAGGATTTGCCGCGTCCGGGCAATGGCATGCCAGCAAATGCCCGCATTCTCAGGCGGGACAGGCTGGCACGGGGCTTGCGGACGGGCTGAGCGAAACTTGCCGGACCCGCCATGCAGAACGCCACCTCCGTCGCCCTGTCCCGCCTGGTCGCCCAGCAACGCGGCATGGACGTGACCGCGACCAACCTTGCGAACCTCAACACGCCGGGCTTCAAGACCGGCCGCATGCTGTTCGCCGACTGGCTGGAGACCCAGACCGGAGTGGACCCGGTGCGGGGCGGCCGCACCGTCAGCTACACCCAGGACCGCGCCACCTACCGCGAGCCGGCCGACGGCACGGTGTCCCACACCGCCAACCCGCTCGACGTGGCCATCACCGGCGCCGGATTTTTCACTGTGCAGACCAAGGCCGGCCCTATGCTGACCCGCGCCGGGCGGTTCGCGCTGCAGTCGAACGGCACGGTGGGGGATGGCGACGGCAACGCGCTGCTGGACACGGCGGGGCAGCCCTTGCGCGTGGCCGCCGCCGACACCCAGCTGCACGTGGCGGGCGACGGCACGCTGTCCAGCGAGAACGGCCGCCTGGGCAAGATCGGCATCGTGATGCCCGCCGACCCGAACAAGATGCAGGCGCAGGGGGACCACCTGCTCGCCTCCAGCAGCCCCACCGCCCCCGTGGCGCAGCCCCGGCTGGTCGGCGGCGCGGTGGAGGACAGCAACGTCCAACCGGTCGCCGAGACCACGCGCATGATGAACCAGCTGCGCGAGTTCCAGTTCGTGACGCAGTTCGTCGAAGCCGAGTCGCAGCGCGAGCAGGGCGCCATCGACAAGCTCACCCAGCACCAGAACTAAGGAGCCGCCATCATGCGATCCCTCGACATCGCCAGCACCGGTATGCAGGCGCAGCAGACCAACGTGGACGTGATTTCCAACAACCTGGCCAACATGACCACCACCGGGTTCAAGCGGCGGCGGGCCGAGTTCCAGGACCTGATCTACCAGAACATGCAGCGCGTCGGCTCCAACACGTCGGACAGCGGCACGGTGGCGCCGGCCGGGGTGCAGGTTGGCCTGGGCGTGCGCACCGCGGCGATTTACCGCATCAACGAGCAGGGCACGCTGCAGCAAACCTCCAACAGCCTGGACCTCGCGATCCAAGGCTCCGGCTACTTCCCGGTCACCCTGCCCTCGGGCGAAACCGCCTACACGCGGGACGGCACCTTCGGCCTGTCGCCGGACGGCACCATGGTCACCGCCGCCGGGTATCCGATCGCGGGCGGCATCACCATCCCGACCAACGCCACCTCCGTCACCATCAGCCCGGCGGGCGCGGTGCAGGTGAGCCAGCCGGGGCAGGCCGCGCCCAACACGGTGGGCACGCTGCAGCTGGCGGTGTTCCCCAACGAGGGCGGGCTGGACGCGCAGGGCGACAATCTGTTCCTGCAAAGCGCCGCCAGCGGCAATCCGGTGACGGGCGCGCCAAACTCGCCTGGGTTCGGCAGCGTGCTGCAAGGCTTCGTCGAGGGCTCCAACGTGAACGTGGTGTCGGAGATATCGAACCTCATCACCGCCCAGCGCGCCTACGAGATGAACAGCAAGGTGCTGACCACCTCGGACCAGATGCTCTCCACCCTGACGAACCTGCGGTGAGCGCCGTGCGGACCATCCCCGCCGTGCTGGCGCTGCTTTGCCTGGCCCCGCTCCCCGGCGGGGCGGCGACGCTGCGCGCGGACACGGCGCTGTCCCGCCCGACGGTCTGGCTGTCGGACCTGTTCGAGGGCGTGGACGCCGACCGCGCCATCGGGCCGGGCCCGGCGCCCGGCGGCCGCATCGTGGTGGAGGCGGCGCAGCTGGCCGCCATCGCGCGCCAGTTCGGCGTGGACTGGCGGCCCGCCAGCACGGCCGATCGCATCGCGCTGGAATGGCCCGGGCACCCTTTCCCGCGGGAGGAGGCGATGGCCGCCCTGCGCACCGCGCTGGCCGTGGCGGGCGTGTCCGCGGACGCCGAGGTGGACGTGCCCGGCTTCCTGCCGCCGGACGTGCCGGCGGGCGTGGCGGCCCGGGCGGAGGTGGGGCAGCTGGAGTATGACGGCCTCAGCGGCCGGTTCACCGCGATGCTGTCCGTGGCCGCGGCCGGCATGGCCCCGGCGCGCGCCCGCCTGTCCGGCCGGGTGACGGAGATGGTCGAGATGCCGGTGGCTGCGCACCGCATGATGCCGGGCGACCTGATCGGCCCGCGCGACATCCAGACCGCTCGGCTGCGAGTGGGCGCCGTGCGGGCGGAGACGGTGCAGGTGGCGGCGCAGGCGGTGGGCATGGTGATGCGCCATCCGGTGGGCGCCGGCGCGCCGCTGCTGCTGGCTGACCTCGGCCGGCCGATGGCGGTGCGCAAGGGCGACAACGTGCAGATGACGCTGGACGGCAACGGCGTCTCGGTGAGCGCGCAGGGCGTCGCGATGGACACCGGGTCCATGGGGGAGCGGGTGCGAGTGCTGAACGCGGCGTCCCGCGCCATCGTGGAGGGCGAGGTGGTGGGCAGCGGCCAAATTCGGGTGAGCGGCACGGCGCCGGTGCTGCTGCCGCCGGGTGCCGTCATGCCCGTGCGGGTGGCCACGCGATGAGCGGGCACGGCGCGATGAGAACGGTCAGGGCTGCCCTATGGCTCGGCACGGCGCTGGCGCTGTCCGGCTGCGGCGCTTTGTCCCGGCTGTCCGAGGTGGGCCGGCCGCCGGCGATGTCCCCCAGCAGCGACCCGACGCGGGACCCGAGCTGGCGGCCGCTGTCCATGCCGATGCCGCGGCTGGAGCTGGCGCCGACCCAGGTGAACAGCCTGTGGCGGTCCGGCAGCCGCGCCTTCTTCAAGGACCAGCGCGCGGCCCAGGTGGGCGACGTGCTGACGGTGCTGGTCAACATCGCCGACACCGCCGCCCTGGCCAACGCGACCGGCGCCACGCGGGCCGGAACCGAGTCGGCCGGCATCCCGAACCTGGTGGGGCTGGAAACCAAGGCCGGCGCGGCGGGGATCGATCCCAAGAACCTGATCAACACCAACAGCACCAACACCAACACCGGCACTGGCACCATCGTGCGCAACGAAACGGTGACGCTGCGGCTGGCCGGGGTGGTGACGCAGGTGCTGCCCAACGGCAACCTGGTGGTGGCGGCGCGCCAGGAGGTGCGGGTGAACAGCGAGCTGCGCGAGCTGCAGGTGAGTGGCGTGGTGCGCCCGCAGGACATCGCCAGCGACAACACGGTGGTGCATGACCGTATGGCGGAGGCCCGCATCGCCTACGGCGGACGCGGCACGCTGACCGACTTGCAGCAGCCGCGCTACGGCCAGCAGATCATGGACATCCTGTTGCCGTTCTGACCCGGCCTGGCTACAGCGTGCGGCGGCAAACAGAGGAGGCTGCCATGAGCAAGCAAGATCACGAACCGCGATACTGCTTTTGAGCCGCTGAGCAAGCGCCGGAGGGGATTTCAACTCGGAAACCCAAGTCAAGCGCGGCGTGCGGGTCGTCCACGGGGACAAGGAACTGGTCGAGAAGCTCGGCCGGCGGGACCTCTGCCCCTGCGGTTCGGGCCGCCGGTTTCGGGCGGTGCTGCCTGGGCGGCGGAACGTTCGACGGAGTGATGCGGCAGGATTACCACCGATAAGGCTGCACAGCCCTGGCGATATTCGCCGGGGCCGCCGTCAATGATCCAGCGTGCGGGCGAAGATCGTGCCCAGCACGGCGTCCAAGTCGAGATCCGAACTCGTCAACTCGGCAACGCCAAGCGGCGCTTCGGGCATCCCGCGCAGCCAGTTCAAATCGCGGGCGGCGTCTGGCAGGATGCCAGCAAGGAAGGAATGGACAGCTTTGCGCCAAAGCTCGTCCACATCGATCTTTTGACGCATTGAGGGAGTGAACGCACGGCTGGCGTCGTCTTGAAACGTCAGGATTTCGCCGCGCCAATGGCGGTTCGCGTCGGATGCCGGGTCAAACACAATCTTCAACGCGTGCAGAAACATGTGTCGCAGCAGACTTTCCACCTCCCGCACGTCGCGCTTGCCCAAATCCTCGATCTCCTCGGCAAGGTGCCCCGCGTCCAGGCTGTTGGACGCGCCGGCCATCCGCCGCAGCGCCGCCGCCTGCTGCTCGGTCCAGGCCAGGAAATCGGTGTCGTAGAGTTCGCTCGTAGTCATGCCCGCCTCCCGCTGGGAGCCTAGCACATTCAGTCGTCCCGATGAACGCGCTCCATCCTCTCGTGCCGCTCCTGCGCCTCGATCGACAGGGTGGCGATCGGGCGGGCCTCCAGGCGGCGCAGGCCGATCGGCTCGCCGGTCTCCTCGCAGAAGCCGTAGCTGCCGCCTTCGATGCGCAGCAGCGCCTGGTCGATCTTGCTGATCAGCTTGCGCGCCCGGTCGCGCGTGCGCAGCTCCAGCGCGCGGTCGGTCTCGACGCTGGCGCGGTCGGTGATGTCGGCCTCGTGGATGCCGCCCTGGGACAGACTGGCCAGGGTGCCGTCGGCCTCGCGCAGCAGGTCGTTGCGCCAGCGCAGGAGCTTCTGGCGGAAATACTCCGCCTGCCGCGGGTCCATGAACTCGTCATCCTCGGAGGGACGGTAGTCGGGGGGGAGGGTGAGCATCACGTCCGCCATCCTTCGCGCCGGGGCGCCGTCGAGGTCCGAATGCGCGGGTGTATAGCGACGGCCCACCGTGTCGCCAAGGGCACAGAGGCCGGGGCGGTGATGGATCAACCCCAACGCGGGCCTAGCGTTCCGCCTGTAACCGATGCGCCACAGCTCGCCTCAGCGGCCGTGGCGGGCCAGCTCCACGTGCACCCGCAGCGCCACGGCGGCGACCGTGGCGCGCAGGCCGGGGTCGGACGCCTCGGGGCAGTGCTCCAGCAGGGCGGCCAGCCGCTCCAGCGCCGCCGGGTCGTCCTCGCCGCCCAGCAACGCGTGCTGCAGCCGGGCCAGCGCGTCCAGCATGGCGCGGCCGTGCCGCCGGGCCTGGCGGTCCCGCGCGGGGGCGGCGTCCGTCTCCTGCAGCAGCAGCATGCCGC